>VHCO01000067.1 GCA_016871715.1 Verrucomicrobiota bacterium
CTGCTCTTTCTCACGTCGAGCAGACCTCGAAAAGCCTAGCTTAGCCGCTGGTCTTAATTTTGGGGTCCATTTCACCTATCCCACACTGGTTTCCGCAGGGATTTGACATGCGTGGTTTCAGCCGCTACCAGCGAGACGCTTTACGCCTCTACGCCGTGAACGAAGTGGCAGACCTTTTCACAAAGAGGAACCTGTGGGCACTCGCGGTCTTGAGGCATCACATTGTGGCATCGCAGATCTGGAGCGATTCATTGCTGTTTACGCTCACGAGTATTTTACTCAAGTCGTCCCGGATGATGGCCCATAACAGCGATGGTATTGGACGGATTCAAAAGGGGACTTATTACATCCCGCAGATAGAGCATGACGTTCATGTTGGCAAGTTCATGGAAGAGGCGTTTGGAGACATGGTTCGTGGTTTCCAGGAAATTCAGCCCATATGCACCGACCTGTCTATCAGCACAGCGGACGCACAGGAACTGGACATTCCCGATAACTCTGTGGACTACATCTTCACTGACCCACCTTACGGCGGCACTGTCCAGTATGGAGAACTCAACTTTGCCTGGGAGGCGTGGTTGCGTGCTGACACGAGCTGGCATGGGGCCGAGATCGTGGTCAATGAGCAGCGCGGTAAGAGTGAGGGCGACTGGGCGAACATGATGAGGAAGGCATTGAAGGAGGCGGCGCGGGTGTTGAGGCCAGGTCGCAACATTTCAATCTGCTATCATGACACGTCCGAAGGCACATGGGAATTGCTTCAGGACTTAACTGCTGAGGCGGAATTGGTGCCCGAAGAAGTTGCTGGTGCCCTCTACATCGAATCAAAGACGAAGACCACCAACCAGTATTTCGCTGAGAAGGTCACGAAGCGCGATCTGGTCATCAATTTCCGCAAGCGCAGACCGGGCGTGAAACGGTCGGTGGTTCACTTCACTGGCGCGGAAGACACCCCGACCTTTCGACAGAAGGCGCAAGCTGTAATTCGGGATTGTCTATTGGCCAACCCCGGTTCCACCAAGGATCGCATTTACGATGAGGTAGTGAGTCATCTGGTTCGCAAGGGCCAGATGGAAGCTCACAACTTTGAGGAACTTCTCCGCGAGGTCGCGGATGAGGTCAAGGAGCCGGTGAAGAAGAACCTGTTCGAGAACGAGGAACCTGATCTGCTTGGCTCTCACCAGGTGGGCCGCTGGCATCTCAAGGAATCGGAGGCCGGAGCTGAGGAAACCGAATGCGCCACGGCGGACTCTGCCGGGACGCGCATCCACGACTTCCTGGCCAAGACCACTGCCGTAAGGCTGAAGGAGAGCGAGTCGAAGCTCAACGAGTTGCAGTCCGAGATCGCGCATCTACGGACAAAGCTCCAGTCCGTCGATCAAGGCAAGTCGGATGAGCCGCGCGGCAAGTTGGTGCGAGACATACGGGAAAGGACGGAGAGGCTGGAAAAGCTGATTGCTCAACGCACTGAATGGGAGCGCCAAGCCATCCATTACAGCGATATTTTCGAGTTCTACGTCGCCGCCGTTAACCCGAAGCCCAAGGCCATGCTGGAGGAGATCCTGGAGGACTACTGCTATCAGACCGACGAGGGCAACTGGCGTCCGCCGCTGACCGAACCTGAGAAAAAGGAAAAGGGCAGCGAGCGTCAACGCGCCGTGCGCCGGAAGATCCAGCGGTTCTGTAACCTCCTGGAAGCCGGGGACGCCATCCCCGAGGGCCAGCGTCCCGACGCGCAAACCCTGGCAGACTGGATTCGCCACTGCCGCCGGACTGGCCTACACGCCCAGGGCAAGCTCCTCTACGAACGCGGCGGCGACCTCAGCGCCCTTGGGGAGCAGGCCCAGGTGGACGTGGAAGAAGATTACCAGGTCTGCGTGAAGCACCAGACGAACAAACGGTGAGGATCGAATGAAATCTGAATTGCAGATCAGGGCCGAGAAGGCTGCCGAACGGTTTGGGAGTGCCAGAAAGCCAATTGTGCTTGAGTTCGCCGGTGTGCCAAAGGCAGGCAAGACGACCACGCTGAACGCGCTACAGGCGTTCCTGAAGCGGTGTGGCTTCCGCGTTGAGGTTGTGGTGGAGCGGGCCTCTGTGTGCCCCATCCGCGACAAGAAACACGCCAACTTCAACGTGTGGACACCTTGCACCACGTTGGCGCAGATTTTGGAGAAGACGCAGAATCCACCGCGCCCAGAAGATCCGCACATCCTCATCCTGGATAGGGGGCTGTTCGATTCCATCTGCTGGCTGACCCTGATGGAGCGGCTTGAACGGATTCGGCCTCAAGACCGCCAGCTCATCGAGAAGTTCTTGAGGATCGACGATTGGAGGAAGCGGATTTCGGCGGTCTTTGTCATGACCGTTTCCCCCACGGACTCCATGACACGGGAAAAGGGCCTCCTGCCGGTCGAGGGCGGGAAAGGCTCGATCATGAACCCGGACGTTCTTAATCAAATGCTGAACACGACCAAAGAAGCTGCTGAGCGGATGAAAAACGACTTCCGAATTTTCAACATTGATACCTCCTCCGGCCAGGCCAAGGACGGAGCGAAGAAAACCGCGGAGATTGTTGCTGATCTCGCTCTCAACGTCATAGAGGAGCACCTGCGCGAGGACATTCTTTCGCTGCCGAAGGCCGAAGTGACGAAACTGTTTGGAGCCAAGCGGTGTCTCCCCATCGCCGAAGCGACGGCGCTGGTAGCCGCCTTCAATAAGACAGGCAACTTCGCCCCTCGGGAACAGGTTGAGGCCGACAAGTCTCGGGTTCAGGCATTGCCGGTGGTTGTAATCCGCAACAAGAGCGGCGATGTGCTCAGGCTTCGCAGGAAGGAGCGATACGACGATAATCCCTTGCACGAGAAACTTGTGATCTGGGCAGGAGGCCACGTTCGGAAGGAAGATCAGATCAACGGGGATTGCCTGATCCAATGCGCCCTACGCGAAGTCCAGGAGGAGTTGAGGCTCAGCATCGACGCTCACGAGTTGAGTCTCCAGGGGGCCATCTACTCCGAGTTGGGAGAACGGAGCGCCCAGCATGTGGCTATCGTTTACGAGTGGAAAGCCGCGACGGATGACATTGCCGTGGTGCTGAGCAGCGCGGAGTTCTTCGAGCGGCGGGGAACTTCCCTGAGTGGCAGCTTCGTCCCCCTAAAAGACCTGGCCTTGGACGTGGACAAAGAAAAGGAGAAGGAGCGGAAGGTCACCGAGGAGTGGTCGGTCGAGATCGTGCGCGAGATCCTGGCAAAGGACATCCACACCTTCGCACCGCGCCTGCTTTAGCCATCGTCAGTTCTGCAACCCATTGGGGATGAATGTTTCAACACCTGCTGAAAGCGGGTGCTTTGGTGAAAATCGGGCTTTGCGGCACTTTCATCCAAAGTGTAGTTTTCAGCATCAGTTGAAAATGACTGTTTCAATGAAAGAGATCGCGTTAATGGATCAAGCCAGGGAGGCACTGTTGAAGTGCCTCCAGGGAGTGCCGTTCGTGCGGGTCGAGAAGGAGTCCAACGCCGCGAACGACAGATCGGACTTGCGTCTCCAGGTCAAGACCCCCGGAGGCAAGAGCACGTTGGTCGTCGAAGTGCGGAAGGTGGGCCAACCCCGCGTGATCCGCGAGGCGACGAACCAGTTGCTGAGGTTCAAGAACGAGCTGCCCGGTGCCTACGGCGTGGTCATGGCCCCGTACATTTCTCCCGAAGCCGCCGAGATCTGCCTCAAGGAGGGCTTCGGCTTCGCTGACATGGCCGGGAACTGCCTGTTGAGTTTCGACCAGGTGTTCGTCTCGAAAGAGGGCAAGGCGAACCCGTTCGCCCGAAAGCGCGATCTGCGGTCACTCTACTCCCCCAAGGCCGAGCGGGTGCTCCGGGTGCTGCTGTCCGCGCCGAGCCGATGGTGGAAGGTGCAGCCGCTGGCTACGGAAGCGGGCGTCAGCCTCGGCCAGGGGTTCAACGTCAAGAAACTGCTGGTGGATCGGGAATGGGTGGAAACCGGCGACGACGGCTTCCGGCTCACCGCCCCCGCCAGGCTGCTGGCGGAGTGGGAGGAGAACTACGACTTCCGCCGCAGCGCCGTCCGGGAGTTCTACACGCTCCGGCCCATCGCGGACTTCGAGCGCCAACTGGCCGAGGCGTGTGCGAAGGACAAGTCGGCCTACGCGCTGGCCGGGTTCTCCAGCGCGGCCCGGTATGCGCCGATGGTGCGTTACCAGCGGGCGATGGCCTATGTGGTTGGCAACCTCGATGACTTGGCCGAGCGCCTGGAACTGAAGGCCGTCACGAGCGGGGCCAACGTCAATCTGATCACCCCCTACGACGACGGCGTGCTCTACGGCACGGAAACCAAGGGCGACGCCAAGGTCACGTCGCCGGTGCAGAGCTACCTCGACCTGCGCCAGATCAAGGGCCGGGGCGAGGAGGCGGCGGATTCCCTGAAACAACTGTTTTTTCACGACGAAGGAGTGAAAAAATAATGAATCTGCCTATCAACATCGCTGACTTGCTACACGGCAAGAGTGTGGAGTGGGAGCGATTGGAGTTCAAGGCCGGCTGGAATCCGCTGGCGGTGCTGCACACGCTCTGTGCCTTTGCGAATGATTTTCACAATCTCGGAGGTGGCTATGTGGTCATCGGCGTGTGTGAGCGGGACGGTCATCCCGTGCTGCCGCCTGTTGGGCTGAGTGCCGGTGAAATGGACGCCATCCAGAAGGAACTGCTCAACCTCGGACACGGGGCCCTGCAGCCGTTCTACCATCCCATCATGGTGCCGGCGGTTCTGGAGGGAAAACAGGTCCTGGTGCTCTGGGCGCCTGGAGGGCAGACACGCCCTTACAAGGCCAGGTTGAGCCTCGGCAAGGACGCCAGGGAATGGGCCTACTTCATCCGGAAAGGATCGAGCACCGTCCGGGCCAGGGGCGGCGACGAGCAGGAATTGCTCACCCTCGCCGCGACGGTCCCCTTCGATGACCGGGTCAATCAACGGGCCCGCCTTGAGGATCTTTCCCGAAACCTGATTCGGGAGTTCCTGACGGAGGTGGGAAGCGATCTGGACAAGCCCGCCCGGACCATGCCCCTCGAAACCCTCGGGCGGCAGATGAACATCGTAGGCGGTCCCAAGGAAGCCCCGTTCCCGTTGAACGTTGGCCTGTTGTTCTTCAATGCGGCGCCGCACCGGTTCTTCCCGACGACGCAGATTGATGTGGTGTGGTTTCCGGAGGGGGCGGGCGGAGATCGGTTCACGGAAAAGGTCTTCCAAGGGCCGATCCACCGGATGCTGCGCGAGGCGCTGGATTTCATCCGGCGCAATTACCTGACCGAGATAGTCATCAAGCATCCCGACCGGGCCGAGGCCACTCGCGTGGCGAACTTCCCCTATGCCGCCATCGAGGAGGCCCTGGCCAACGCCATCTACCATCGGAGCTACGAAGAACGCGAACCGGTCGAGGTGCGCATCTCCGCGGAGGAACTGATCGTGCTGAGTTATCCGGGTCCCGATCGCTCGGTCCGCTTGGAGCAATTGCGGGCTGGCCGGGCGGTGCCACGCCGTTACCGCAACCGGCGAATCGGCGAGTTTCTCAAAGAACTGGAGATCACGGAAGGGCGCTCGACTGGCATCCCCAAGATCCTCGCGGCGATGAAACGCAACGGCTCGCCGCCGCCGGACTTCGAGTTCGATGCGGATCATTCCTATTTCATGACCCGATTGCCAGTCCATCCCCAAGCGCGCGCCGCCACGGGTGAGCCTTCGGGGACCAAACTAGTCGGAGGTGAACTCACCGGTGAGGGTCCGCTGGCAGAACCAGCGACCCAGTCGCCGACCCAGTCGCCGACCCAGTCAAGCGATCCAGTCGAACGCCTGCTGAGGGTGCTGTTTCAGGGCGAGCAGTCGTCGAGCGGGCTCCGAAAAGCTCTCCGGGTCAAACACCGGCCAACTTTCCGCAAGAACTACTTGCATCCAGCCATGAGGGCCGGATTCGTCGAGCTTACCATCCCTGACAAACCCAACAGCCGCCGGCAGAAATACCGCCTGACTGAAAACGGCCGCACTTGGCTTAAGGCGGGAGCGAGTCTGTCAACCTCCCAGAAACCATGAATTTAAAGGTCAAGGACGTGTTCAAGGGCAAGGTCGTCAACAAGGCCCTGACCATCAATACCGGCGTGGACGAGTTTCCGCGCTACGTGGTCGAATACCTGATCGACAACTACTGCTCCGAGGAGACGTTCCACGCCGACATGGAGAAGGTGGTGCGGCGGTTGAAGGAGAATTTCGTTCACGGTGCCGAAGCCGAGAAGATCCGTCACTACATCCGCGAGAACCGGAACCACTCGATTATCGCCAGCCTGGAAGCCCGGCTGGTCGAGACGGAGGACAAATACTGGGGGTCAATCTCCGCCATCAACGAGAACTTTGTAAACATTTCCGAGAGCATCGTGAACCAGTATCCCATGCTGCTCTCGGGCGGCATGTGGGGCACCATCGAGCTGACCTACGACGAGTCCGAGATTCACAGCAAGAAGATCCGCCCGTTCAAGGTGGTTTCGTTCACACCGTTCCAGATCAGCGTCATCAACCTGAACGAGTTCATCGAGAAGCGGTCGCAGTTCACCACCGACGAGTGGATCGACATCCTGGTCAACTCGTGCGGTCTCGATCCCGAGCCGCTGAACCGAAGGCAAAAGCTGCTCTACATCTGCCGCTGCGTGCCGCTGGCGGAGAGCAACGTCAACCAGATCGAGTTGGCCCCCAGGGAGACGGGCAAAACCTACCTCTACCGGAACATCAGCTACTACGCCCATGTGCTCTCGGGCGGCAAGGCGACCCCGGCGCAGCTTTTCATCAACCTGAACACCGGGAAGATTGGGGAGGTCGGAACGCGGGACGCGGTGGTGTTTGACGAGATCGCCAACACGGACTTCACCGATCCGAAGACGATGGTCAGCATCATGCAGGGCTACATGCAGGATGCGAAGTTCAGCAGGGGCAAGAAGGAGCTGCTGGCCTTTGCGAGCCTGGTCATGGTGGGGAACATCGACGTGCAGGGCAACATGCCGCACGAAAAGTATTATCACCTGTTCGAGCCACTGCCGGATTACCTCCAGGTGATCGCCTTCCTGGATCGGCTTCATGGGTTTCTGCCCGGCTGGTCGATTCCTAAGCTGCGACCGAACAGCTACTCGAAGGACTACGGATTCATCACCGATTTTTTCTGCGAGATCCTGCACGAGCTGCGGCGGATGGATCTGCTGGCTGGTATCCGCTCCCGCTTCAAGATCGTGGACACGGCGAAGACGGCCCAGGGCGTGTCTGGCCGGGACCAGAGGGCCATCATGAAGAACGCCTCGGGCCTGCTCAAGCTGCTCTATCCCGATGGTCGGCTCAGTGACGAGGAGTTGGAGGAGACCCTGGTGCTGGCCTGCGAGTTGCGCCAGCGCGTGCGCGACCAACTGCACCTGATCTCGCCGGGCGAGTATGAGAAGGTCGCTCTCGGCGTCGAGATCGCGGCCTCCGGCAAGATCATCAGCCCGAGCCTGCCGGACAGCCAGCGCGTCCAGCGCATCACCTTGCCCGACAAGCCAGCCGCGGGCGAAGTGCTCGGCCTGGCCGTCTGCGGCGACCACGGAGCCATCCTCCGGTTCGAGATGCAGGCGACGAAGGGATCGGGCCGAATCGTTCCCCTGGGTTCGATCCAGAAGGTCATGCGTGAGAGCATCGAAGCCGCTGCCCAGTATGTGAAGGCCAAGCACGAGGAGCTGGGCGTGACCGCCGAGTGGCGGCAGAGCTTCGACGTGGCCATCTTGGCGACGTTCATGGGCGTGCCCAAGGAAGGTCCATCGGCGGGAATCGCCCTGGTAGTCGGGATCATCTCGGCGTTGAAGGGTCTGCCGGTTCGGAACGACTTGGCCATGACCGGCGAGATCACGATCCTGGGCAAGGTGCTCCCGGTCGGCGGCATCCAGCAGAAGCTGCGAGCCGCCTTCGAGGCCGGTGTGAAAGAGGTCGTCATCCCTGCCGACAACCTGGCCGAAGCCCAAGCCCTCCCCGCCGCGATCACGCAGAAGCTCAAGATCACCACCGTCCAGGCGGTTGACGAAGCGATCAAGGCGGCGTTGATCGTGCCGAAAGCGTGACGAGGAATCCGTCGCTGATGCTATGAGGATCGCAGACCTTACGATCAAGAACTTCCGTGGTATTCGGGAGGGTAAAATCAACTTCGGGCGGCACACCGTCTTGGTCGGCCCCAACAGCAGTGGGAAGACTACGGTGATCGAGGCGCTGACGACGCTGTTTGGCCGTGACCGGCTGATTCGGACGCTGACCGAGCACGATTTCTTCGGCTGCGATCCTCAGCCAGCCGACCGCATCCAGGTCGTGGCTACCGTTGTGGATTTCGCGCCGAACATGCCGGACGATCACTTCGACTGGTTCCGCCCCGGCAGGGCTGTCCCCAAGTGGTATGACCCCGCGACCGGGCAACTCCATGCCGACAAAGTTGATGAGGGTAACCTGCTGGCCGCACAGATCGGGTTTGCCGGACGGTTCGACCAGGAGAGCCTCGAAGTTGAGACCGTCCGCTATTTCCACGACGATGACTCGACCACTGATCCGTTTTCGGAAGAACAGTGTGTTCCGGTGCCCCTCATAATCAAGGAGCTGGGGTTCTTCCTGATTCCGGCGAATCGGGCGTGGGAACGCATGATCTCGTTCGACTCGGAACTGTTTCGTCGCGTAGTTGCCCACGTGGGCGGTCTGCCCGCCAATGCTGTCCGCGAGGAACGAGCCAGACTGTGGAAGCCAGAGCACCCCCTGGAAACGGATGCAAAACTGAAGGATCTGGTGGAGGGGGTGAACAAGGAACTCGCAGGTCTTTTTGGCCGCAAACCAGAATTGCGGCTGCGCCTGACCGGGACGGACAGTGATTCCGTCCTGGAAGCCATCACACCGCACTTCCAGTTTGCCGACGGACCTCCGATCCCCTCGCGGCGTCAGGGCATGGGGGTTCTTTCCTTGCAGAGCATCATCCTGCTACTCCAACTGGCGCAGCACCGGGCAACCCAGGGCAAAAGCTTCTGTCTCGCCCTTGAGGAGCCTGAACTGCACGTTTTGGTGGGGATGGGCGTGACGGGCATCACTCGCTCCAGACAAGGAGACAGGGCGACCGGTGGTTCGATGAAGAATGCGATCATAGGTCTTGCGTGGCCTCTGTTGTTGCACACGACCTATCTACTCGACCCTACACGCAGTGACTCAGTCATTCTTGCTCAGGCCCCCAAGCACCCGCACGGCCACGGACAAGATTCGGCTCACCGGCGCTCGCTCCGGGCTGAGCTTACTGGCCATCATGGCCTGAGCAACCGCCACGACTCGCGGGGCGAACCAAGTTCGTTCGCCCGTTCGCTTGCGGACCAGAGTCGTCTTCCGCCCCAGGCGACGCCGGACTGCTGGATCGGCTTCGAGAATCTTCTCGATGCGGATCAGCTCCGTAACGGTCGGTCCAGTTCGCTTTCGACGCCAGCTCATGACCCACCACTACATACCCGGCAAGCGGGTAGTGTGTAAATGCGGAGCGCGGCACTTGTTCGCCGTGGAACAGTTTTTGTAAACGACGCACCCGCATTGGGGGTCCGCAGTTCAAGCCGTTCAGCGGGAGCAAAAAACCTTCCGATCCATGATTGACCGCTTTCCGTCAAATCGCTATAAATCGTCGGCGAATGCGCTTGCCGCCGATACATTGTAACAGATGAAGGCAATGACGAAGACCGAAACAGCGTTGAAGCTGGTGGGGGAGATCGGGGTCGTGAGACCCAAAGACCTCGCCCGGCACGGCATCGCCCCGGTTTACCTGCGGCGGCTGCTCGATCAGGGACTGGTCGTCCAGTCGGCCAGAGGTGTTTACAGGCTCCCCACCCGTAAGCCGAGTGTGCATCATGATCTGGCCACGGTTTCCAAATTGGTCCCGCACGGTGTCATCTGTCTCCTCTCAGCCCTGAGTTTTCATGGGCTACTGTCCGACGCGCCCGACCTGGTGTGGGTAGCAGTTGATCGGAAAGCCCGGCGACCAACCATCGAAGGACTACCGCTGCGGATCGTTCGGTTCACGGATAAATCGCTCAAGACAGGCGTGGAAAGTCATGTGATCGAGGGCGTCAGCGTTCCGATCACGAACCCCGTCAGAACGGTCGTGGATTGCGTGAGGTATCGTGCAAAAATCGGTTTGGACGTGGCCTTGGACGCTTTGCGCGAGTGCCTGCGGCGGCGGCGGAAATGCCCGGTCGATGAAATCTTGAAATACGCCAAAGTGTGCCGCGTGGAGAGCGTCATCCGGCCCTACCTGGAGGTCCTTGCATGAGCGAGTTGCCCCTCGGCAAACAGGTCAGCCTGCCCGGTCATTTCGATGTTCTGGTGACGCTGGAGGCTGCGCGTCCGCTGGGCAAAGGATTCGAGATTCGCGTCCGGTTGCCTGATGGTTCCCTGGACGAAGCCGTCATCACCGCCGAGGAAGCCGCCGCGCTCGCCGGAGTAGCCGCGCCGGTCGAGACCAAGGCGGCGACCGTCAACGCCGAGCAGTTGCGCCTGCTGGTCGAGTCCGCCCGCATCCGGCTGGCTTACGCCCATGACAAGCATTTCGCCGTCAGCCTGTCTGGCATCCGCACGCTCCCGCACCAGATCGAAGCTGTTTACATAAAAATGCTGCCGCAGCCACGGCTGCGATTCCTGCTCGCGGACGATCCCGGCGCGGGCAAGACGATCATGGCTGGTTTGCTCGTCAAGGAGATGAAGCTCCGGGAGGCCATCGAGCGCGTGCTCATCCTGTGCCCGTCACCGCTGACCATTCAGTGGCAGGACGAAATGCTCCGGTGGTTCGGCGAGTCGTTCGACATCATCTTCTCGGCGGTGGACCAGCAACAGCTCACCAATCCCTGGCAGCGGTCGTCCCAGGTTATCGCCTCGCTGGATTACGCCAAACAGGAGGAAGTCCGGGAACGGGTCTGGCAGCAGCATTGGGACTTGGTGATCGTGGATGAGGCCCACAAGTGCTCGGCCTACACCAAGAAGTCATCGTCGCGGGCCGACGAGGCCGAGAAGACCAAGCGTTACCAACTCGCGGAGAAGCTGACCGCCGACGCCGATCACGTCGTGCTTTTGACGGCCACACCGCACCACGGCGACGATGATCGCTTCGCCCACTTCGTTCGGCTCCTCGATCCCGACCTGTTCCCGGAGCCGCACCGGCTGGCGGACAAGGCCGGTGAAATCCGCCGTGACATCCTACGCCTGGGGCCGGACTGCCCGTGGGCACTGCGGCGGCTGAAAGAAGACCTGAAAGACCTGGACGGCTGCCGTCTGTTTCCTGACCGCCACGCGCACACGATCACCTTCCGGCTGAACCGCGAGGAGTATGACCTCTACAAGGCGGTCACGGCCTACATCAACGACTTCTTGCCCCAGGCCACAGGCAAGAAGAAACAGAGCGTGGCGCTCGCCCGGACGGTGCTTCAGCGGCGGCTGGCCAGCTCGACGATGGCGATCTACGAATCCATCCGCCGCCGTCTTCAGAAACAGCAAGACCTCCTCGAAGAACTGGAAAACCTGCCCCCTGCTCAACGTGCCAAGCGCCTGGCCCAGCTCCAGGGACGCTTGACGGATGCCGAGCAAGACGAGGACGACCTCGACGACGCCGAACTCGATCTGTTGGTGGACGAGTTCACGTCCGCCGTGGAATTGGACCAGCTACGAAGCGAGATCGCCGCCCTCCAGGAACTACTGGCCCGCGCCCGGCGCGTGAAAGAGCTGGCGGCGGATTCCAAGCTGACGGCCCTACACGACTGTCTGAAACGCGCTGAGTTCGGCGAGCTGGCCGATGGCCGGGGCAAGCTCCTGATCTTTACCGAGCACCGGGACACGCTGAACCACCTGTGCGAGCACCTGAAGAAATGGGGCTACACCACCTGCGAAATCCACGGCGGGATGAATCCCCACGAGCGCAAACGCGCCCAGGAAGATTTCCGCACGTCGCGCCAGGTCTGTGTCGCAACCGAAGCCGCTGGCGAGGGCATCAACCTGCAATTTTGCCGGTTGATCGTGAACTACGACCTCCCCTGGAATCCAACGCGCCTGGAACAACGCCTGGGCCGCATCCACCGCATCGGCCAGGAGCGCGATGTCCATGCGTTCAATTTCGTGGCCTCGGAGTCCGAAGAGGGCCAGCCGGTCATCGAGGGCCGCATCCTGGAGCGGCTACTGGAGAAGCTGGAACAGATGCGGGCGGTGCTGGCGGATCGCATCTTTGACGTGGTCGGCGAGGTTCTCGCCCTGAGCGATGTAAACCTGCCCGAAATCCTGCGCGAAGCGGCCCATGACCCGCGCCGCCTGGAGGAATACCTGGACCAAATCGAGAAGGTCGATCCGCAGTTGCTGCTCCAATACGAAAAGGCCACGGGCATCGCCCTGGCTCGCGCCAACGTGGACTTCTCCGGCTTCCAGCGGGCCAACGCCGAGGCCGAGGAGCGCCGGTTGATGCCGCGCTATGTCGAGGACCAGTTCGTAAAGTCCTGTAGGGAAGTCGGGCTGAAAGTGGAACCGCGAGCCGATGGCCTCTGGCGTATCGAGCACGTCCTGGCTGATCTCCGCTCCGACCGCCTGGCAGCCGTTCGACGCTTGGGGAAGCCCGATCCCACCTACCGGAAGCTCACCTTCCACAAAGATCATCTCGACCTCGACCAGCATGTGGATGCCGTCCTGCTCGGCCCCGGCCATCCGCTCTACGCGGTCGTGGACGAAAAAGTAAACGAAAAGCTCGTTGGCCTTGCAGGTGGGATTGCGGTTTATGTGGATGCCACGGCCCAGGTGCCCTACAACCTGCACCTTTTCGAGATCACGGTCCGGGGCCAGAACACCAAGGCCGACAGTCTCAACCTCTACGGCGAGGTCGTAGCCGTCCGCGACGACTTCACGGGCGGTGCCGCCGACCGGTTCGCGGTAGTCCCGGCTGATTGCCTGCTCGATCTGCCCGCCCATCCAGCGCCCCCGGCCAACGTGTCACCCGTTGATCCAGGTCCGGCGATGGATTTCGTCAAGAGCACCTACCAGAGTGAGCGCCGCCAGCTCTGTCAGGAGGAGCGCCGCCAGTTTGTCCAGGTGTGCCGGGACTACCTGCAAAAGTCATTCGATGCCCGCATCCGCGCCGCCCAAGATCGCGTCATGGCCCTGCGCCAGCGGGAACAGTTGGGAGCCACGGAGGTCGCCATCGCCCGGCAACGGGCCGAAAACGACCTGGCCGACCTGAAGCGCATCCGCCAGGAACGCATGGCGGGTTTGGACCGGCTGGCGATTGCTCGCACCGGCCCGGTGCGCCACATCGCAACCGCCCTGGTCGTCCCCGCGACTGACCTGCCTGCGCCGCGCCCAGGTGTGTTCTACGTGTATGCGGTGGAGTGCGAAGACGGCAGCCACTACATCGGGCAGACGGACAATCTCCGCCGCCGATGGTTCGAGCATTGCAGCGGGCAAGGTGCCGACTGGACGGCCAGTCACAAGCCTGTTCGCATCGCTCATTACGAGGAATTTGATTCACGGGAAGCTGCCGTTGAACGTGAGAAGCACTTGAAGACTGGCTTCGGACGCAAGTGGCTCAAGGACTTGATTGCGTCTGGGCGGGCGCGGCAGGCAGGAACCGGGGCACCGGCAGATTTCACGGATGAACTGGAGCCGGAGCTGAACCGCAAGAGCGAGCTGGCTGCCGAGGACGTGGTGGTCGCCTTCGAGCAATCACGCGGCTGGGAATGCGAGCGGGTCGGGCACCTGAAGATCGGCTTCGACATCCGTAGCCACGGCCCCGCCGATCCGCAGACCGGCTACCGTGATCCGGTGAAGGGCATCCGCAGGATCGAGGTCAAGGGGCGGAAGAAGGGCGCGACGATCCGGCTCACGGTCAACGAATGGTATCGCGCCGTCCAGCTCGGCGACAGCTACTGGCTCTACGTGGTCTGGAACCCGCTGAACAATCCCGATCCGACGCCGCTCCGCATCCAGAATCCGGCCAAGCATCTGGACCACGCTAAGAAGGAGATCGTGGCGGCGCGGTATTTCGACGTGGCCGCCGACGCCATCGAGCAGGCAGCAAGGAGAGAGGCAGGAAAAGTATGACGGCAAAAGAAGCATTCGGGGCAACCATCAACAGGGCACGAGGTTTGATCGCGTTGCATCAAGAGCTATGTCCAATTGGAGCACCCCGCCAAGAGTATGCGGACATTCTCCGGGCGGCTGTGGTTTTCGCCGTCTCCGCAATGGACGCATACTTCCATGACAAGATTGGAGAAAAAGTTGTCCCGCTCGTCCGTATGAAAGCCGGGCGGAACTTGCCAGGCAAACTGGTGGAGACGATTAGGGCCGGGACAACTCATGACCGGTTGATCGAGATCATGCTTGAGGAGCGCCCGCTCGCACATGTCGCCACAATCGTTCGGCGCAGTCTGGCCGATGCGACGATTCAGAATGTTGGCAAGATCGACAATGCTCTCAAGGTTCTGGGTTGTGAAGATGCATGGTTTCACGCAGCCAAGACCCTTGGGACTTCAAGGAAGAAGATCAAAAAGATCGTTCAGCCCTACGTGGATCGTAGGCACGACATCGTTCATGAGGGCGACCTCGGTAAAGGAAAGAAGAATAAGCACAGCCTCAAACGAATTACCCGACCCTACACCGCTACTGCCGTGGACCGAATTGAGAACTTTGTTCAGGCCGTGGACGGCTTCATCGACTCGAAGATACCATGACCTCTATATCATGACCGACGACCGACACTCAATAAACGACCGCTGCGACGCCGAGGCTATCGGTGAGAGAGGAGGCCCCTAACCGCATGTCATTCTTCGACGCTTATGAAATCCGCGCCCGGCTCATGCCCGCAGCTCTGATCGCGTCCCCGGTCCTGCTGCCGCTGTTCGCGTTCGGTTTGGTGTCGGCTTCAACCCTGATGTCCACGGCGCTCGCCTCCGCCCTCGTGCTGCTGGTGATCTACCTGTTCTCACACGTTGTCGCATTCCTTGGGCGACGAAGCGAACCGGCGCTGTGGAAATCATGGGGAGGTTCACCGTCGCTGACCGTGCTTTCGGACACCGACAAGACGTTCCCCGGCGCGACCAAGAAGGCGATCCAGAAGGCCGTCCTCGACATTTACAGCATCGACCTGGAAGCAGTCGCCGGTGACCCCGCCAAGTGGCGCGAGCAAGCGACTGAGGCGTTCCGGCTCGTCCGCCAGTATCTTCGCCAGCACGACCCCAAGGGTGTGTGGACCAGCCAGAATGCCGAATACGGTTTCATACGAAACACACTGGCTTGCGCGTGGCTGTGCGCGGTGTTGGCGGGACTGGCCGCGATCTCGTGCGGGGTGCCCTGGTGGTTGGATCACAAGAAGACTCTGCACGGCGGGTTGGCCATCGTTGGCATGGTCGTCGTGGTCGTCGTCCTGGCGGTCCGATACGCTGTCCTGCCCAAGGTCGCCAAGTCCATCGCCTTCCGCTACGCCGAGTCCGCCTGGCTCTGTTTCTTGAACGCGAGCAAGGCCGGAGGCAAAGGCTCGAAAGGAGGGGGTGACTGATGAGCCTGGCGGTCATAGTCTTCAATGTTGGGCGCGGCCTGTGCGTGGCCATCCAGACCCCATCCAATCGGCTGGTGCTGATTGACTGCGGTAACTCGGACAACTTCTCGCCCGTGGCTTGGCTGGCGGAGCGGAGGCATCAGTTCCAGGCACGGAACGGCTACGCCCTGACGAAGCTCATCATCACCCATCCCCACAACGACCACATCGCGGACATTGAACAGATCACGAACTTGCTGCGGCCCTCGATCATTCTGCGCCACTCTGATCTCGACTGGGCGCGTGTGCTGTCGGGGAACGAACCGACGCAAGCCTTCACGCACTACCGGAATCACTATTGCCCACCGCATTACTGTGAATCCATACCACCCGACCAGCAGCCCGATTGGGGCGAAGGAATGACGCTGAACCACTACTCGATCTCATCAGCGGCCTCAGCACAGGTGAGCGCCTCGGACAACGCCTACGTCAACAACCTGAGCTTTGCCTCGGTGCTCAAGTATCGGGGCTACACGTTCGTCTTCATGGGGGACAACGAAACCGAGGGCACGGATGCGCTCCTGGCCGCTCATCCTTCACTCAGGAATGAAGTGGGAGTCCAGCGCACGGTGACGGGCGGGCTTGCAGGCGGGGTTCACTTTCTGATTGCGGCCCACCACGGTCACCCGTCCGGCTTTTCGACGGGGTGGTTCGACCTGACTGGCCCCACCAAGATGTTCAATGTGGTATCGGAACGCAGTGCCGGGCCGCGTGAAGACCCATCACGAGTTGCGGTTGATTCCCGGTATTCGTCCCCCGACTTCAGTTTGGCCCAGAACCGAGAGCAGCGCAGAATGGTCTCCACGCGGAGCGATGGCCACATCGTCATCACGGTCGATGACAACAACCAGTGGACCTGGCGAGCAATTTCATGAATCAAGACCACGACAAACGCCTGATTGAGGACTACCTGCCCATTGAGGCCATCAGCGTCGAGGCATCGGGTGAGCCGCGCACCAAAGGGCACATTTCCACGCTGCACATCTGGCGGGCCAGGCGTCCGCTGGTTGCGTGCCGGGCAGCGGTCTATGGCGCGTTGGTCCCGCAGTCGCAGTTCGTGCCGAACGGGGGCAGCGACGCCCAACGCCGGAGTCTGGGCCGAGCTAACGCGAAGAAGTTCATCAAGATGTTGTGCCAGTATCCAGGCCCACTTACGGCGATCCAAGAAGCTCAACTGCACATCTTGAAGGCCCATGCCGCACGACTCTCGACGGAGTTGGGCGCAGCAGTCTCGGTCCAGGATATTCTGGATGGCAAGCAGCCTCGGCCTCGCGTCCTCGACATGTTCGCGGGCGGAGGAGCGATCCCGTTGGAAGCCGCCAGACTCGGATGCGAATCCTACGGCCTCGATCTCAACCCGGTCGCCTACCTCATCGAGCTTTGCACCATCACGTTCCCCCAGCAGTTCGGTGCTGCCCTCGCCGATGATGTGGAGCGGTGGGCCGGGAAGGTCTTGGAGGAAACCAAGCGCCAGGTGTCCGACGTGTTCCCAGTGCTCAAGCGCAAGGGCAAATCATCCACGGCCCAGCAATCGTTGCCGGGGCATGGTTCAGCGGTTGCCGCCCAGGATGGGCTTTCCGTCGTTGCGTATTACTGGACGCGCACTACTTCGTGTCCGAATCCGAGCTGCCAGGGAACGGTGCCACTTTACCGTCAGACATGGCTGCGTCAGAAGGAGTCGGGCTACGTGGCTCTGAAGCCCCAACCGGACAAGAAACGGAAGATCGTCCGCTTTGAGCTTGTGGAGGCTGAATCCGTGTCCGGCCTCGGCTTTGATCCCGGAGAAGGCAGCGAGAGTTCGTCCACGGTATGCCCCTTCTGTCAGGCTGCGGTCGAGGGAGCCTATGTCCGCGATTACGGCAATAGCAAAGGCTTCGGCCAACAGTTGATGTGCGTAATCGCACTGAATCCTGAAGGTTCAGGCAAGCTCTACATTGCCGACGAGTCTTTGGCCGAGGGCGAAGCCGAACGCCAAGCCATCGCTGAGCGGCGTGCCGCTGAACTGGAGAAGGAACTCGGCAACAGCAGTCTTGATGAAGTTATCCCGCCCACCGGCAACGCCGGTCTCGCCACAGGCAATAGCTACCTGTATGGCATCCGCACGTTCCGGCAGATGTTCACGCCGCGCCAGCGGTTGACGCTGCTGACGATGGCCCGCGAGATTCATCGCGCTCACGTGGCCATGCTCAAGGAGGGAACGTCGGGAGATCGGGCAAAGGCAATCACTACTTGCCTCGGACTTTGGCTGAGTCGGTTGACGGACAAGTCCAACGCACTGTCCCGATGGAACAACATTGGCGAGAAGATTGAGAGCATCGCCTCGATGAAGCGTTTCGCCATGATGTGGGATTACCCGGAACTCAATATGTTCGGTGGCGGCAGTGGCGATGCCTGGGGTAATCTCTTGTTCATCACCGCTGCGATACGTCAGGAGGGCCAACACCGGTTACCAGCAAAATGTCTTCGCGGTTCTGCTACGGAGTTGCCGTTCGATGAAGGTTTCTTCGATGCTGTTGTTACCGATCCGCCCTACTACGACAACGAGAGCTACTCTGAGCTTTCGGACGTGTGCTATGTCTGGCTGCGTCCAACAATCGGTTTTATTTACCCTGAGCACTTCGCTGGTCAATTAACGCCCAAGAAGAAGGAGTGCGTTGCCGCCGCCTACCGCCAGGGCGGCAAGGAAGCTGCGAAGACGTTCTACGAAGACAGCCTGTTCAAGTCTCTCCAGCAAGCTCACCGGGTCACCAAGGCTGGCGGCGTGCTGGTTATGGTTTACGCCCACAAAACCACGCTGGGGTGGAGCACACTCGTTGATGCCATTCGACGTGCCGGTTATGAGGTTCGTGAAGCGTGGCCTCTTGACACGGAGAAGAAGGGTCGAGCGGCCCATCAAAACGATGCTGCGCTTGCCTCCAGCATATTCCTCGTCGCCCGCAAGCGCGGGGCCGCGAAGGCGGGGAATTTTGAGTCGGAGGTTCGTCCCGAACTGGAGGAGATTGTCAGCGAGCGCGTGGACACCTTGTGGGACGCTGGCATCTCAGGTGCCGACCTGGTGATCTCCTGCGTGGGTGCCGGACTCCGGGCCTTCACGCGGTGTGCTCGCGTGGAGTTCGCCAACGGCGAAGAAGTGCCCGCCGAGCGGTTCCTGACCGAGGTCGAGACGGCTGTGCTGGAATCCATCTTGGCCCGGCTGTCGAAGGAGGTCGGTGGCAAGCGCGGGCAAGTCAGCTTGGCCGGATTGGATGCGGCGACGCGCTTCTACATCCTGTGGCGTTACACCTACGGGGCGGTGGAGCTGGAGGCCGGTGAGGCCATCATCTTTTCCAACGGCACGCACGTTGAACTAGACGGCCCGAACGGGTTGACCACCGGCTCGGACAACCTGGTCGAGAAGAAAAAGGGCAAGTATCGGTTGCGCGACTTCTCCGAGCGCAGCAATGACGAAGACCTGGGGATGCCCACCGATGACGGCCAGGCCGCGCCACTCGTGGACGCCCTACACCGGACACTCTGGCTGATGGAAAAGCGCCCGGCTCAGTTGGCCGAGTTTTTGAGTGAGTCGCAAGTCAACCGCGAGCAACTGCGCCTGGTCGCCCAGGCGCTCGCCGGGCCAGCCCTCAAGGGCGGCGAGCTGGGCGATGTGTCCCCCACCGCCGAACTGGCGGCGTTGGGCAAGCTCATGGCCAACTGGCAAAGCGTGGTCGAGGGGGCGCTCATTTCACCGGTGGAACAGGCCGACCGGCGCAAGGGCCAGGAAAGACTTCTGTAACCGCGAATGAACGCCAGACCAGACCGACCGCGAATGAACGCCAATGAACGCGAATAGCAGAATGAATGGCAGGCTATTTCTATCAAAGCAGCCAAGGTGGCGGAAACCCTCAAGTCCTCTGGCCGGAAGTTCATTAGCGTGCATTCGCGTCCATTCGCGGTTGAAACAAGATGAATGACCAACACAAAAAGAAGCCAGCCAAGCCCGGCGCTCCTTCCGGATCGGAGATCATTCTCTACCAGGCCGAGGACGCGCAAACCCGCATCGAGGTCCGGTTGGACGGCGGCACGGTGTGGTTGAGCCAGCGGATGCTCTCGGACCTCTACCAGGTGACGGTGCCCACGATCAACGAGCACCTGGGCAACATCTACGCGGAAAAGGAACTGGAGCCGGGGGCAACTATTCGGAAATTCCGAATAGTTCAAACCGAAGGCGGGAGAGCGGTGACGCGCATGGTGGATTGCTACAACCTGGAGGCCATCCTGGCGGTCGGCTACCGGGTGCGCTCCCACCGGGGCACCCAGTTCCGACGCTGGGCCACGGAACGGTTGCGGGAATACCTGGTGAAAGGATTCGTCCTGGACGACGAGCGGCTCAAGCAGGGCGGAACCAAGAACGAATACTTCGACGAGCTGCTGCAACGCATCCGGGAAATACGGGTCTCGGAGCGGAATTTCTACCGGAAGGTGTGCGACATCTACCGGACGAGCATGGACTACGATCCGTCCGCCGAGATGACGCAGCTTTTCTTCCAAACCGTCCAGAACAAGATGCACTGGGCCATCCACGGTCGCACAGCGGCGGAGTTGATCGTGGAACGTGCCGACGCTGCCAAGCCGCACATGGGACTGACCTCGTGGAAGGGGGCCAAGGTGCGAAAACCGGACGTGGCCATCGCCAAGAATTACCTCACGGAGGAGGAGTTGAAAAAGCTCAGCCTGATCGTGACGCAATACCTGGATTTCGCGGAACTCCAGGCGATGGAGCGCCGCGCCATGTATATGCGCGACTGGATCGCCAAGCTGGATGGGTTCCTGCGTCTCAGCGACAAGGAAATCCTGGAGCACGCCGGTCGCATCTCCGCCGAGGAGGCGAAGAAGACGGCCGAGCTGGAGTTCGACAGGTTCGACGAGCAGCGCCGCCAACTGGAAGACGCCCAGGACGCTGCGGGCTTCGAGGGCGTCAATCAACTGGAGCAGCAGGCCAAGAAGCTTTCGAAACCGACGAAGAAACAACCGACGAAGAAGTGAACCGCGAATGAACGCCAATGGACGCGAATGAAAAACTGCTGTTGAAGAACGAGGTTTATCAAATCGTTGGGTGCGCCATCGAGGTTCTCAACGAGTTGGGGCATGGGCTGATCGAAAAGCCCTACGAGAACGCCTTGGTGGTGGAATTCGGGTTGAAGCAAATCCCGTTTATCCAACAGCCCCGCTTCGAGGTGCGCTACAAGGGCGTTGCGGTAGGGGAATTCGTCCCGGATTTGATCGCGTTCGATGCCCTGGTGGTTGACACCAAGGTCATCGAGGCCATCACTGACCACGAACGCGGGCAGATGCTGAACTACCTCAAGATCACAGGCCACAAGGTGGGAGTCATTCTGAATTTCAAGCGAGCGAAGCTCGAATGGGAACGTATCGTTCTGGAAAGGAATCGCTGATGGACACGAACCGCCAATCCACGCCAATGAACGCGAATTGCACGTCCATCATGACAATGCGGGCCGGGGAAAAGTCGCACCAGTGGTGCGACAATTCCTCCAACCACTGGCTGGAGAATCATTCGCGTGAATTCGCGTCCATTCGCGGTTGAAGTTTTATGAGCACCACCACACTGAAACCTTGGGTCGAATCCGTCACCCTACATCCCGATGTCCTGGCGGAGAATTTCTCCGAGGACATCTTCGCGCTCGACCTCGGCCCGTTGAGCGACGGCAACCCGCAGGTGCCAGCGGTCTATCGTGACCCGGAGCATTTCTTCCGGTCGTCCTACCTGACCAACGGGCTGCGGTCGCTGCTCCAGGACGTGCTCTCGCGCCTGGACGGCGGCGCGGGCAACCGGGTGCTCAAGCTCATGACGGCCTTCGGCGGCGGCAAGTCCCACACCCTGGCGGCGCTCTACCATGCGTCCAGGAAGCGGAAGGCCCTGGATGTCATCGCCGAAGGAAAGGCCATGCCCCGACCGGACGAGGCGCGGACGGCGGTGTTCGACGGCCAGTTCTTCAGCGCGGTCAACGGCAAGACGATTCCCGGCACGAAGAAGGTCGCTAGGACCATGTGGGGCTGGATTGCCTGGTCCCTGGGCGGCGACGCGGGCTACGAGATCATGCGCCAGGCCGATGAGGTTAGGGTTGCCCCTGGCGGGGATGACATCCTCAAGCTGTTGGGCGACGTGCCCAACCTGATCCTGTTGGACGAAGTGCTTGAATACCTCATCAGCGCGGGCGGCATCAACGTCGGTGACACCACGCTCCGGGACGAAACGATCAATTTCGTGAAGCGGTTGACCACGGCGGTCGGGAACTGCCCGAAGACGGCCCTGGTGTTCTCGCTCCAGTCCAGCAAGCGCGAGTCGCTGGAATACATCAACCTGCTCCAGACACTGGACCACCTGGCAGCCCGTAAAGACCAGCGCCGGGAGCCGGTCGAGGGCAATGAAATCCTGTTGGTCATCCAGCGGCGGTTGCTCGGCAAGCTGCCGGAGGCGGCGGAGGCCACGCCAGCGGCGGCGGCTTACCAGGAGATTGTCACCCAGATGCGCCGGGCTTACGCCAAGGGCGCTGCCGAGCAGCAGCAGGCCGAGCAGGAGGGCATCGAGCTGCGCGACCGTGTTCGGTCGTCTTACCCGTTCCATCCGGCCCTGATTGACCTGATGCGCGAGCGGTGGGCCGCGATCCCGGAGTTTCAGCGCACCCGTGGTGCCCTGCGGTTCCTGGCGGCGTGTTTACGATCCGCGCACCAGGCGGGCACCAGCCGGGCCGTCCTGGGGCCGGGAGATGTGCCCATGCACGATCCCGCCGTCCGGCTGGCCTTTTTCAAAGAAGTAGGCCAGCAGTCGGACTTCCAGGCTGTCCTGGAGCACGATCTGATCGGCGCGAATGCCCGTGCCCGGCGCATTGATGAGCGCCGGGCCAAGGAGTTTCCCGTTGAAGCCCTGAAGCGCCCGGCGAGCCGGATCGCCACGGCGATCATGATGTATTCGTTCGGGGGCAAGCGCCGGGAAGGGGCCACGGAGACGGAAATGCTGCCGCCCGGCATCAGCGAGGCGGAGCTATTGGCCGTGTGCGTGGGGCCTGACCTGGACAGCACCACCGTCCTGGCCTGCCTCAAGGAACTGAAAGACCAGTGCCTCTACCTGCATTTCGACGGGGTTCGCTACTGCTTCAAGAAAGACCCGAACGTGACGCTCCTGGTCGAGCAGGAGGCCGATGCGGTGGGGCGTGATGAGGCCCAGACACGGGATAAGATCAAGGAGATGTTGGAAGCCCGGCTCGCCGGGCATCGGGTGGAGATTTGGCCCACGAAGTCCGGTGAGATACCCGACAAGGAACCGGCCTTCCTGATCGCCTACCTGCCACTGGAGTTTGGTGCGGAGACCAAAACCGAGCAGCAGAGGATTGGCAAGGAGCTGCTGGAGAAGTTTGGGGACAAGCCCCGGCAGTTCCGTAATGGCCTGGGCGTGGCGATCCCCACCGGCGACCAGATTGAAGTGCTGCGCCGTGCGGTGCGGTATCTCCTGGCCATCGAGCGCGTGAAGGGCAAGGGCAAGCAGCTCAACCTGACCGACGAGCAGAAGATTCAGCTCCGGGAGCGCGAAGCGACCGAGAAGGCGGCAGCGGAGTCGGCCTTCCTGAAGCTCTACACCCAGGTTTGGCTGCCCAAAGTCGAAGGCTCAGGCATCGGCATTGACCCGGTATCGGTGGGCGGCAGGCCGCTACAGACCACGCTGAACGAAAAGAAAGAAGCCCGGATACACGAGCGCGTGCTGGAGCTGCTGACCATCGTCCAGCCCCGCGTCTTCGACAAGCTGACGCCCACCAAGATCGTGGACCTATTCAAGCTCGGCGACCTGCCTGCCGAAGCCTTGGCGCAGGCAGGGGGCACGCCTCCGGCCTTGGGCACCCGGACGGTTGAAATCGTAAACGGATTCTACTCGTTTCTGGGCTTCACCCGGCTCATCAACAGCACGGTGATACGCCGCGCCATCGTCCGGGGCGTCAAGGAAGGCGTCTTCGGCTACACCAGCGGCGCGGTGCCCACGTTGGGGCCGGATGGCAAGTATCAGGTCGCGGTGAACAAGGTCCGGTTCGAGTTGGACATCGCCGAGGACGAGGTTGACCTGGAGGCGGGCTTCATCATGGTCCCGCAAGCGATCCCGCAGGCCGCGCCGGTCACACCGCCGACCGCTGGCGGGCAGCCGGGTCAGCCGCCGCCGCCAGGGCCAGGGCCGACGCCCGTGACGCCGGGCACCGGCACCGGCGCGTCGGTGATCTCGGAGAGTCCCACGTCGGCAGCCGGAGCTGCGGGGCAGAAGGTGGTCGATTTGAAGTTTACGGCTGATCGGGACGGTCTGTTCGCCGCCTGGAACGCCCTGGCCAACCTGGCGGATATGTCCGGCAAGGTCACTGTCAACGTCCATGCCGAGTCCGAGCAGGGCTTCGACAAGAGCAAACTCCAGAACGGCGTCCTGGAGCCGCTGAAGGAGGCCGATTTGATCCAGTAGCGGAAGCCAAACCTGAGAGCGCGAAGGCGAATCATGGAAATCCACTTCATCAACGTCGGCTGCGGTAACATGACGTTGTTGCTCTACCCCAACGGGACAACCCACCTTTACGACTGCAATCTCACGGAGGACAACAAGAAGGACACTATCGCCTATTTGAAGAAGGCAATGGGCCAAAGACGAGGGTTCAACGCCTTTGTCTGTTCCCATCGTGACGCT
This sequence comes from Verrucomicrobiota bacterium, assembly GCA_016871715.1. Classification (GTDB taxonomy): domain Bacteria; phylum Verrucomicrobiota; class Verrucomicrobiia; order Limisphaerales; family J093; genus VHCO01. Next base: position 24,348 of record VHCO01000067.1, read on the forward strand.
GACCACATGCGCGGCATCAAGATCGTGCATGAGACTTTTCCGGTCAGCGCGATCTGGGATGCCGATGAACTACTACACCGAGCACATTCGCAAAATCACCCCTGCCATGACGATTGTGTCGGTTGGACCAAACGTCCACGATCTTCCCGACAAGAAGGCGATGGAGCTTTACGAGAAGCACAGCACAGGATCGAGCCAGGGCAACAAGGTTTTCACGACCGAAGAAAAGGCGACCCCACCACTTACATGCTCGACGTGAACGGCAACGTCGTCCGTGTCCAGGACGTGCTGGGGCGCGTGTTCAACCGTATCTACGACCCCAACGGCAATCTTGTTTCAACGACAGACGGAAAGGGCCAGGTGACGACTCACGCCTACGACGCCGCCAACCAGCGCACCAACACCACCGACCGCACCGGCACGAACCGCTGGCTCACGTTCTACACCCCTCGCGGGAAGGTGGAGCGTGTGACCGACCCGCTCGGCAACTCGATCACCAACACCTACGACGCCGCCAACCGCCTGATCCGCGTCACCGATCCCCTCGGCCAGTCAGTCACGAACCGGTACGACGCCAACGGCAACCTCGTTGCCAGCTACGACAAGCTCGGCCAGCGTTGGTCAAAGACCTACGACCGCCTCAACCGTGCCCGCACCGAGACCGATCCGCTCGGCAACACTCGCCAGACCGACTACGACGTCGCCGGCCGCATCCGGCAAACCACCACGCCCAACGGCTTCCCTTCACTCCATTTCTACGACGGACGCGGACGCCTGACAAAGTGGAAGGATGCCGAGGGCTTCGACTGGCGCTACGACTACGATGACGTCGGCAACATCACGAACATCACGGATGCCCTGGGCGGCCATTACCTCATGACCTACGGCCCGCGCAACGAGCGCACGCTCGAGCGCAACCAGGACGGCTTCAAGTGGCGCTACGACTACGACGAACTCCTCCGCCTCAAGCTCCAGACCGACCCCAACCTCACCACGCGCAAGCCGACTTACGATGCCGCGGGGCGCGTGCTCTTCGTGGACTTCAGAACCGGCCGTCGGGACAGCTTTGTGTATGACGACAACGACAATCCGCGGACCATCTCCCGCCGTTTCGCGGGCGTTACCACCTCCACGCAATTCACCTACGACGCCCTCGACCGCCCGACCGAGCAGACCGACGCCCATGCCAAGACCGTCCTCTACGGCTACGACCCCCTGGGCCGAGTCACCTCCCTCACCTATCCCGCCGGCAACACGCTCACGAACCGTTACGACGCCTTGGGCCGGCTCACCAACCAGGTGGACTGGGCCGGCCGTGAAATGACCTACGCCTACGACCCGGCCGACCGCCTCACCCGCCGCACCTATCCGAACGGCGTCGTCCAGACCAACACCCTCGACACCGCCGGTCGCCTCACCGATCTGAAATACAGCATCGCCAACCCCAAATCCAACAGCATCGCCATCGCGCTCTCGTATGCGTACGACCACAACGGCAACAAGACCGGTTCGAGCGAAAAGGGCACGCTCCAATGGCCACCGCCGCCCCTGACCGATGAACGCGCGGACTACACTGCAGCGGGGCGGCTCAAGACGCGCACGATTTCGATGTCGGCCACGAACGCTCTTCCCTCTCCCGGGGGAGAGGGCCAGGGTGAGGGCGGAACCCACTCAAGCGTTCGATACTTGTACGACCCCAGCGGCAACCTGACCAACGCGGTGGGGAACGGCCAGAGCTGGACGCTCGCGTACGACGAAGACAACCGTACCCTTTCGATTGACTGGGAAATCCAGCCGTTGACCTCCAAGCGCATCCTCAACCGGTACGATGCGCTGGGCCGACGCGTCGCCCGTACCGTGGACGGCGTGACCACCGGCTACGTCCTCTCGCTCGCCGGCGGCATGGAGCGGATCCTCTGCGACCTCGACAACGCCGGAAACGTCACCGCCTGGTACGTTCACGGCCCCGACCTGGGCTACCGCGTGGACGCGGCCACCAACTTCTTCTGCTACCACGCCGGCGCCATGGCCAACGTCATCGCCCTCACCGGCCCCGGCGGCGCCAACCTCGCCCAATACGCCTACACCCCCTACGGCCGCAGCCTCGGTTCTTCGGCGATCTCGAATCTCCAATCGCGGATTCCAAATCCCTACCTTTTCGTCGGCAGCCAAGGAGTGATGGAAGAACTCCCCGGCCTGTATTTCATGCGCGCCCGCTACTACAGCGCCGACGCCGGTGTGTTCCTCTCCACAGATCCGGTCAAACACATCGGGCCCGGCTGGAAAACCACGGCGTATGCGTATGCTGAGGAAAATCCAATGTCCGGGTTGGATCCCCAAGGGAGGATCGTAATCAACACCATTCTCGATTCTGGGGTTACGTACTCAGCAGATTTCACTCCGATCGTGGGAGTGAGCGTGGAAGGAAGTATTAGCAGAGAAGGAATCAAACCATTTAGGGCGCAGCAGACTATTGGACTCAGTTTGGGAGCATCTGAATCTGTGGAAGCGCTCGGGATCTATGGGGGCACATCTGCTGACTGGGAGAAATATGACAAGGTTGACTTTTCTCTCAAGGCGCTTGGAGGAATCGGCTTTACAGTGGCCCGCAGTTACACGGGCGAGTGGGGCGTTTCTGTATCAGGTTCGGTTGGTCCGGCTGTTGGCATCACGTTCAGAGTAACAATGAGCGATCCGATTCTGCGACAGAGCCCGTCAGGTGCGACAACACTTAGCTCGCCCACGGCAGGCACGACACCGATGGCCGTCTTGAAGCCAGTGCAGTCATCCGCAACGCCGTTTGGTCTGCCTGCTGCACAAATCTCTCCCGCGAACCATACGGTCTCCAGCCGGACTGCAGCGGCTGGCGCCACGGCCAGCAGCATCACAACCGTGAACTCAGCGGCAACCGCTGCGCCGTCGGCTGGCTCAGGTTCCACCAGCAGCGGCGGCACATCGATCACGATTCCTCGAGGAGCAACCTTATCAGGCCTCGCGCAACAATACGGCACGACAATGTCGGGTTTGATGGCGGCCAACCCACAGATCACAAATCCCAACCTGATCTACGCAGGAGCGAGATTGACGGTGCCCAGCAGCAACACCGGGAATTTCGGCGGCTTCCGAGGTGGAAGAAGCGGCGGCGGCGGCGCTAGCGGGAGGTGGCCATGACCCACCCGCCAAGCCATCACCAGCACCGTGACCACCGTCACCAGTTGGCTCAGCGACCTACTCCGAGGAGGCGGCCGATGAACCCGGCGAGCAACAGACCCGATTTGAAAGCCATTGGCGCCCGCCGCTTGAGCGCACGCGGCCTACCAGCAACCGCTGCCTTTGCCATTCCGTGTAGGCCCGGTCCCCTCACCGGGCGGGGGTTCAGACTGGCTCGCGGACAATCGGGACCCGGCCAGGCCCCGCCCTTCGGCATGTTGGGCGACGGCGCGGCTGCCGTCTCACGGAATCAACTTACAGACTTCCGGGAACTGAACGGGGAGGGCGCTGTCGAAGGTGGCGAGCATCATGCCGCGTTTTTGGGCCAGCGCGACCAGATAGAGATCGTTCCACTGCCGGTGGCCTGTCACCCCTGCGAACGGCATCGGCCCGGCGCAATTCAAGTCGGCGGGCACAAACTGCACTCCGCGCCGATGCGAGAGCAGCCGCAGCAATCGCAACGACTCGGCCGGCGTGTGCAAGGCCGGCAGAATCTGGCCTGGGACACGGCGGGGCCGGCTGAGGATTTGCAGGAGCGCCAGTTGCGTCAACGGCGTCAGGGCAAACGCCCGTCGAGTGAAGAAACGGTGCGCCCGTTGATGATGTTCGTGTTGCGGGATGACCAGCGCCGCCAGCCCGTTGGCGTCCAGCAGGTAGTTCATCCGTCGTTCAGCGTCGCGGCGACTTCTTCGGCCGTCATCGGGACGCCGTCATTGCGCGCGAGCGGAATTCCGTGGCGGGTCTGTAAAGTTGGTTCGGCTGACTCGGCCACCAGTTGGTTGACGCGGCGACACAATTCGCGCAAATCAGCCGGGGGCAAACCCCGGACTTGTTCCAAAACGACTTCGGCCTTTGTGCTCACGCGCTGAACCGTATGCCTTTCCGATGAAAACAGCAAGCGCCTCAACATTGGCCGAAGCACGGCGGTCGCGCTGGACTTGGCTTGGTGAGGGAACGGCCTCACAAACCGGTGCCGGTGAACTTCCGCTGTCGCGCGTTAGGGCGAGGCCTCTGCAGAGCCACCGCGTTCCGTTCGTGCCCGCGGATCGGCCGCAGCCTCGCCCCACGGGCGTTGACTCGTCGCAGCGCCAGATACCCTCTCTGCCCTGCCTAATCACCCGGCAGGCTGCATTTCCCGACCAGCGGGAGGTCCTCAAGGGTGGTGGTGATCTGCCCCTGCTGGCCGGCATCGCGTGGCCGGTGCGCAGCCGCGCTGTGACCACGATCACCAGTTGGCCCGGCAAGCCTTTCCGAGGAGGCGGCAAATGAACCCAGCGAGCAACGGACCGGGTTTGAAGACTTCCGGCGCACGCCGCGTGAGGGCACGCGGCCTACCAGCAACCGCTGCCTGTGCCATTCCGTGTAGGCCCGGTGCCCTCACCGGGCGGGGGGTCAGACTGGCTCGCGGGCAATCGCACCTCAGCGTGGCGCGACCCTTCGGCATGTTGAGCCCCGGCGCGGTTGCTGCAAACGACCAGGCGACTGGCGTGAACCAAAAGCAGGGCACCCAGAGCACTCCGCCGGGCGGCACTTTGCAGACTGGGAGGTCCTCAAACAAGACCGGCAGCAATACCCAGACCGTGGGCGAAACCTCTACCACGACCCAGACCAATGCGCCGCAGGATGGGACTCCGAATTCCTCCACCAGCATCTGGTCAAAGGTGGTGAGCTACTTAACGAGCACCTGGAATGGTCTCGCCAGCGCCTTCGGCGGAAAGAGAGGACCATGAATCCCGGCCCGCCCAACCTCGCCATCGCACTCCGCACCGGAGGGCCGACCGCCGGTCAGCCTTGGATAACTTTCGGGGGCGAGGCGCCGAAACCACCCTACAGGCCCAGCCAGTCCCGCACGCCCGCCTCGACGAGCCCCAACTGCGGCGAGGTCAAACGGCCCAGCAAACGCTCCGCTTTCACGGCGGGGATCGTGAGCGGATTCTGCACGAGAAACGCCCCGCCCCTCAGGAACGGCACCGCCAGCGCAATCTCGAATGTTGATCCACGCAGGGCTTGCGTATGCGGAACCACCGTGATGAGCGCGCGATCCGCGTCGGAGAACGGTTTGTTCAGGATCAAGGCAGGCCGGGTCTTTCCCGCCAAGCCCAAGTCCACCAGCCAGACCTCACCGCGGTTGGGCATTGGCTTCTTCTTCCTTGTCCAACAAAACGAGCGTTTGGTCGGCGATGCCGATCAATTCCTCGTCTGTGAGCGGTCCGTAATCCGACGGAACCACGGCTTGGGCGATCTCATTCCAGACCCGCCGTTGCTCGGTCGGATCGAGCCGCTTGAACTCGGCGAAGAACTTGGCAGCTACAGCAGTCATGGGTTCACGTTAGCGGATCCGGGCGAGTTGGCCAAGGAGATACTCCTCCAGCAGGTCCGTACACTGGATTTCCGAGGGCGTTGCGCACTCGACGATAACGGTCAAACAGCAAGCATCACGACTCCGGCAACTCGGGTTTCCGCCCGTCCGGGAGCGTCCTCACTCCGGGCGGATCAGCGGAATTACCTGCCGCCGGAAGCGGCGGTAGATGCGAAAACCGCTGTCCAGGGTGAACACCACCGCCTCCCCATGCAGCTCGCTCATCCGTACCAAGCAGGCGTCGGCCAGCGACATCGGCACGTTCTCGTACCGCCGCATCAAGTCCGCCACCGCGGCAAACTCCGCGCGCAGATCGAAGTCGAGCGTTACAACACCCCGCTCGATCAGGGCCAGGAGTTGGCGTGTGCCGCCGGGCGTGTCCTTCAAGAGAAAGCACGCCTCGCTAAACACCGCGTCACATGTCTGCAAGGGCGACCGCAGTTGCCGGAACTTCTGCTCCACCCACGCATGGTCCTGATCCCGCGTGCTCAGATAGGCGACCAGCGGCCCGGCGTCCACCATCACCGTTTCCATGAGGCATAACCTTTCAAGTGCGCCTTGTTCCGCGCCAAATCCCGCGGGGCGTCCGCTACACTGCCACAGAGATCGCGGCTCCGATCGTAGAGACTGGGCTGCGCTTCCCCGTCAGCCTGACGCAACCGCGCTTCCACCGCCTCGCGCAGCAATCGGTCCCGGTTCATGCCGAGTCGTTTGGCTACGCGCGCCAGTTGCGCCGCCAACGCCTTCGGCAATTCGATCGTCGTCGTGCTCATGCTTTGAACCGTATGCCTTCGCGATGAAAGCAGCAAGCCTCACACCGCCGCGCCGGCAAACCGAGAAGCGGCCGAAACACGCAAAACGAGCTCGCACGTCCACCGGGTTTGGCACCCCGCGAGACATCAGACTGCGGACAGGCTCTTTCCACACCTCCGAGGGAGTGGGGCGGTGCCCCCACGGAGCCCCGCAACGGCGCGACAAACACTGGCTCGGCAGGAGGCTCGCCCTACCGGAGTCTGGGGTGCCAAAGGGTTTGGGAAGCCACCACGCTGGCTACCACGTGCGTCGTTCGCCGCCCCGCTGCTCCTCGCGGCGCTGGGCATTCTCGCGAATGTAGGGGCGCAACCGTGCCTGCCACCGCCACCCGGTTTAGCGGGCTGGTGGCCAGGAAATGGCGCTGCAAGCGACTTCGCGGGAACCAACAACGGAACGTTGAGGAACGGAGCCAGTTTTGCGCCCGGATTTGTCGGGCAGGCTTTCGCTTTGGACGGCCTTGACGACTAGGCCTCCAACAAGCGTGATTTGAGCTTGCGATCAAAAGAAAAAGCTCGAAATGCCGGTAAACACTGGCTGTAATGGCGTTGTTCGAAAACTCCAG
>VHCO01000068.1 GCA_016871715.1 Verrucomicrobiota bacterium
GATGAACCCGGGCAGTCGCCGCTCACAGGCGATAAACGCATAAACGCCGGAAGTGAACTTGCGGCTCTCCAAGCGCCAGAAGGGCGGTTTTAGTGAGGTCTGTCTGTCTTCTGCGGTGGATTTCACGGGTCACGCCTGTTCTTTCAGGATCGCCAGGAGCCGCGCGCTGTCGTGTCGCCAGCTCTGCGCCGTCCTGCCTTCCATGATGGCGTCTTGGCACGCCAACTCGGGCTCTCGCAGCCAGAGCCTTGACGCCGGCTCCGGTAGACTAGGCCTTCGTTTGTTCGGGTTGGGCTGGCACCAGCGCATGGTTGTCGGCACTGCTTGGTGGTCACTCCAGTTCAAACCCCTGAGAGGTGAACTTCAGGGTGCGCGCATTCTCGCTGACGATACGGACGACGTTGTCGGGTGCGCCTTCTGGAATCCGGGCATGGATTTCGAGCGTGACCTCGACCGTGGCACCGGGCTGCAGCGTCAAGTGCTGGACGACTTCCTCGGCAATCCGGCCTGCGTCGCGGCCCACGCGCTGCGAGTTGAGCTTCACGGACCCGTAGAAGCGTTTCGGTTTCGGCGGAGCCGGCGACGGGACGGGTCCCCCACCAGGAGGCCCTGGGGCGGGCCCGCCCGGAGCGGTTCCTGTCGGCGCTCCTCCAACGGGAACCGTCGGTTGTTCTGCATTGGCCTGCCGCTGAGCCACGTCGGGCTTCACGATGAGAGCACTGGAATCGTCTTCAGAGACAGTCACCTGCCGGCCGAACCGCAGGCCGCGGTACCGCTGGGCGCCCTCGTCAAAGCCCTCCGCGTACGCGAACGAATCTTGCCGCCAGCCCAGCAATGAGACGCCATCCTCGATGGCCGCCACGATAACGCCGGGGTCGCGGACTCGGGGCAGGTAAAGGTAGCGCGCGAAGTCTTCGATCACTTGTCGTACGCCGACGTGGTCCCCCCGCCAAAGCGGAACGTCGTCGAGGTGCTTTCGCAGGATGGTCGCCCCCATCGCGGTCACGAGCAGATCCGCGCTCCGGAGCTTCTTCGCCGCCCGCACAGCCAGGGCTTCATTGCCCGAGAGTCGGATTGCTTCCCAGGTCACCGAGGACTGCGGCGTCTCCTGCTCCGGGACCAGCAACCAACAGTACGCCTCGGGCAACCGGGCTGTCACAGCAGCATCCGCCGCCTTGCGTTGGATCTCTGCCTGCTTCACCTGGAAGGGGGTCAGATCGAGCTTCTCCTTCTCGACCAGAATCGAGTCCCAGGCGAGGAACCGGCGCAGGGCCTCGTCGAGATCCTGCAGCCGGACCTTGTCGGCGGCGAGGAACACGAGTGTGTTCTGGTAAAGGCGCGGCGCGTTGCCCCGTCGCTCGAGAATCGTTCGCGCGGCGGACTCGGCGGGACTGCCTGCCTCCTTGGTGTGCGGGTGGTCAGCCGACAGCACGACCAGGCGGGTGGTCATCTCGTCGGGCACATCCGCTCCACTGCGCGGGACTGGATGGACACGATCGAAGTCGCCAGTCTTGCCCAGGTCACTTCGCAGGCGTTCCTCGAGTTCCTGCATCGCTTTGTCGGGCTCCCGTTTGAGCTGCTCGGCGCGGTCCTCGGCCAGCTTGGTGACCGTCGGCTGCGTGTCGTACCAGAGGCGGGTGCCGTCCTGGTAGAGGTAGGTCGCCGCCGCGGCCAGCCGTCGCAGGCCGTCGCCGAAGACCGCAGGCGATTCGCCGGGCAGGACGCACCCCAGCTTCACCCGGCGATCTTCCACCCCGCGGTGGGCCACCCCGGCGCTGGGCGCCGACCCGAGGTAGATCGCCCGCGCTACGCGCCGCGTGGCTGAGAGTTTCCCCAGGTTCGGCTGCTCGCCGTCGATGCGCAGCGGCAGGGAGTTCGGCCCGTCCACATCCTTCTCGATGATCGGGACCCAGTTGTCCGAGAGATAGCGAGTCAGCTCGAACTGCACGCGGGGATCGTCGATCGGGATCATCGACGGCAGGATGAGCGGACTCCGATCGCCCTTTTCCCAAAGGCTGTGAATCACGGACGCCATCAACCGTAGCACGCCGCGGGTCCGCTGAAACTTCACGAGCGTGCTCCAGGTGCCATAGAGCTGGTCAAAGATCTCGGGGTGAATCGGGTAGGCGGCTTGGATGCGCTTTTCGTAGTCGCCGCCTCGACACTCGGGCGGGAATTCTGCGCTTTGGGCGTGGTACAATTCCGAGAAGGCACGCGCCGTTACATCCCGGTGTTTGAAGCGATCGCCCGGCATCGGCTCGAACAGTCGCCGCCGAACGATCTCGAAGCCTTCCTCAGCGGTCGCCGGCCTCCAGGACGATTCGACACGGCCCACGACGTTGCGCAGTCGGTTCAGCGCCTCGCGGCCGCGCACGCCACCGACCTCGACATCGTCGGCCTGGGTGTGGGGAGACCCCTGCGTGTCCGAGGCCGGGAGGGAGATCACCAGCAGACAATTCCCCGCCAGTTTGGCCGACTCGGTCAGCGCCTGGGCGAAGGTGAACTGGGTCTCGAATCCGCCGGCTGGCAGGTCGCTCTGGTCGTGCAACTGCCGGGCGTAGGCCACCCATTCGTCGATGAGGATCAGGCACGGACCGTACTCCTTGAACAACTCACGCAGGACATCTCCCGGGCTGGTGGCGTTTTCGTCGTCGGCTTTCACCCGGGCAAATGCCTTCCGGCCCCCGAGCTGATACGCCAGTTCGCCCCAGAGGGTCCGGATGACGGTGCCGTCGGGTTTCCGCACCGGGTTGCCGGGCGAGATCTTGTTCCCCACGAGCACCACCCGTGTGGCCTTCGGGAGCGCCGGCATCCTGCCGGCTTTGGGTGCGCCGACGTCCGTCGCCGGCTGGAAGCCGGCGCTCCCGGTGACATCCGCCTCCGCAAGGACGGCGTCGACGCCGGGGAGGTCTCCCGGGACCGCGCCGCCGAACAGGTGGTAGAGGGCGAGCATCGAGTGGGTCTTGCCCCCGCCGAAGTTGGTCTGCAGTTGCACCACCGGATCGCCGCCCTTGCCTGCCAGCCGCTGAACGCCGTTAACCAGCAACCGCCTCAGGCTCTCGGTGAGGAATGTCCGGCGGAAGAACTCTGACGGCTGACGGTACTCGTCGGAGCCCTCACCCAGGTGCACTTGCCACAGATCGGCGGCGAACTCGGCCTGCTGGTAGCGGCCGCTGGCCACGTCAGCGTGCGGTGTGACCACTTCCCGCCACGGTTTGAGCCCACCAGTCGCCGCCGCCTCGATCAAGGAACCGCCCGCTTTCCTCTTCTCACCGCGCACCTGCTCGTCGAACACCTGGCGGCGCAGCTCCAGCTTCATGCTGCGGACTTCTTCGGCTTGCGAGGCCGAGATCGCTGCCAGCAGCCGCTCGGCCGAATCCAATGCCCGGTCCGCGTCGTCGCTCGAGAAGTTCTCCTGGTGCGCCCAGCGGTCGCGAATCGTGCGCAGTTCGGAAATCAACGCGCGTTCTGCATGGCCGAGCGTCTGGCCGAACACGTCGCTCCAGGCTTCCCACATCAACCGCAGCAACGCCGCGGCGTCCCATTCGGCAATGGACTTACTGCCGCGCAGTCGGTCGGTGCCGATCCGCTGCTGTGCCTCGGACAATGAGCGGTCCTGGTACTTGCTTTGAAACTCCCGGGCGATGAAACCGGCCAACCCTTCCCGGAGATGCTCCAGGGCCTTGCCGACGCGTTGCTGGTTGGTAATCGCCATAAGTCAGTGCTCATCCGATTTCCGCGACTCGCCAGATTGCCGTTGCCTGTGTGGCCAGCCACCGTTGGCGTGCGGCGATGCGATCCGCGGTCCAGTCGTCGTTTTCGGTCGCGATGCGCTGCGTGAGGGCAAACTCGGATTGCCCGTAAACCGGCTTCTTCTCCGCGTAAGGCACGTTACCCAGGTCACGATTTGGCCCGGACGCCAGCGGGGTCATATTCCCGATTCGGAACACACACCGATCTATTTGCTCATCCGTGAATCCCGTCCAATTCTCGCCAGGATGCTCCGGAAGAACGTGCTCGATGTTGTACTTGTCGCTTGCGTAGTCGAAGGCGTGGTTCGACACCTGCCGCTCGATCTCGAAGAGGATGTAGCGCACCACCTGGCGGTTGCGGGCCGTGGTCGTGCGCACCTGCTTTTCGGTGAACGCCGACCGGAACTGCTCGTCCGATGGATACACCGGCCGTAAGGCCCGCAGTATGTCAACCGTGGCCGTCAGTTCCTTCCGGGCGATCTTCTCCGCCACCGCGTTATAGACGCGCTCCTGTTCGCTGGTGGCCAGGTTGCCGATGACGTTGTAGCGGAAAGAGACGATCGCACAGGCCCGCAACACACGGGTAAACTCCGCGTCTGCCAGCGCTCGCCGAGCGGCCAGCAGGAGGGAATACGGCTGCCGGACATTGTACATTGCCAGTTCCGCCACATGCTTCTTCTGGTCCGCTGTCCACATCGCGTCGTCGTCGTCACCCAGGGCGGCATAAATGTCCGCGTCACGGTCCATATCGCGCAGCAGGGCAAAGACCCCCGCCTTGTCGTTGACGCTCCCACGGATTGCTTTGAACAAATCCGAGTGGCGGGTGAGCGGATTCTGGCTGTTCCAGAACACCCGCAGGAAATCCGGCACGCTCTCGCTGCCCAGTTTCCCCACGATGGCTTCCCACCGCTCCTCCAGGGTGCGCATCTCGTGCTCATGGCCGCCGGCCCCATGCACAACCGAAAACAGGTAGTTCTTGAGCAGATCGGTCGAGGAAAGCCGGACTCCGCGCGCATTCAGCGTCTCAAAAACTTTGAACGCGTTCAGTTCATCCGCCACCGATATCACCGTGAAGAACAGGCGGTCGGACATCGTGTCCACAAACCGCGCCAGTTCTTGGCCGCTGCGGTTTTGTCCAAACCGCTCCCTCACCTTCTCTTCGAACCACTCGAAACTCTTTCGAAGAAGGTGTTCCGATGCCTTCAGATTGCGCTTCGGCGGTTTTTCAAGCGGAACGAGATAGGTCTGGTAATACTGGTTGTTGTGCCGGTTGAGCGTCAGTTTTGAGGTGGAGATCAGCGTCACTGGATCGAGGAACCCAATGTAGGTCTTGCGCAGTTCTTCCAAACGGCGGCGGTTGTCCTCCGCCTCGGCCCCAGTGTCCACCAGCCGTCGAAGGTTGCTCAAGACTGCCAGCACCAGCAGGCTCAACGTGGTCATCCGTTGCTGGCCGTCAATGATGCCGTAATGCCGTTCGTCATCCGATTGCAGGACCAGGTAGCCCATGTAGTGCCCTCGTTCTCCTCCAGGGTCCATCATCGCCACGATGTCCTGCCACAGATCGTCCCACTCCTGTTCAGTCCAGGAGTAGTCGCGCTGGAACATCGGCACCCGGTACACCAACCCGTTGCCCATCAGTTTTCGGAAAGTCTGGTTCGACGTGTTGAAATTCGTAATCGCCATAGCTGTGTTCTTTCACCCGCTTATAGGTTAAGCTCCTGGGCCACCGCCGCCCCGGACCGTTCGGATTCCAGGGCCAGTCGGATAATCTCCGCCCAGCTCTGCACCAGCCCGTTGTAGGCCAATGCCTCAGGGGCCCGTTTTTTCCGCTCGCAGAGCGTGTAAAGACGGTAGGCCAGCTCTCGCGCCGTCTCGGCCTTCGATCCAAGCTGCTTTACCAGTTCCGCCGCCGCCGGCTCGCCCCCGCTCCCCAGCAGGCGGATGAAGTGATGCACCATCTCCCAGTTTGTCAGCCGGTCATCGCTCTCCGGGCTCCAGTCAGTGGCCAGCTCCTCCGGCTTGAGGAGCCGCACCTTGCCGCGACTGGAGACGAGAATGCCCGCGTCGGCCAGGCCTTGCACGCTCGTGTTTTTCGCCTTGCTGAGCGTCTCGGCTACGCCGAATTCGCCTTCGGCGAAGCCGTGCTGCTCGAACCACGCCAACGCCCAACGGCTGTCAGCGTCGAAATCGCCCTCCTGCTCGGCCAGCGCGGTGTCGAGCGTCTCGTTGATGAGCGCCAGGGCCTCGCGCACGGAGAGCGCGCTGCCCTGCGCGTCGAGCACGCGGGCGTAGCGGGTGAAGACGGCCATGCCGGGGCCGATGGCGGCCTGCGCGAGGTCTACCGGGGCGATGTTGCCCGCCTGCAAGTGCCGCAACGCCTCCGGCAGCTCCCGCTGGAGCGCGGCCACGAACTCCCGCCGCGTCGCCGTCGGCGCGTCCGTCCCGCGGCCGCGGGACCGGCAGACCAGGACGATGCTGGAGGCAAGGGCGCTGATGTTGCGCTTAAGATTCGCCGTCATTTCTGTGCGCATCGGCCAGGTGCCGCTAATGCCAAAGCCTGCCCGAATGACCGCATCGAGAAATGTCTCCCAACCGGTGCTCGCAGTGCCCACCTCGCTCTCGCTTTCCGATTGTCTGAAAGCGTAATATATCGTGACGGGGAATGCCGGATGCGTTTGTTCCGCAAGCTGGTGCATGGCGGCTGTCATACCTTCGAGAAAAAAAGTCTCCGCCTTTTCCTTGCTACCGTGTCGGTATGGCGTTGCGACTAATTCCTCCGCCTTTGGCACTGCAAGAGTGGCGAAAAGCTCCGGGAAGCGCTTTCGCAGAGCGCGTCTCAGCCAGACGTAGAAGAAATCGGAAAGGTCGGCGTAGCCGATGTTGTCGTAGTAAGGTGGGTCCGTTGAAACCACGCGGTCTTTCAACACAACTTGGGTCGCGTTGGACTGCACCGCGCTGCTCGCGCACAATGCTGGCAACCGATCGATCGCCTTGGTCAGATATTGGATGTTGATGTCCAACGTTCCGCCGGCGGACGAAAACGGATTGGTCTCCGCGAAGTCCCATGTCATCGCCAGCGCCTGTCTGAGGAAAACTTGCTTTGCCAGCTCGTCCTTTGGGTGAGAACTCCAAACGCAAAGGCTTGCCGAGTAATTTACCATTCGGCTAACCGCGCAGCCGAGATATACTGCAATGCTCTCGCCGTAAACGGTGGCGCCATTCTCCCCGGTGTGCGATTTGGGGTCGCCGGGCAACCCCTCGGCGAGAGCGTCTCGGCGGACCTGCTCCATCGCTTCACTCACGAGGTCGGAGAAGGTCGTCAGCGCCACGAGTTGCCGCAACGTGAAGATGTCGCCGAATGCGGCGAGGCCGTATTGCACCGTCCAGAAATTGCGCGGATCGTCGGGCAGAGATTGCTCCGGCTTCCACTCCGGCTTCGCCTTTTTCGCCGCCGCCTCGTGCTCCGGCGTGGGCGGGAGATAGACGCGCCCGCGTTCGCCCTCGCCCACAATGGCCGTGAGCCGCGCACCCATCCGACCGGCCTTGCCCTCGGCCTTGATGTAGTCGCCCGCGATGGGAGTGCCGGACATCACGCAGCGGAAGTTCGCGCCGCGCGCGAGCTTGGTTCCGGCCTTCGCCGCCTCGGGGTCCTTCGGTTTGCCTACCTGCACGGTGAAGCGGTAGCCCTGCCTGCCGATCACCGGCTCGACCCAGGCTTCCTTGCCCGGTTTGGTCGAGAGCATGAAGGTGGAGGCCAGCGGCACGTCCACCTTGCGAAAGGCCGGGTTCGGGCTTTTCACCGTGCGCGCCCAGAGCCATGCGATGACGGTGAGCTTCTGCCCGACGAGGCGTTCTAGATCCTTCCGCTCCTGGGCCATTTCAGCGGTGATCTCGATCTTTGGGTAAAGGTGGCCGATGCGTTTCTCCGCCTCGTCGCGCATCCACTGGCCGTAATAGCGCACATCCTCGGCCAACCCCTGCGCTCCGTGCCAGGTCTTCGTGCCGAGTTGGCCTTTGCGCGACTCCGGGTTCACCGGCGGCCGACCGGCGAATTTCGGAGGGATCTCGATCATCGCCTTGTTGATGAGCACGGCCACGGGATTCAGATCACTCGCATAAGCCTCCAATCCGAGCCGCTGCGCTTCCAGCGGCAATGACCCGCCGCCAGCGAAGGGATCATGGAAAGCGGGGAGTTTGTGCCGGTCGAACAGCTCCTTCGCGCGAGGGTGACCGGCGTTCTCCGCGCAGGCCCGCCGCCAACTCTGCCAAATCTCATCGCGCGCCCGTTTGAGTACGATTTCGTTCGTGGTGTTCTCCCACTGTACAAGGTCTTCGATTATGCCGAATAGGCGGCCGCGCTCGACCTCCGCCAAGATTTCATCGAGGTCGGGTTTCGGGCCTGGCTCCGGCGCACTGATGCCTCCCGCGCGCGCCTTTTCGGCCAATGCCGTCGCTTCCTCCCACCGCTTCTGGCGGGCTTTGAGGATGCTCTCCGCTTGGCGTCGCAGCTTCGGGTCGGACTTGAGGGTGTCCACATACCCTGACGGATCATCGACCATCTGTGCGAAGATGACCGCTCGTGCCGCCGCCAACGGCCGTCGCGCCCACCACAAGTGCAGCGTGCTCGGATGCCCGTGTCGGATCGACTTCTCCCGCGCGGATGCCTTGTTGATGGCCTCGAGTGGGAGCGCGACTTCGATGAGTTTCTTCATGGCACGAAACCGCGAACGGACGCGAATGGAGGCGAATCTTGCGCGGAAGGTCCCCGCTGGTTCTTCTCATCCGCGTTCATGGGCGTGAATTCTGGGTCAGCATGAGAAGAGATCCTGGACCTTGCGCTGGAGTCGGGCAAAGGAGGGAACGACGGCGGCCTGAGCCAGAGAGAAACGCTCGGAGAACAGCGGTTGATGATTGGGCGGGTCGTAACCGGTCGGCATGCGCGCGGCGAGCCATTCCTTGGCGCCCCGGATGGCTTCTGGATCGGCCGGGGCTTCGAGGTCCTCGGGAAGTCCACCCACGGAACGGAGGGACGGGGCCGCGGCAAGAAACCAAGTCTCGTATTCCCGATGGGCCAGCACCACCGTGAACGGGATCTGCGCATGGACCTGCCGCGCCTGGGCGAGCAACCGTGGCCCTAGCTTGCCGGCACAGTCATCTTCGCAATCGAGAAGGATCAAGACGTTGCCGCGTGAGTGGACTTGGGCCTTGCGCGAAGCCAGCTCGACGTATCGGCGGAAGTAGTCCTCATCGTTCAGGAAACTCCCCGCCTTGACGCGGATGGGCGGGTTCACCCTGAGCAGAGCAGGTCGACGACCGTGCCGGCAGAGCCGGTGCAGGAGCTTGGGGACGGCTTCGACTTCTGCTTTGCCTTCGACGATGGGGGCAATGAACACGGCGCTCATGTCTTGGCGAGTTCAAACAGCTTGAGCTGCCGGTCCTTCTCCATCTCGGCCAGCGCAGTGGGGTCGGGAGCGAGCTGGTTCTGGCGCAGCAGTTCGCCCGGCGTAAACAACCGGTCGCGCAAGACCGATCGTCCTGGCTGGTCGAGCGGCGCGATGCGAGTGATGCCCTCCTGGTTATCGACGGCCAGCAAGGATTCGGTGGGGATGTTCGGGTCGTCCAGCAGGTCGGGGCTGTGGCTGGTAACAAGAATCTGCGTGCGGCTGGAAGCGTCGCGCAGGGCCGAAAGCAAGACGCCCGTGGCCGCCGGGTGCAGCGCCATCTCAGGTTCCTCCAAGCCAATGAGCAGCGGGCCGCCTGCTTCCTGGGCGGTGTTCTGAAACAGCGCCAACAGAATGCCAAAGGCGCGGAGCGTGCCGTCGGACATGCTGGAAGCCAGGAAGCGCCACGAGTGTTTTTGGCCTTTGACCCCCTGGCGGAATTCCAGCGTCTCCTGGGATCCGAGAGGCTTGCTTTCCGCATCGGCGATTCCGTGCACGATGCGGGCCAGGTAGCCATTGATCTGCCGGCGGGCGGTCTGCGGGAGGTTCCGAAAGATGCTCGAGGCGTTGCCGCCATCCCGGCGCAGCACTTGTCCTGCGTCCGGCTTCTGCAGGTTGGCAATCTCCTTGGGATTGAGGTTATACACTTCGATGGTGGACAGGGCGTCATACACCGGCCGGAACTGAGGCAAACCCGAAGCTGCGACCAGGTACAGTCTGTCCGCAAACGCGGCGGGGGCCACGTGCACCGAGCTTTCAACCACGCGCCCCTTCTCCACCACGTAGAATTGCTCGTCTAAGCGGCCGGCATTGACGAGCTTGCACTCCTCAGTCTGAACCTCGAAGCCGCCTGACTCTCTCGCCGCGATTTGGAAGCTGTAGTTGCCCATCTGGCCCGAGGGTAGATGGAAATCCAACCGCACGGCGAAATGGTTGGGGTGGCCGCCGGAACGCCGGCGCACCTCGCCGATACCGCTCCGCTCGCGCAGGGCGTGGTCCAGCGAACTATGGAGCGCGTCACTGACAAAGCGCAAGGCGTCCAGAAAGTTGCTCTTGCCCGAGCCGTTCTGACCGACCAGGAAAACGAGGGACCGCAACCGTACCGAGCAAGCAGCGATGCTCTTGTAGTTCTTGAGCACCACGCGCGTTATCAATACTGAGCCATTCATGGGGGGGTTATACTACTTCGCGCAATGCGATTCCAACTGGATCAAGCTGGCGGGCTCGCGCGACTCAGCAGCTCGGCCAGTTCGTAGTTCACGCTCGTCACCGCAAAATCCGGTTCGCGCTGGAACGGCTCGCGGACGTAGCGCGGGTCGGTAACCTCACCGCCTGCCAGCGCAGACAGGTCTACCGTGACGATGGCGAGGATGAAATCGTCCGGTTTGTTGAGCGCCGTCATGATTTCATTGCGCGTGAGGGTCAAAGTGTTCGCCCCTACTGCGCGACCTTTCACTTCCAGAAACCGAAGCTTGCCGGTGTTCGGCACACGCGATTCCACGTCGTAGCCGCGATTCTCGGCACTCACGTCCGTTGGTTCGAAGCCAAGGGCGCGCTCGGCGGCTATGACGGCCTGCATCGCCAACGCCTCGACGCGGCGACGGGCTTCAGCGTCGCGGGCATAGGACGCCGGGGTCTCGCGAAGGCCATGAGCCACCTCCTTCAATTGGCTGGCCGGCACGACGACGGCGCCCCCAACTACGACCGGCGGCAAGGGCGCAAGCTGGGCCTCGAGGTCCAGTTCGCGCAGGCGGTTATGCAGGCGAGCCTGGAGTTCGTCGGCGCGGCGCTGTGCCATGTCGGAATTGAGCCGGGCATTGGTGCGCCCGGCAGCTTCCTCCAGCCGTAGTTGTTGGGCGCGATGGTCCCAGTAGTTGATTTCCTTCGTGAGCCGATCCTGCACGGCAGCGCGGGTGCGGGTAATCAACTCCGTCCGACGGTCGCGTACCTCCATGATGTGGCGCGGGAGCAATTGGGTGATGGCGTAGGATGTGGCGCTGGATTCCAACTGCTGGCTCAGCCACGGTTCGCCGAGCAACTCTTGAAGCGCAGGGAATTCCTCGTCTTTCAGCGGGCGGTAGTCGAGATACGGCGCGTAACCCGCGGGGCGGCACTGGCCCTGGGGGTCAATCTCGACGAACTGCATCTGGCGCGAGACTACGCGGCGATTCCCGGCCCGGTCGATGCGAGCGTCCTGAATGGCGTGCTCCAGGCACAGGAGGGCGCGCGGCCCGGCGTGGCCCTCGCGCTCGTCCACCAGCACCGCGCCGCGCTTCAGCAGGTCCCGATGCCGCTCGAGCGTGACATCGGAGACGGCTTGCAGGAGCGGATGGCCGGGGCTGATGAACTCCGCGAGCGGCTTGCCGGGCAGGGCAATGAGGTTCTTCTCGAACGTGGCGCGTTCGTAGCGCACCAGGATGGGGTCGCCAACGCCGATCTGGCGGTCTCGCTGCCGCAGCACGGCGGGGACATGGGTGATTTCGTAACGGCGCGGTTCGCGCTCGCGAATCATGCCGCCAAGCCCTTTGAAGGCGGCGAGGAAGTAGGCTTCGATGAAATGCGGTTGGAGCCGGCGGGCCTCGATGCGCTCCATCGCCTCGCGGATGCGGCAGACCTTGGTGGCGTCCATCGAATCGTGCGCCAGGGCGCGTTCCTCGATGAGGTCACGCAACTTGTCGTGTTCGAGGGCGTCTTCGACAATCTGGAAGAGCCGCGCACGGACCTCGGGGCGGTCGCCGTAGCGGATGGCGTCCATGAGCAGCTCGCGCAACGGTCGGTTCTCGAAGGTGACTTTGCCCAACACATCGAAGACCTGGCCACCAAGGGCTTCGCGCTCCTCGTCGAGCTTCTCGAGCAACCGCTGATAGACCGCACCTTCGCGGGTCTCGGCGGCGACAAGGTTCCACAAGTGGCACACCTCAGTCTGGCCGATGCGGTGGATGCGGCCGAAGCGCTGCTCGATGCGGTTCGGGTTCCAGGGCAGGTCGTAGTTCACCATCAGGTGGGCGCGCTGGAGATTTATCCCCTCGCCGGCCGCGTCGGTCGCCACGAGGATTTGCACATGCTTGTCCTGGGTGAAAAGCTCCTGCGCCTTGGTGCGCTCCTCGCGGCCAAGACTGCCGTGAATGCTGACCACCGCTTCCGATTGCCCCAGCAAGGTGCGGAGGTTCCCGGCCAGGTAGTTCAGCGTGTCGCGGTGCTCGGTGAACACCACCATTTTGCGCCGGTGGCCGTGGGCATCGAACATCTGCTGGTTGTCCTGCAGTAGCACCGAGAGTTCATCCCATTTTCGGTCCTTGCCGCTCCGGCGGACCTCCAGGGCGACGCTCTCGAGTTGGCGCAAAATGGCGATTTCCTTCTCGAGTTCTGCGATAGTCTGTGCCGCGGTCGCCTGGTCGGTAATCTGGGTTTCGGTGTCTTCGACCTCGGCGTCCGGTGCGTCCTCCAAGTCATCCAGGTCGTCCGACTCGAGAGTGGGTCCGGCGGTGTCGAGCATTACCCCCGCGCCGCGGTGTAGCAGTACCTCCTCACGAAGGCGTTTCTCCAGGCGTTCCCGACGCCGGCGGAGCGACTGGTAAATCGCCTCCGGGGACGATGCCAACCGCCGTTGCAGGCACATGAGCGCGAAGCCCACCGTTCCGCGTCGGCCCTGGCTGGTCAGACGATCAGCCAGGTTAAACTGCTCCTGCACGTAGTCGGTGACTTCCTTGTACAGCCGGACCTCGCCGTCGGACAGTTTGTAGTTGACGGTGTAAGCGATTCGCTCAGGGAAGAGGGGTGTGCCGTCGAACTTGAGCAGGTGTTCTTTAACCATCCGCCGCATGAGGTCGCTGGTGTCCGAGGTGTGCACGCCATCACGGAACTTGCCCTCGAACCGGTCGCCGTCGAGCAGCGCCATGAATAGCTGGAAATCCTCCTCCTTGCCGTTGTGGGGGGTGGCGGTCATCAGCAGGAAATGCCGCGTAAGCCCCCCCAACAGCCGGCCCAGATGATAGCGCTTGGTGTACTTGATTTCGCCGCCAAAGAATGTAGCCGACATCTTATGCGCCTCGTCGCAGACGATCAGGTCCCACTCCGTGTCCTTGATCTTGGATTGGATCTCTTCGTTGCGGCTCAGCTTGTCGAGACGGGCGATGCAAAGTGAATTCTCGCGGAACCAGTTGCCCGTGCGGGCGGCCTCGAGCTTGTCGTTCGTGGCGATCTCAAACGGCAGGTTGAACTTGCGCCAGAGTTCGTCCTGCCACTGTTCGACCAGGTTGCCAGGGCTGACGACGAGGCACCGTTGTAGGTCGCCGCGGATCAGCAGTTCCTTGATGAAGAGGCCGGCCATGATGGTCTTGCCCGCGCCGGGGTCGTCGGCCAGCAGGAACCGGAGTGGCTGCCGCGACAGCATGGCCTCATAGACGGCGGTGATCTGGTGGGGGAGCGGTTCCACCAGTGAGGTGTGGACCGCCAACAGCGGGTCGAACAGGTGAGCCAACCGGATGCGGTGGGCCTCGGACACGAGCCGGAACAGCCGGCCGTCACCGTCGAAGCTCCACGGCCGGCCCGCAGTGAGGACTTCGAGCAAAGGCTCGCGGTCGCGGAAGAGGAGCTCAGAGCCAACCCGGCCGCCGGCGTCCTTGTAGACCACCTCAACCACGTCCGCCCCGTGCCACTTGAGGCTAAGCAGTTCGGTGACCGCGTCGGGGATGATCCCCCTGACGAGCGTGCCCGATGTAAGTTGTTCAAGCTTGGCCATAGCGGGCAACCTTGGTGAGGTAGTCCAAACGGTCGCCGATGGCGTCCTAGCAATTTCGGTCGTTGTTCCGATCCTCCGTGGATGATTCCCAACTGCGGCGGCGAGACAAACGAATGAGCCGGCGATTAAGCCATGTCTCAGTGTAGCCCGCCCGCTTCCTGTCCCTCTCCGGAGGCACTGTTCCCTCTGATGTCCGCCAAAGGGTCATATCCCCAACGGCTTGCGGTCTCGGATCATGTGCGAGTGAGGGCAAAATGCCAGAACAAAACCGCACACTCCTCCCGGCGTTGCGGGTACGGAGGGCTTTGCGGCGGGCAGAGCTCAGGAAACCGGTCCTGGGTGCGCGGCCTGCTTCACGTGCCCCCGGCGCATCCTGGCCCTGCGTTCCCCACTGGCCCCGCGGCCCATGCGCGGGGAAAGCCTCGACTTGGCCGCCGCCGCCCCACCTGGGTGCCAGGCAGCCTGCGCAGGCGCTCGCGCTGCATGGTGGGGTGGGACCAGGCTGGCCCCCGGGATCCTGGCGGGGCGGGCGAGCCTGGCCCCCGCGGCCGTGTTTCGCTGGCCGTTGCGTTCATGAGGAGAGATACGGGGCCAGAAACGATGGTCTGACAAGAAAGTGACGATGACCGCCCACGGCCAAGTCGCCGCGGCCCAGACGGGCAGGACTCCCCGTCGTCATCCCCCGGCCTGGAGCACCACTACCGTTCGCCCCCCCGAGCCACGACATCGCCTTTGAACCGGGCGATTCCGCGGCGCTGCCACAGTCACACCGTCTCGGCGACCGCGGTAGACTCCAACTCCCCGAGGATGTCGCGGTGACTCGCCTGCAGGATATGGACCGCGTTGGAGTTGTCCAGGAGCATTCTGATGGAGCCGCGCACCAGGCACCGCCCACTTGCCGAGCGTGGCGAGGGCCGCAAGCCGCGAGGAGAGTGATTGACGCGTGATCGCGTGCACGGTGAAAAGTAGCCGAGTCGAAAAGGGGCAAGATGATCGCTTGGCAAAGGGATTACACCGCAACCGCCACAGAGCCGGCGGTCGCCAGCCAGGAACCAGACTCCCGATGCGTAGGACATGAGCGATGGTCGCGCGCTGGAAACATACCAGCACCCAAAGACACCCCAGCGCAGGAGTGTTGTGAGCAGTCGTGACGAATGGGTTGTCGCCGGGCGGAGCAGGAGCTAAAGGGGACCCGCGAGCGACCGAAGGTGCCGTTGTTTAGGTCGGTGAGGGCGCTCAAGGCGGGGGGAGGGATTAGGGTGACGGAGCTATCAGGTGGGCCACCCGCGGGCCGGGCAGGCCGCCCGTGCGGTGGAGCGACTCCGGAGCGGTTGTCGCAATTGTCACAGTCGTCACAAGCGGGAAAGACAAGAAGGCCTCTGACTCTCGACCCGAGATGAAGCCTGCCCTCCTTGAAGAGACAGTGACGAGCGTGACATTGTGACAACCGCGGCTTGTCCGCCGGCCATTCGTCACCCCTGTTCACGGCGGCGCCGGTGACGATGCCCGCCTCCGCTGGCTCCACTACAGGCACCCGCAATTCCTGCACGGGGGCAGCGGCCGGTAGAGGATCCGATAGGCGAGCTCGTAGGCCTCTGAGCTTACGAGCACCGGATGGCAGTCGGGGCGCCCCCAGCCGACGAGGTGGTACATGTGCGGCTTGAAGCGCTCTACCCAGAGGCGGTTCGCGCAAAAGCTCGGGGTGGCCCCATCGTCATGCACCTGCCTGATTTCTTCGAGCAGGTATGCCAGGTCGGGTTCGAGGCCCACGAGCTGCGTCCAGGCCAGGGTCCCATCGAATTGTGGTTGAAGCAAGGTACTCATCTTAGTGTGTTGTTAGTTTGTTGTTCTAGTCGGGGAACGGGTTGCTCCCGCTCACCCTGCGGAAAAGTCGCATTGTCTTCCCGCCGCCGGTGGGTGTCACGTCCTCGCCCATAAGCAAACCGTCGCGTTCCATCCGTTCGAGCAGGGCTCGGGCCGCGTCGGCGGTGGCGGCGATCCGGGCTCGTTGGACGTCACGGACGGTCACGTAGCCCACACCGCGACGCTGCTTCTGATCCGCAAGAAGCTCGAACACCTCGTCCTCGAGTTTCCTGGCTGAGTGGCGCCGGCCCTTGGAGAGGAGGTTGAGTTGCTGGTTTACGAACCACTCGATGAGGTCGATCGCGTTCACGGCGGTTTCGAGTGTGAGTTGATGGCCATGAGCCTGCGCTCCGTGGAGGCCGGCATGGAGCACGAGCGCCAGGCGCCACGCTTGTTCGGCCCACCGGGCGGCGAAGTCCGACACATCGGAAAACTCTCCGCGCCGGCGGTCCACGATCTGGTTGTAGTAAGCGACAAGCCGCGCCCGGGCCTCAGGTGTGGGTTGAACGATTCGAAGCGTGAGCGCTGGAAGCATGATCAGAGGTCAACCTCGGGCTCCTCCAACGGAGCGGTCGGTTCCGGTTCGGGGAGCCGGTAGGCCGTTAAGAGAGCATCGACGAGACTAGCCCAGGCATCTTGCACGGGATCGGGGATCTGGACGGGCTCCCCCTCGATTCGTTCCGGCTGAGCCTGGGTATGTGCCACCAAGCACCTGGCAAGAAAACCACCGTGGTATAGGCTGGCCTCGCCGAGTAGCATCTCGAGAGCGTCAGGTTGAAGAAGCCACAGGATGCTAATGCAAGGTTCACGAAGCGCGACCGGATCCCGGCCTTGGCGGTCAACGCGAACGTGGTCGCCGCTGAAGCCGCACAGGTAAAGGCTCTCGTCGGTCAGCTTGTTCGATGAGTATCGGCCCAGCAGGTTGTCCACCAGCTTCCTGGCGTCCGAGGACGTGCTGAACATCACCTCCCCGTTGTGTTGGAGCAGGACGGCCAGCCTCTCGACGGTTGTGTCCTGGGTTACTAGCAAGGGCGCATTCAACTGCGAGGTGATCTGGTTGCGGCGGGCGAGGAAGAACTCCATCTGTCCACGTAGCCGTTCGATCTCGGTTGGGTCTGATTTCTTGGCGATGTCCCGATCGAGGCGCTTGAGCCGGGCGTCGAGGCTCCGTAGTTCGGCCTGGAGCCTCGGCAGTTCTACCGTCTGCCACCGTTCTTGGATTCCCTCCTGGCGCGCCAGCAGAGGTGTGGCAAGGGCGCGGAAGGACTCGGTCTTCCCGCAGCCGCTCGCTGCGGTGCCGACGATGAAGAGATTCCCCCGCAGAGGTCGCGGCAGGATGCTCTGGACTGCCAGCCCACCGCCGATCGAGGCCGAAACCAGGCCCAGGGCAACGAGAGCTGGTAGTGCCTCAGGCACCCGCTGGACGCGAGCAACGGCGCGGACCATCTGCGCAATTGCAGGAGGCAGGACGTGTGTCGGAAATGGGAGTGAGATACAATCGTCAGCTTCACTATCGATCTCCGCCGGGATTGCATGGGGTGCGAGGCTGCGCGCGGTGCTAGCGTGGAGGTCGGGCGGCAGGGTGAACGGCTGGGCGGCAGCGAGCGCGGCCTCGATATCGGCGCGGGTGGCGCCAGCACGGGACCAGTCATTTGCATCCTTGAAGCGCGCTGGGGTCTGAACCCGAAGGCACGCGCAGCCACAGGCGGACGCAATGGCAGCAAGCCACCTCTCGCCGGGACTGTCGTTCTGGGCGAAGGCGTAGACGGTGGCGGTAGGAGCGCACAGCCCGGTCAGGAGGCGGGCATTCCCGGCGCCACGGGTGATGACGATGGCGGTGTGAGCAGGCGCGGCGATGTGCCACTGCAGCCGGTCCATTACGGCCAGTGCGTCCCACTGGCTTTCCGCCGCCAAGACGCGGCTGGCGGAGAGCAAGTCCCCAACGACCAAAGGGCGCGTGGTTGTACCGAGCGGATGGTACCGCCATGTGCCGTCTTCTCCCCGGCGGTAGTGGCAGCCGATTACGCATCCCCCGGGGCTGTGCACCGGGAGGGCGACGTGTTCGCTCTCGAACAAACCCAGCAGGCCTTGGGCGTGCAGCCAGGCGACGAAGTCGGGAGTGTAGCCCCGCCATTCTGCAAGCTTGCACTGCTGGTCGGCCCCAAAGGCGGCGAGGCAGAGGGACCAGTTGAAGGGTCGCGAGTTGGGTTGTGGGGGATGCAGCGTGAGAGGCTGTGGAAGCGTTTGGGGCGCCGGTGAGAGGCCGGCCAGCCGGATGAACTCGCGGCAGGCGTCGGGGTTCGCGATGCCTCGGACTCGAGCGAGGAAATCAGGTTCATCGCCTGCCCCGCAGCCAGCGTGGCACCTCCAAGCCCAGGCTCCATCCCTTTGCTGGTAGACCGAGAAGCTGGGAGTCGAATCCTGGTGGAAAGGACAACGGGCAGACGTTCTGGCGCGGTCACCATGGCCGAGTTGAGCCATCAACTGCGGCAGTGGTAGCCGGCGTTTGGCCTCCAAGAGCAGCGCCGAACTCACGGAGTCGCTTCCTCCTTAAGGTTCTCCAAGACGGTCCGCCCGTTCATCCGTTCCAGGAACGAGACAAAGTCGGATTCGCGCACGAACGCCTTGGCCCCGACGACAATGGTCGGCAGGCCGGCGCGACGGTACCTCCACAGAGTGACCCGACTCAACCGGTACTTCCGCTCGAAAAACGCAAGCGGCAACGGTGTGTCACGATGATCGAACGGCACGGACATAACCGTCTATTCCTTCAGGAACGGCGAACCTGTTTCGAGCTCAGCCAATCGTCCACGGCGCGGCGTGGGAAGCGTCGGAGCTTCCGGCCCAAGGCGATATACGGCAATCCCCTGGCCATCAAGTTGCAGACGGTTCGCTCTGAGATGCCGAGGCGGTGGGCCAGTTCCGCTTTGCTCTCGTACTCCGGCAGGTTGGCCTGGCCCGCGCCGGCGGCGGGCGACCTGAAATCAGTCATCTTCGCAGTTGCGCACGCTCGCTACCGTCGGACGCGAGGCAGAGGCCAGTCGAGGCTTCACCGGATCCGTCCGGTTCTCCGCCGCGTTCACCCTGTTGCAGGTGCGCGGTCGAGCGGAAGGTCCGCGATCGGTTGGCGGTCCGCTGCCCAGATGTCGGGACACCCCGGGAGCGTGTGAATCTGGGTTGACGGATCTACTGAGGAAGGAGGCCCAACTTGGAGCGGCGGCGCTCTTGATAGGCTTTGTAGCGGGCGAGCCGCTGAGTGTCGGTAGCGGGTATCGGAAGGCCAGCGGCCTTCTCGATCTCGGCGAAAGTGTCCTTCTCGCTGGTGCCATCCAGCCGGCTTCTGGCGATTTGCCACGTGTAGTAATGGCTCATTGCCTTGTCGAGTCTCCAGCCGCTTTGGTTGGCATAGCACTTGCGGCGGTGTTCGCAGATGTCGACCACGAAGGAAGTAACGCGATGCGCGTCGTCCGCGAAGCTGTCTTTCTCCAGTTTCCGAAGGAACTCCTGGGCTCTCGAAACCGAGCAGAAATCGAGATCGGCGAAGAAGATGCCACGGAGGGCAGAAACGATCCGTTCTCGGTAACGTGCGGCGCGGTGGATTCGACGGTAGAGAACGCGAGCCTGTTCGTCTTTCCCGGCGAGCCGTTGGACGCACCGCCTTGTGAATCTGCGCAGCCGCTTCGTGTCCTTGGCCCGCAGCCAGCGCAGGTGGGCGAGCACCAACCACCGGATCAGCTTTCGCAGCCGCACCTTCCCGGCGGGAAGATCAAGGGCCGTGAAGAGGCAGGACTGCAGAGAGCGGTCGAGGTACGAGGATGGGACTGGTTTAAGCTCCTCGAGTGGTCCCCCGACGAGCAGGCCCACACCGAGCTGTTCAAAGTGGAATGTCTCGCCGTGAACGTGACGGCGGGTATGACGGCGGGCGATGTCTCTCCCCAATTCCTGCCGCATCACGTCCTCGTTGAGGATCTCGTCTTTCCGCGGGTGTTGCGCGTAATAGTCATCCTCGACCTCCTCTGGCCAAACGGCTTCAGACGGTTGGCTGGTCAATTGCCGAAAGACGGCCTTTCGCATAGCGACCGGATCGACGGGAGATGGTGTTTGGGTGGGAAGCGAGTCAGGCAGGTCGGGCCGGTTCTGGACCCACAGGCTCGGTCCAGGGCCTCGGAGGCCAACCAACCTCCGGTAATGGCGGTTAAGAGAGTCGAGCTGGCGGTCTGGCGCGAGCGGAGCGAGTTGATCGACGAGAGCCGCAACGTAGCGCTCGCGATGGGCGGACGACTCGCGAGTGAGTTGTGCGCGGAGCCGTTCGCGACCTCTCTCGGGGAGCCGACGGATGTTGGGCGGGTAGAGGCTCTGTCTCCGTCGGCTTTGGTACGTGTCCGGTTCAAGATCGAAGCACTTACGGACTTCCAGGACAATGCACCCTTCGGCCAACCATTTGGCGAAAGCACCACGGAACTCAAGGTTGTCGCGCCCATCCGCCAGATGAAGGAATAGGTCGCGATAGCTGGGCCGACGACGCAGATTCAGGGGCTCCCGACCCCGCTGGGGGGCTTGCTTTCGCTCTGGCGACTTGGCCTGACCGGCCCGGGACTTGCCCGGTCTCCTTGCTCGTGCCATGGGCTCATGCGCTGGGTTGAGCAGCGGGAAGAGATGCAGGCGGAGGCACGGTCTCACCGGCTACCGCGGAAGGCGCCGAGCCTCGGTCGGCAGCGGCAGCCGGTAGCGGGATGATGCCAGCTCCGTCTCGTGTGAGTGGAGAAAGCCCGAACCACTCGCGGGCTGCGGTTTCCGTGACCAATTGACGGTAGTGCTGGAAGACCATCTGGGCAGAGTTGCCCGCTTCGAGGCTAACCTGGTGAACGTTCTTGATGAGCGCGAGCCGATACGAAATGAACGAGTGCCGCAGACCGTTGCGCTTCCACTCGATCCCCGCCGTCGGGGCCAGGAATTGGTAGAGCTGCTTGTCTCGCCGCGAGAACGGTACGACAGGGCCAGAAGACTGCGCCTGGGGGCCAAGCCAGGCCGCCAGGTTGTCCGTCACTGGAACGATGCGGCGCGAGGCCGTCTTGGATTTGGCCGCCTTCACCTCGATGAACCGCTCCGGCCCGCACAGGTGAATCTCCGACCAATCGAGCCGGGCAATCTCAGCGGAGCGAAGGCCTGCAAACGCCGCGATGGTCAAGTAGGGGATCATCTCCTCTCGAGTGCGCGGCACGCCGCGTTCGACCACGGGCGCCGCGCAAGCCGCGAGGAGCCTGCGCAGTTCAGCCGGCGAGAAGACCTCGATGTCGCCGCTATCATCATCGGCACGTTCGACACCACTCATTTCATCCCAGTCGCGCGGCAAATAGCCACGGCGTTTCGCGAACTGGAAGAAGGTGTTGATGATCCGCCGAAAGTTGTTCTGGCTCCGTCCGGAAAGGCCAAGCCCGTGAATCCACTCGCCGATCTGGCGGCCGGTGACCGAGCCGATTGGGACAGCGAAGGACCGGGCGAATCGCCCCAGCCGTTTCTCGAGCTCGTAGGCGTACTCGTCGCTGCGGCCGGCGCTCTTCTTCGCGCTGACCAGCTCATCGACGACCTGAGGAACGGTCTTTTGCGGGAGGCCGGCCGGGTGGCGCCTGAGGTATTCGCTGACCGCCTGGTCCAGGCTCACGCCGTCGGGCAAGCACCGGGCGGCGCGGATATGGTCCGAGACGGCCTGAGTCAGGGTGATGCTGGGCTTCCACTCTCGGAGCTGCCGAAGAGCCTCGACGTAGGTGGCGCGGTCCAGACCCGTGAGCTTGAGCGCCTCGGTTTCGCCGCCGGCGAGCCTGATCGCAGCGTTGAGAGCCTCCGCTCGCGCACGGGCAAGGTCGGTGAACTTGCGCTTAACGCGCCGTGCGCCGGCGTAGAAGGCGACCGTGAATTGGGGGTGCTCGGCAATCAACCGGCGTTCGCCCGTGCCTTGCTCACGCCGGTAGATTCGGTTGACCGTTTGGTAGATCGGCACCCGAACGTTACCCTGCTTGACGACCTCGACCGGGCCTTTCCCGGTGTCTCCGGCATGCGCTTTCATGCGCGGAACTGTCCCGTATTTGTCCCGTGAAGTCAAGCAATTCGCTAAAACTCCTTATTTCGCTGGTGGAGGCGGGGGGAGTTGAACCCCCGTCCCTGACAGAAGTACCAGCCGCGACTACATGCTTAGTCGGATAAGAGTACTCGGCCGGCGGTAACGATCCGACGCGACCCGCGCGGCCCAGCCCGCTGTCAATGTTTCGGCTAATCGCGCAGCCGGCGCCACGATCCACCTAACCTGCTGTGGCGTTCGTCCACCCTAGCAGGTGTCCGGCGGCGAACGTCGCGGCGTTAGGCCGCGAGAGCTAATTCTTCGTTAGCTGTTTTGTTTTGGTCCGATGATTAACGAGGCCAACGAACCATCCTCGGCATGCCGCCTCTGGCGCGTCTCCCAGGTCGAAACCAGTACGCCCCCATGCCAGTGCTAGCCACGCGCGTAGTCTCGTCGATCGGTCCGTGCGGGTCAAGCCCCGCGACAGGCCCGCGGCGGGCTTCGTATGGAGTGCGACCGCCGGGCCGACGAGAAAGTCGGCGGTGCGCGCATCGCCGGTTTTCGAACCGGCATGCCGTTTTGGGTGGCTCGCTCGACACGCGAAACGACGCTCAACCCCAGACGTGCACGGTGAGGTTAGGACCTGACGCCATTGCCGTTGGCGGATTCGTCTTTGCGTTCCCAGCGGCGCGGGGCGCGGGCCGGCAAGGCGGGGTCCACCCGGGGGTAGTAGGTATCGGGACCGAAGAGCTGATCGACGGCTCGTTGCAGCTCGAGCGAAGGGGCGACGCGGAACTGTTCGTGGGTGGAGATGAAGACCACCTCGCCACCGGGTTGGACGACGCGCAGGTAAAGCGGGCACTTGCCCGGATGCCGCGTGGCCAGATCGCGCGCCGCCGCGAGCTTGGCGGCCGTTAACTGCGCGCTGCGGAGTCGGAATTGGACCTGTTGGGTGAACCGCCGCGGGACCTCCTCGAGCGGCAGGATTTCCTGCGGGAACAGCTTGGGTTTGTCGTCGCCCAAGTTGACTTCGGCGATGACGAAGACCCGGCGCTGGGGAGTGAGCAGCTCGCGGTACTTGGTGAAGTTCTCGTTCACGCACAGCATCGGCACGGAGCCGTGCAAGTCTTCGAGGGTGGCCAAGGCGTACGGTTTGCCCGTCTTCTTGGCTACGCCCTGCTGGACGGCGGTGATCAGGCCGCCCAGGCGCGTTAAGGCGCGGTTCCCCACTTGGTTCAGGGTGGCCGTGGTGGCGAGGGCGTAACGCTCGAGCAAGGGGGCGAACGGCTGCAAGGGATGGCCCGTGACATAGAAGCCCAGTAGCTCCTTCTCCGCCGCCAAGCGCTCCGCCGGCGGCCACTCGGGCAACTTCTGCGCCGACTCGACCGCGGGCGACGCCGGACCCTCGAGCAGGGCGAAGAGCGAGGTCTGACCTCGGGCGCGGTCCTGGACGACGCTGGCCGCGCGGGCGAGGGTGCGATCAATGGCGCCCCAGAGCGTGGCGCGGGTCTCGTTGAAGCCATCGCAGGCGCCGCTCTTGATGAGGGCTTCGAGCACTTTGCGGTTCACGGTGCGGGCATCGACGCGCTCGCACAGGTCGGCCAGGGAAGTGAACCGGCCGCTGGCTTGGCGGGCGGCGAGCAGGCTCTCGACGGCCACTTCGCCGATGCCCTTGACGGCCGCGAGGCCGAACCGGATCGCGGTGCCCTCGCGGGCGGGGGCGAAGCCGACTTGGCTTTCGTTGACATCGGGAGGGAGCACCTCGATGCGGAGCAGGCGGGCTTCCTCGATGTAGTCGCCCAGTTTGTCCGTGTCGGCCATGTCGTTGGTCATCATGGCGCAGAGGAACTCGACGGGGTGGTTGGCCTTCAGATAGGCGGTCTGATAGGCCACCACGGCGTAGGCCGCGGCGTGCGACTTGTTGAAGCCGTAGCCGGCGAACTTCTCGAGCAAGTCGAAGATGCGGTTGGCTTGGTCGGGCGGGATTTGGTTGACGCGGGCGCAGCCCTGGACGAAGGACTCCCGTTGTTTGGCCATTTCCTCAGGCTTCTTCTTCCCCATGGCGCGCCGGAGGAGGTCGGCGCTGCCGAGGGTGTACCCGGCGAGGACCTGGGCGGCCTGCATGACCTGTTCCTGGTAGACCATGATGCCGTAGGTCTCGCGGCAGATCGGCTCGAGCAAGGGGTGCTCATACTCGATGCGCAACTGGCCATGACGGCGCTGGATGAACTCGGGAATCAGGTCCATCGGCCCCGGCCGATACAGGGCAATCAGGGCCGTGATGTGTTCGAGCGAGCTGATCCCGAAGCGGCGGCAGAGGTCGCGCATGCCGCCCGATTCCAACTGGAACACGCCCAGAGTCGTGGCCTGGTTGAGGAGCTCGTAAGTGCGGGCATCGTCCAGGGGCAACTGGTCGATCGGAATGTCGATGCCGCGGGCGGTTCGGACCAGTTCGCAGGTGTTGCGAATGACGGTCAGGGTCTTGAGCCCGAGGAAGTCCATCTTGAGCAGGCCCAGGTCGCCGACCGGATTCATGGCGTACTGGGTGACGATGGCGTCGCCGTCGTCTTTCTTGAGCGGCAGGAGCCGGACCAGCGGCTCATCCGCGATGACCACGCCCGCGGCATGAACCGAGGCGTTGCGGGTGAGGTCCTCGAGAATGAAGGCGACATCGACCAGGTCGCGCGTGGCCTCTTCGGTTTCGTAGGCTTGGCGGAAATCCGGGGACTGCTTGAGGGCCTTCTCGAGCGTCATCTTGAGCTCGTTGGGGATCATTTTGGCCAGGCGATCGCACTGGCCGAAGTCCAAGCCCATCGCTCGGCCCACGTCGCGCACGACGGATTTGGCGCCCATGGTGCCGAAGGTGATGATCTGAGCGACGCAATCCCGGCCGTACTTCTGCCGCACGTACTCGATCACCTCCGCCCGCCGGTCGTCCGCGAAGTCGATGTCGATGTCCGGTGGATTGATGCGCTCCGGATTGAGGAACCGCTCGAACAGTAAACCGTACCGGAGAGGATCGACGTTCGAGATCTCGAGCAAATAGGTCACCAACGACCCCGCCGCCGAGCCGCGCGCCACGCAACTGATGCCGCGGCTCCGGCCGAACCGGACGAAATCCCCGACGATGAGGAAGTAGCTGACGAAGCCGGTCTTGACGATCGTGGCCAGCTCGAGCTGGAGCCGATCCAAGATTGCCCGGATGGTGGCCGCCGCGGCGGGATCGTCGAGCGTGGAAGGCGTTCCGCAAAGCGCGGCACCCCGATCCCTGCCTTCTGCCTCCTGACCTCCGCCGCCCGGCTGCTGGCCTCCGGTCGGATGGTACGTGGGCAGGCGGGCGGGGTCAGCGATGGCCTCGATGACGAACTCGTGTTCGGCGGCGCGGACCTCGAGGCCGTAGCGCTGGCGCAGGCCCTCCGCGAGGAGTTGGCGCAAACAGGCCTCGCGAGTGGTGCCGGTTGGCGGGGTGAAGGCGGGGTAGTGGAGCCGGTTAAACTCGAGTTCGACGTTGCATTTCTCGGCGATCTCGAGCGTGGCCCGAATCGCCTCGGGCACCTCCACAAAGAGGGCCTTCATCTCGTCCGCCGATCGCAGGTAGAACTGGTAAGGCTGGTACCGGAGCCGTTTGGTGTCCTCGAGGGTGGTCTGGGTGCCGATGCAAATGAGGGTGTCGTGGGCGTGGGAATGGTCGCGTTCCAGGTAATGAACGTCGTTGGTGGCCACCACCTTGAGGCCGAACTCGGCCGCCCACTCGAGCAGTTGGCGGTTGACCTTGGCCTGCTCGGCCAAGCTGTGGTTCTGGAGCTCGAGGTAGAAGTTCTCCGGGCCGAAGATCTGCTTGAACCAGTCGAGGGTCTGGCGGGCCTTGGCCAGTTGGTCGTTGGCGATCAACTCGGGGATCTCGCTGGCCAAACAGCCCGACAGAACGATCAGGCCATCCCGGTGGGCCTCCAGCAGCTCCTTATCGATGCGCGGTTTATAGTAGTAACCCTCGAGGTGACCGGCGGTGACCAACTGGATCAGGTTGCGGTACCCGGTGAGGTCTTTGGCCAGCAACAGCAAGTGGTGATAGGCGTCGCGCCCGCCGGGGGCGGCCTTCCGCTCGAACCGGCTGCCCGGAGCCACATAGACCTCGCAGCCGAGGATGGGTTTGATGCCCTTGGCGCGGGCGGCTTGGTAAAAGTCGATCGCACCATAGAGGACGCCGTGGTCGGTGATGGCTAGGGCGGGGAACCCGAGGTCCTGGGCCTTGTCCATGAGCCGGTCCAACCGACACGCGCCGTCGAGCAGCGAATACTCGGTGTGCAAGTGCAGATGGACAAACTCCGCGTGCGACATCGACCGACTGTAGTTCGGGGGGGGAACGGGCTGCAAGCGTCCAGCCGGACCGATTCCCTCGCCTCAAATATCCAGAGCCTTCGTCGCCGAGGAGGATGATTGACCTTGGCGAGTTGGCAGAAGGGGCTTCTGCTCTCGCCAAAACCCTAACCCTGGAAATACAGGTAAGCGATCAGGATCAGGAGCAGGACGGCGCCCGAGGCCACCACTTCCGGCCACCCCCAACTCGCGCGGGAGGTGGCGCGCTGTTCTGGCGTCGTGGTGGCAAAGGTCAGACCCTGGATCTGCTTGGCCGACGGCGCCTCGGTCGCGTAGCTGACGCCGATCATCACCGCGGCGCAAACCACGAAGATCAGGATGCTGAAGTACTGAAAATAGATGTTGTTGACGATCCAGAGGAACGAGCCCGCCGGATAACCGTTGGCGTAACCCTCGAGCCCCAGCGTGATCGGCGTGTCCACAGCCAGCCGGAAGATGCCCAAGGCGAATCCCACAATCAACGCCGCCAAACAACCCTTGCCATTGAGCCGCTTCATGAACACCCCTAAGAAGAAGACCACGAAAATCGGCGGCGCCAAGTACCCCTGCATCGCCTGGAGGTAGAAATAGAGCCCCTTCGACCCCTTGATCACCGGGATCCACATCAGCCCAATCAGCACCATCGCCGTCGTCGCAATCCGCCCCATGCGCACCAACTCGTGTTGCGTCGCGCGCGGGCGGAACTTCTCGTACAGGTCCACGGTGAAGAGCGTCGAACTGGCGTTGAACACGCCCGAGAGCGAACTCATCAGCGCCGCCAACAACCCCGCCACCACGATACCCCGGACCCCAGCCGGCAAAATGTGCGCCACCATCAGCGGAAAGGCGGCCTGGGACGCGTCCCGCTCCGCCACCTGTCTGCCCCCCTGGTCCACCAGCAGGCTCTGGAACTCCGGCACCTTGCCGCTCAACGCCAAGGCAAAGCAGATCATGCCCGGGATAATGAAGATAAACACCGGTAGCAGCTTCAGGTACGACGCGAAGATGCACCCGCGCCGAGCCTGCTGTTCGTTCGGCGCGCCCAAAGCCCGCTGCACGATGTACTGGTCCGTGCACCAGTACCATAGCCCGATGACCGGTGCGCAAAAGAGCATCCCCAGCCAGGGAAAGTTGCCATTGAAATACCAAGCGATTCGGTTCGCCTCCTTGACCGGCGCCCAGGTCCCTTCCATGCCCGCCGGCACCAGCGGCTTCCACAGGTTGAACATGTCCTCCGGCAAGGCGGCACGCAGCTCGCTCCATCCGCCCAGCTTGGCCAGGCCAAACGCCGTCACCAAAATCGACCCCACCACCAGCACCACCGTCTGAATCGCCTCCGTGTACGCCACCGCCCGCAACCCGCCCAGGACCGTGTAAAGACCCGTCGCCGCCAACACCGCAATCGACCCCACCCAGAAACTGTCCAGCGTCACGAATCCGAGGTCCACCCGCAACTCCGGCAACAGCGTGCCAAACACAATCCCCCCCGCAAAAATCCCTACGGCGATCTTCGTGAGCACATACGCCACCAGCGAGATGATCGAGAGCACCCAGCGTGACGCCGGCGAAAACCGCTTCTCGAGAAACTCCGGCATCGTGTACACGCGCGACCGCATGTAGAAGGGCACCAGCACCCAAGCCAACACCAGCAAACACCAGGCGTGCAGTTCGTAGTGCGCCATCGCCACGCCATCCGTGCAGCCCGACCCCGCCAGCCCCACCAAGTGTTCCGACCCAATGTTCGACGCGAAAATCGATGCCCCCACAATCCACCAGCCCAAGTGGCGTCCGGCCAAAAAGTAATCCTCCGCGGTGTCCTTGCGTTTCTTGACTGCCCACCATGTCACACCGAGCAACACCCCGAAGTAGAGCACGATCATCAGCCAATCGACCCCCGCAAAACCCGGTGCTCCGGCGGCAGCAAAGCTAGGCGTGAAATCCATCATGACGATCTCCAGTGAATCTGGCGACCCTACGGGGATTCGAACCCCGGCCGCCACCGTGAAAGGGTGGTGTCCTAACCACTAGACGATAGGGTCATTCAGGCGCGACCACTATAGAGCCCACGCAAGCCTTGTCACGTGGAAACTCGACCCACTCCACCTTCGCCGGGGAGTCAGCCGCCTCGGAGAACGTGCAGACGCGCGCCGGCTCACGGTCGGCAGAGCTGACCCAGCATCGCCGCCCGCCGGGCGCCCGTGGTGCTGGGGATGTTCCCGGGCAAGCCGCGCCAGCGGTAGAACGCCAGCAGGGCGAACGCTGCCGCCTCGATCGCCTGTAACGGCCAACCCACTTCATCGCTCGAGAGCACCCGTATCCTCCCATTCCACGCGCGCAACTGGTGTGCGATCCGGTTCAACAACTGCGGATTCGCTGCCCCGCCGCCGGTCAGGATGACCCGGGTCGGCATGCCGCCCAAATGTAGCCGGTAGTTCAGTGCTACCGAACGCGCCGTGAATTCCGTGAGCGTGGCTACCAGGTCGTAGCGCGTCAGCTTCGCTCGCACGCTCGCCGCCAGCGCGTCGCGCCAGAACGGTTCGCCAAACAACTCGCGTCCGGTGCTCTTGGGCGGGCGCATCCGGAAGAACGGATGCGCCAACCATCGCTCGACGAGTCCCTCGGCCACCCGCCCCCGAGCGGCCCAGGCGCCCCCACGGTCGAAGTGCCACCGGCCTCGCGTGAAATGGCGCAGCGCGAGGTCGAGCAGCACGTTCGCCGGCCCCGTGTCGAAAGCTTGCACCCGAGGTTCCCGGCCGCGCCGCCAATCTAACGCTGTCACGTTGCTGATGCCTCCCAGGTTGTTCACACACACAAACTCGCCCGGGCACGCAAATGCGACCCGATGAAACTGCGTCGCCAATGGCGCTCCTTGCCCGCCGGCAGCCAGGTCGGCGGAGCGGAAGTTCGCCACCACCGGCACGCGCAAGGCTTCGACTAGCCAGGCCGGTTCGCCAATCTGCAGCGTGGCCGGGCTGCGCGGGTCCGGATGATGGAACACCGTCTGGCCATGCAAACCCACCAGCGCCGGACGCGGTTGCCGTGGGCCCTCCTTCGCCCCCGTCGCGTAGAACCGGCCTAGATCGTGATGCAGTTGGCCCAGCTCCCACGCCGAGGCTGCCCCACGCGCCGCCCCATGCAGGCGCCGGCGCAAGGCCGCCGGGAAACCCACCTGCCAGTGTCGCCAAAGCATAACGCTGGTCTCGGTCACCGCGCACAGGGCGTAATCGACACTGTCGATGCTGGTACCCGACATGATGCCCAAGACCAGGGTCGGATGTTTGGATGTCACGGCCGACATGCGAATGCGAATCGGCTCATCCTGAAGCTCAGCCCAGCGGCGTCCAGTTCCAACTGCAGCCGCTCGCCACGCCGAATTCCTGGCGCGCGCCTTGCCCACGGCCAGGGTGGGTGAGATCGGGCAGCCGCCTGGTGGGGTGCGGGGCGCCTCGCCTGAGGCCCCGAGGGCAAGATGCCCGCGCCCCTTCTGCAACGGATAGCGGCCGTCTCGCCCGCTTGCCCCAGCCAAGATGCCGGCGCATCGAGCTGGACCAGCCGACAGCAGGCACCAGGATTCGAGGACTCCAACAACGGCACGTCACCCAAGCTCTGGATTTGACGCGGGGCACAACTGCGTCTTACTTGCACGCTAGCGCGTCGGCGCCAAGCCGGCACAGACCGTGCCAGGCAGGGCACTCTGGCAGTCACGCTGGAACCGATAACGAATTATGAACAAGCTCATTGCTACGTCGCTGATGATCATGGGAATCGGAGTCCTCGGTCTAACCGCTTGCTCGAAGAAGAGCCAAGACGCCGTCGACACCACGAAAGTCGAGCGGAGTTTCCAGACCGCGCCCGAGGCCGAACAGGGCCAGGCCGAGAAGATCGTCGCCGCGGTGAAGTCCAGGGACTACGCTGGCGCCCTCGCCTCGTTACAGACCCTGGCAGGCCAGGCTGCGCTGACACCCGATCAAAAATCGTCCGTCCAAGACCTCATCGCCCAGGTGCAGGAACAGCTCACCGCCGTTGCCGGTCAAGCCGCCCAACAAGCCAACCAAGCCGCTCAGGAGGCGGCCCAGGCGGTCAAGGGCGCAGCCGATAAAGCCGCCGAGGGAGCGTCGAAGGCTCTCGGCGATTTCCAGAAATCGCTCAAGAAATAGCAGGCTCACTGGCCGACAGCTCACTCGCCCGCAACCGGCCGGCGATCGGCCGTCAGTCGCTGCGCAAGCTGCAGGTCGGATGTGCCGTCCCAGCCCGCTGACGGCAGATTCGCTCATCCCCGGATTGCCAGTTGCCGAGTCGACGGCTGCCACCCACCGTGCGCGCCACCGGTGCCCTTTGGCCGGGTACCCCCACACTCACGAAATGGCCGCCACCCTCAAATCGCGCAGCGCATTCAGATCTGCTAGCGGTGCCCCCCCACCCCGTATCGGCCGCGCACCACTCCGCCGCTTCGGCCCGAACCGTTCCCGATGAGCCAGCCACACCGCGTCCACAAACCCCTTCGACCCCAACACCACCCCGTCCGTCATGTGCCGTATCCTCAACCG
>VHCO01000069.1 GCA_016871715.1 Verrucomicrobiota bacterium
GCAGGGCGCGCCAACTTGCCGCCCAACTCGGCGGCTTACGAGGAGGTCCTCGGCAGTCGCCCTAACCAGCGCAGCAGGCCGTCCAAGATCGTGAGCGGATGCGGAGGACAGCCCGGGATGAACAAGCCCACCGGTAGGAGGTCCCCCACGGCATCGTGGACTTGGGGATGGCCGCGGAAGGGCCCGCCGCTGATCGCGCAAGCGCCCAAGGCGATGACGAGCTTCGGCTCCGGCACGGCGTCGTAGGTCTTCTGCAGCGCGAGGGCCATGTTCTGCGTCACGGGCCCCGTGACGAGCAATCCGTCCGCGTGCCGCGGCGACGCAACGAACTGAATGCCGAATCGGCCGAGGTCCCAGCCAATGGTGCCGAGCACGTTTGTGTCGGCTTCGCAGGCGTTGCACCCGCCGGCGCTTACCTGGCGCAGCCTCAGCGAACGCCCGAACAGCCGGTGCAGTTCCCCAGCCAAGGCGGTGGCCAGGCGGACCTGTTCGCACCCGGGCGCCCCCAGCACGAGGTCGGCGCGGCGTTGGGCTGCCAGGGCGTGGCTGCCCGTGTGCGACAGGGCACCGGTGGGGCAGACCTTGACGCATTCGGCGCAGAACAGGCATCGCCCCAGGTCGAGTGCCACCGGTTGGCTTGCCGGACGGGAGATGGCTTCGGTGGGACAGACCGGCACGCAGGCCGCGCATTCGTCGGTGCATCGGGCGGTCTCGACGCGCAACGCGCCGCCGTGCCGGTCGGGCAGGGGCGGCGGTTGCCCCTCTGGATAAGCCATCGTCTGGCAACCCCGTTGGAGGCGATGCAGGAGTGTGTCGTGGACGAACATGAGGAGCGCGCGCGGTAGCGGCGCTTGGTTAGGGCACTCTTGGGATGCCGGTGTCGAGTGCGTTGCCGGGGTGAAGCGCGCCGCGGGGGCCAAGTGTCTGGGCACCGGTGGTCATAGGTCGAAGCCGCAATAGCTGAGGTTGAAGCTCTTGTTGCAGAGCGGGAAATCCGAGATGGCCTGGCCGCGTAGGGCCAGGGCCAGCCCGGTCCAGTTGTGGAAGGAGGGATCGGTGAGTTTGTAGCGGCGGAAGCGGCCCTGGGCATCGGTGAGCGCCACGTGACAAACCTCTCCGCGCCACCCTTCCACCAACGCCACCGCCAGGGTGTCGGGCGCCGAGGGCGGCAGCGCGATGTGCATATCACCGTCCGGGGCGGCCCCTAGCTGCTGCATGAGGAACTCGCCCGAGCGCTGAATCTCGAGCCAGCGCACGCGGGCGCGCGCGAAGACATCGCCCTCCGGCCAAACTGCGACGGGCACCTGCGCCAGTCGATGCCACCCCGTCGGATGATCGAAACGCACGTCGCGCACCAGCCCGCACGCGCGCGCGGCGGGGCCGACGAGCCCGATCTCGGCCGCCTGCTGCGGCGACACGCGGCCGGTGTGTTCGAACCGCGCTCGCACGGAGGCTGCGTCCCACAGCCAAGCGGTGGCTTGTTCCACCTCGGCCAGCGCCGATTCGAGGCGCTCGCGCAACTGGGCGAGTCGTTCCGGCTCGGCTCCGAAGCCACAACCGCCCGGACGGACCAGACGCCGCCCAAAGCGGTTGCCGCAGAGCAGCGCGGTCAGGTTGAGGAACTCGCCGCGAAGCTTCCCGCAGGCCGCGGAGGTGGGCAAGAAAGCCACGTCGTTTGCCAGCGCGCCCAGATCGCCGGTGTGGTTGGCCAGCCGCTCCAGCTCCAGCGCGAGGGCGCGCAGCCACTGGGCCTGCAACGGCGCCTCGCTGCCGGCCAAGGCCTCGATGAGATGGGCATAGGCGGTCGCGTGGGCGATGGTGGTGTCGCCCGCGACGGTCTCGACTTGGCACACCGAGGCGCGGTGCGGGCCGCCGACCAGTCCTTCCTCGATGCCGCGATGCTGGTAGCCCAAAGCAATCTCCAGATGCAACACCTCCTCGCCCGCGCATTGAAAACGAAAATGCCCGGGCTC
The DNA here is from genome assembly GCA_016871715.1 of Verrucomicrobiota bacterium. GTDB lineage: Bacteria > Verrucomicrobiota > Verrucomicrobiia > Limisphaerales > J093 > VHCO01. The sequence continues at coordinate 1,974 of VHCO01000069.1, forward strand.
GATAATCCCCGCGTGAACGGGGCCGACGGCCACCTCGTGGAGTTCTGGGCCGTCGACGCGAAAGAAATCGCCCACAGCGGGACCCGCACCGTGGTCCTGACGCACGGGTTTCAACCAGGGATGGCCGGCCGGAACCAGCCCGTGTTGTTCCCAGAGCTCGCGCTCGAAGAGGTGGGCTTGGGGGTGCGTGGGGGTCAGCGACGGGAACGGCCCCTGCACAGGTTGGCTGCGGCCGACGGCCAGCGCGTTGTCGGCGTCAAGCGCGAGCACCACCACCAGGCGCACCCCCTCACCCTCGGGCACCCCGAACAGGCTGGCGAGTCGCCCCCCGCGATCGAGGGCGGCGCGGGTGGCGCTCAGAAAATCCGCCACCGACCCTTCCGGCACCTCCGCCCAGGGGAGTGCGGCGCCGTTGGTCAGCCATGCGAAGGCTGTCGAGGGGTTCATGGCGGGGAAGCAAGCTGGGCAACCGCGGCCGTCCAGGCATCGAGCAGGATCTGCGGCGTAGCCACTCCCAGCCACAGCGCCAGGAGGAGCAACCCTAACGGTGGCGCGATCACACCCAGGGTCTCGGGAAACTGCCGACCCAACTGGCGTGCGGCCCGGCGCGGGCGCCCATAGGCGATGCTGAACACGACGCGGGTGAGGCCGCAGAAGGCCAGCAGCAGGCAGCCGAGCCAGATGGCCGCCGCCCAACCGCGTCCGGTCGCGAAGGCGGTTCGCAGGACCAACAACTCGCTGAAGAACGGCCCAAAGGGAGGACATGCCGTGACGGCGAACAATCCCGCGACAAACAGGGCGGCGGAGCGCGGAGTGACGCAGGCCATGCCGCTCACCTCGTCCATCGTCCGCCCGCCCGCCGCGCGGCGCAGATTGCCCGCGCTCAGGAAGAGGGCGCCTTTGGTCATGCTGTTGTTCCACACGTGGAAGAAAGCCGCCCAGACGCCTGCGCCCCCCAAGGCCGCACCGAGACTCAGGATGCCCATGTGCTCGACGCTCGAGTAGGCCAGCATGCGTTTGAAATCCCGGGTCGAGAGCAGGAACAACGCGGCTATGAGCATCGAGAACAAGCCCATGGCCAGCAGGGTCAGGCTCGCCACCCGGCCTGCGCCCGCGGCTTCCACGACCGCGCGGACGCGGAGCACGGCGGTGAAGGCCACGGTGGTTACGCCCCCGGCGAGCATCGCCCCGACGATCCCGGGCGCTTCCCCGTAGGCGTCGGGCTTCCAGGTGTGCATCGGCGCCAAGCCCATCTTGGTGCCGTAGCCGACCAGCAACAGCACCCACGCCATCAACACCCACGGACGCGACAGCCCCGCCCCTTGCGCCATCAAGGCCGCGAAGGTCAGATTCCCGGTCCCGCCCCCGTGCCGCGAGGCGTAGCCGAGGCAGAACGATCCCAACAGCGATAGGGCGATGCCGGTGCTCCCAACCAGCAGGTACTTCCACGTTGCCTCGTACGCGCGCGGCGTATCGTTGAAATGGAGCAGCGGCACGCACGCCAACGTCACGGCTTCGGTGGCAATCCACAGCAAGCCGAGGTGGCGCGCCATGTGGGCCGCGCTGATCAGACCGAGTGCCGCGAGGAAACCGGCCACAAACACCCGGTTGGACCGCTCGGCACGCAACCTCAGATACGGCACGCCGTAGGCCGCGCAACCCAAGAACAACAGCGACACCGCCGGCAACATGGCCCGTGCCAGGGCGTCCCAACCGAGCCAAGCGTGCAGGGGCGTTGGCGGGGGACGCCACAGCAGCGCCAAAGCCAGCCCCGCGTGAACCAACCCGGTCGCCGGCAGGAACCACGGACGCGTCGCGTTGCGCGGCCACGCGGCGGCGGCGGCGGCGGCGATCAACGGGGTCAGCACGAGCCAAAGTTCGTTCATTCGTGCAGGGCGGTCAGTTTGCGGGTGTCGAGCGAATCGAACGCCCGTTGGATGCGGTCCACAATGATGCCCGTCACAAAGACCGCCACCGTCAAATCGAGCAGAATGCCCCCTTCGACCAGGAGCGGGGTGGAACCGAGCAATAACAAGCCGAAGAGGTAGATCCCGTTCTCGAGAATCAGATAGCCGCAGACCTGCGAGATGGCCTTGGTCCGCCCGACCAGCAAGAGCAGTCCGGTGAACACCGTGGCGGCCGCCCCAGGCACGAGCAGGGAGTTCCGATGCTCCGGCAACAGGGGCAACTGTCGAGCCAGCGCCACCGCGCCCATCATCCCGGCGGCACCCAGCAACAAGGACGGCAGGAAGCCGATCAGCGGTGCTAGGTCTCGCTCGATGCGGGCCGCCCGCATCGCCCGCCGCAGCAGCCCGGGAATGACCAGTCCCTTCATCAGCACCGTTGCGCTGGCGATGAGCCCCGCCAGCACGCCCAACTCGGGCTCCATGACCAGCGGCATCAGGCCCAACACCACGCCTTGGAAGGCCGCCACGCGAATCAACGACGGCAACCGGCTGCTGCCGAGCGCGACAAGGTTCAAACCCATGGCCAGCCCGATGAGGAGATTCAGATGGTCGGTCACGCGACCCCTCCCTTCCAAGCCAACATCAGCGCAAACCAGCAAAACAGAAACGCCGTGGTCAGCAGCAGTGGCACGCGCCGGAAGGCATACCGTGCGAGCAGCGATTCCACCAGTCCCACACCCACCGCGACCCCCAGCACCCCCACCCACAAGACCGCGCCCGCCACGCTCGCCGAGAGGTCGCCCAAGGGCACCACCGCCTGCACCAGTAACATGGCGAACAACATCAGCTTCAGCGCGGCTCCATGCAGCACCACGGCCAGCAGGGGGCCACTGTGGTCCAACACCATCGCTTCGTGAATCATCGTCAACTCGAGATGCGTGTTCGGGTCATCGAACGGCACCCGGCAGTTCTCCGCCAACAACACGATGAACCAGCCCGCCGCCAGCAGCGCCGCCCCGGCGCCCGGCGTCGGCGCGAGCAGGGCAGCCAGCGAGAGGCTGCCACTGTGCACGCTCAACGTCAGTACAGCGGTGATGATGGCCGCCTCAGCCAACACGGCATAACTCACCTCGCGCGCGGCGCCCATGCCTTCGAAAGCGGAGCCGGTTTCCCATGCCGCCCACGCGGTGGCAAAGCGCGCCAGCGCCAGCAGGTACACCAGAAGGATCACGTCGCCGCGAAAACTCAGCGTCGCGCCCAGCGGCCCCAGCGGCACCAGGGCCGCCGCCCCGAGCAACGCCACCCAGGTCACCACCGGGCCGATGAAGAAGCCCGGCGAGGCCAGCGTGCTGACCACAACCCCTTTGCGCCACAGTTTGCCCAGATCGTAGTAGAGCTGCAGCACCGGCGGGCCGCGACGACCCGCCACCCACGCCTTGACGCGGTTGATCAGGCCCGGCAGCAGGGGCGCGACGATCGCCCAAAGCGCAAGTCGGGCGAGGAGATCGGCCAAGCTCGTTAGGGTCAGGGTCATCGGCGTCCCTTCGGGAGCTGAGTGGCGGACCCCTGGGCTGCGTCCGCCGCGGCTAGCGCCGCGAGGATCTCCGCATCCGGAGCGCCGCGCGTCACCAATTCGCGCAGCGGCCCCTGGGCCAAGGCCTTGCTGAACCGGCCCAGCAGATCCAGATGCGCCCGGGGCGAAGGCGGCACAAAGAAGAACAGCCGTGTTGCCGGTGCACCGTCCGGTGTGGGCTCGGCCAGAGGTAGGGCGTCGCGCAGGAAGACCAACGCAATGACGCCCGCGGCGCGGCCCAGCGCCACGCGCGCGCTGAAATGGGGCAGGGCCAGCCCGCCCCCAACCGGCGCCCAGTTGATGCCGTCGGGAGCGCGCAGCCGTTGTCCCAACAGCGCGCTTACGGCTGATGAGATTCCCGGTAAGGAACGAATGATCCGGTGCAGCAACTCCGGCACGCCCGCCGCAGGAACGTCTCGCCAAATCCCCCCCGCGCCGAGCAAGGGCGCCAGGGCCAACCCGGTCGTCCAGGGACCGTGGTCGGACGCCAGGAAACCGGTCCGGGCAGTCCACCCGTGCGCTGCGGCCCAGGTAGTGACTTGCGCCCGATCGAAGAGCAACCGGCCACGGTCGGCGATGTGGGGCAGGTCTTCCTCGCGAATCCAGTCCTCGACGGTCCGCTCCGACACGCCGAACGACTCGGCCAGTTGGATGAGGTTCAAGTACATGGAGTCTGCGAAGGCCCTCGGGGTGGCTGGCGTGGGTCGGGGTCAAGGGCCGGTGGCCAGTACCAGCGCGGCTAGGGCCGCCAGACCCAGGATCACATAGAACAGATAGGCCTGCACCCGCCCATGCTGCAACCGCCGAGCTAGGGTGGCGACCCGCAGCACCCAGCGGGCGACCGGAACAACCACCTTCTCCAACACCGTCTCGGGCGTGTGCTCCGCAAGAGCGGCCCGGCCCGGGAAGAGCGCCTCCGGCCGTTCCTCGTGCCGTGCCGGCCGCAGAATCCAACCGAACCACTCGGTTAGGATGCCCGCAAACGACCCTGCGGTGTACTGCATCCGCGCCGTTGGCGCCGCGTAGCCGCAATCCCAGGTCACCCCGCGGCGCCAACGCCCGCGCAGCCGCCGCCGCAGCCCGATCGCCCCACCGACCGCCAGCAAGACCAGCCCGGTGTGGACGACCCCCAGCGTGCCGAGCGATTCCGGAGCCGGCAGATCCCGCCAGGCTGCGCCCCAACTGCCCACGACCGATCTCAAGGCGGGCCAGCAACCGGCCGGCGCCAGTCCAATGGCCGCACAAGCGGCCGCTAGGACCAGCATCGGACCGCGCATCCAGGGACCGCACTCGTGGGCGCGCCGGGCCGCCTCGGTCCGCGGCGCTCCGAGAAAGCCGACGCCGCACACCTTCACAAAACACGCCAGCGCCAAAGCGCCGGTGGTTGCGAGGCACACGATGGCGGGCAACGCAGGCAGCGCGGCGGCCGGCGGGTTGAGGGCGTCAAACAAGCCCAAGTACACCAACCACTCGCTGACGAATCCGTTCAGCGGCGGCAGCCCCGCAATGGCCACCGCGCCGACAGCAAACAACGCGGCCGTCCAAGGCATCGCGCGCCACAACCCGCCCAACCGGCTCATCTCCCGGGTGCCGGTGGCGTGCAGCACCGCGCCGGCTCCCAGGAACAAGAGCGCCTTGAACAAGCCGTGATTCCACACGTGCAACAAGCCGCCAGCCAACGCCAACTCGCCCCAGGCCATCTGGCCGCGCGCATAGGCAACCAAAGCCAACCCGAGGGCGATCAAGATGATCCCGATGTTCTCGACGCTGTGGTAAGCCAATAGCCGTTTGAGGTCGTGCTGCCCCAGCGCAAACGCCACCCCCAGCACCGCACTCACCACTCCCAGCCCCAGCACCAGCCAGCCCGCCTCGACCGGCACCGGCAGCCAACCGCCGAATCGCACCAGCCCGTAGATCCCCATCTTGATGGCCACCCCGGACAGGATGGCCGACACGTGGCTCGGGGCGTTGGCGTGGGCGGACGGCAGCCACATGTGCAGCGGGAACAGCCCCGCCTTCACCCCGAAACCGCCCAACGCTAGCCAGTATAACCACGCCAGCCCAGGTTGGTCGCGCATGGGCCCCAGCTCCCAACTCCCCGTCCGCGCCGCCAGCACGGAGAAAAACGCGATCAACAACAGCGTCCCAGCGTGGGAAGCGGCCAAGTAGAGCCAACCCGCCTCCCGCACCTCCCGCCCTTGTCCGTCCAGCGTGATCAAGAAGAAGGCCGCCAGCGCAAAGCCCTCCCACGCCATGAGGAAATGCAGTCCGTTCGAGCAAAGCAGCAACAGCACCATGGTCGCGAGCAGGAGGCTCCACCACACGCGTCCCGACCCGGCCGAAACCGGATGAGCCTCTGGGGACCAGTATTCCCGGGCGTAGACTGCGCCCGCCCCCCCCACGACCGCGACCAGCGCCAGGAACCACGCGCTCACCGCATCCAACCGGAGCTGCACCGCCTCGCCGCCGATGGCCAGACCGCCTTGCCACTCCCACTCCGGTCCACCGGCCAAGACCCAACCCGCAGCTCCCAGCGCGGCGGCCTGGCCGGTCAGCAGCAGCGCCAGCCAGGCTCGGGGTGCGCGACCAGCGCTCAGGAGACTGGCACCCGTGGCCACCGCAGCGATCGCTAACAGCGCTCCGGGTATCACCGTCTACCCTTTCCGTGTCGATCCAGGGCGGGTCCGGTCGCGGCGGTCCAAGGACGCCCCGTGCGCATGGTTGGCGCAAGATGGTTCGAGTTCATGGCGCGAGGGCGTCTGTGATCCGCCGCAAGACCCGGGTCAACTCCTCGCGGCTAGCCTGCCCCAGCACCAGCCCCTTGAATTCCGCATCGCGCAGGGCGAACGCGAGCTGCGACAGCAGATGCAGGTGGGCCCGAACCGTCGGACTCAGCACGGTGAAGAGCGCCCGCACGGGTTGGCCGTCCAGCGCGCTGAAGTCCACCGGTTGCTCCAAGAAACACAGCGTGACGACCGGAGCGGCCAGATGGAGCACGACCGGATTGCGCGGATGGGGCACGGCGATCCCGTCGCCGATGGCGGTGGAGGCGAGCGCCTCGCGGGCCCGCAGCACCTGGAGCAGGAACCCGCGATCGACCGCCTCAGGGAGTCGCAGCGTTTGCACGACATGGCGGAGAACGGCCGCTTGGTCCCGGCCGCCGATCCGGTAGAAAATGCCCCCGGACTCAAGCGCAATGGACAAATTAGGAAGTGCCGATCCACGCGATTCCGGCTCTTCGTAGAGTCGCGGAGTCACGTCCAGGCGGTTGATGGCCGCCCACTCGAGCAATTCGCCCCGGCTGAACCTGTATTGGCCGTTGATGCGATAACCGGGCAGTTTCCGGTCGTCGATCCAGCGGTATACGGTCTTCTCCGAGATGTTTAGCAACTCGGCTACCTCTTTGACTGAAAGCTGCATGGGCGCATCCTGCGGACGTCCATCTCTTTTCGTTTAGACATTTTTGGACATCGTCCAAGAACGCTGTGGCCTGTCAAGCCCCGGCTCGTGTCGGTCCGGGCAGCGGTCGTGGCGCCCTGGCGCCGATCAGGGATCCTCGGTCCCGAACGGATTCGTCACGGGCGCGGGGGGGCGCGCGCGGGCGGTGAAGGGTGAGGCGACGCGGTAGGGGGGGAGCTTGAAGGGGGCGAAGAAGGCGTACAGGAGGCCGCATGCGAGGTGGATGAGTTTCACCAGGAGCAAGTCGGCCAGGCTTAAGCGCCCGGCACTATAGAGCAGGAGACCCAGCGCCAGCAAAAGCGCCCCGGGGATGAAGGCCGCCGTTCCCAGGCGCCAACAACCGCCGACCGTGGCGGCGCGGTCGAGCATGCACGTGAACACGCGCAGGGGCAGCGCCAAGACCAGGCCCAGCAGCCACCACTCGCCCACGAGTGCCAAAGCGAGCAGCAAAGCCGCCCCGGCGAGCGCGTGGGGTCGCCAGGCGCCCCACCAGGGCTCGATCGCCATGCGATCCAGCGGCATCACCACCCAGGCCGGGTAAGGCAGGCTCACATAACCCAGCAGCGAGGACACGTCGAGGCTCTCAGGCCGGAACTCGAACTGGACATCGGCGCTCTGGCCGGTCGAACGGGTGGGGGCGGGATTAACGACGAGGGCGAGATAGCTGTTGTCCGCCAGCAGGACGGGCGTTTCCGCTGGCCAGAGCAGGCGGCCGTGCCGGACCTCCGCGCGCGCCGGCAGCCGAGGGATGGCCGCGTCCAACGCGGGATACCACGTCGTATACAGGCTGCGCCCCGCAGCCGCACCCACCAGCAACGAGGCCAGGTACGCAAAAACCACCAGGCGCAACCAGGAGGTGCGCGCAAAACCCGCCACCCCGCCGAGGGTCAGCGGTTGCCACGGCACAGAGGCCGGTGCATCAGGGGCCGGCGCCTCGGGGTGCATAGCGAGGCCACCCGGGCTCGTCTACTCGGGCGGGTTAGGTGGCTCCGGCGGGGGCGATTGGGGGGCGGGTGACGCGGCTGCCGGCGGGGGTTGAACGATGAGCGGCACCGGGAAACGGAGCTTCATGACGTCGTCCACGAGCACCTCGACGGAGTAAATGCCGGGCGCCTTGAACTCGAGTTGGCCGAACACGGTGACGTTGATGGCGTGATGGTTGGCGTCTTGAAGCCCGAACTTCACCTGGCTCTGGCGCACGACGGTCGTGCCGTCCGGCGCGATGAACCGGACGCTCTCGGTAAACGCCCCCACGCCCGCCGTCCACCGATTGAACACGCACAGTTTGAGGGCGGTGATGGGGACTTGGGGCACTCGGACGTAGCCGATGACACCGAGGATGATGAAGTTGCCGGTAGCTTCCTGGCGGACATCTTCGCACAAGAGCGAGGCTTGGAGGTCCGGGAGAATCCGAGTGGGTTGCATGCGTGACTGGTCGGTAGACTGGCGTTGGCTAATGGTCCGTTGTGGATCCGCTGCGGCCGCTCGCCTGTTCGGCGGCGCGGACAGTGTTCTGCATGAGCAGGGCAATGGTCATCGGCCCCACTCCGCCCGGGTTCGGCGTGATCTTGCCCGCCACCGGTTGCACCGCCGCAAATTGCACGTCGCCTACCAGGCGCGAGCCGCTCTTCGCGGAGGGATCATGGACCCGATTCACCCCCACGTCCACCACAACTGCGCCCGGTTTGACCATGTCCGCCCGCACAAACTCCGCGACCCCCATCGCCGCCACCAAGACATCCGCTCGCCGGCAGTGCGCCGCAAGGTCGCGCGTCTGGGAATGGCAAACCGTCACGGTCGCATTCGCATGACGCGCCTTCTGCATCAGCAGGGCCGCTAGGGGTTTGCCGACAATGTTGCCCCGGCCCAGAATGACAACCTCCGCCCCGCCCAAGGTCACCTGGGAGCGGATCAGCAACTCGTGGACGCCGGCCGGGGTGCAGGGCACGAACCCCGTCGGATCCCCCAACATGAGCTTACCCACATTCGTCGGGTGAAACCCGTCGACGTCTTTCTGGGGTAACACGGCCGAGTAGACTCGCGTGGGATCGATCTGCCGCGGCAGCGGGGCCTGCACTAAAATTCCATGCACGCCCGGATCGGCATTGAGAAGATCGATCAACCGCAGCAGCTCCGCCTCCGAGGTCGCCTCCGGCAACACTTGCGTCTGCGAGCGAATCCCCAGGCGCGCGCTCATGCGCTCCTTCATCCCGACATAGACCTGCGAGGCCGGGTCCTCACCCACGCGCACGAAGGCCAGGCCGGGCTGCACCCCGGCCGCCTGCAAGGCGACGATCCGCCGGCTGGTTTCGCCGTGAATCTGTTCGGCCAGCGCGCGTCCGTCGATGACGTTGGAGGGTGGACTCATGGGGCGAGTTCAATAAGATGCAGCTCGAGTAAGGGCGTCTTCGGCCAGCGCGGGTCCATCCACTCCTCCCCCACCACCACCACGCGCCGGCCCTTGAGCGGCTTGATGCGCTGGTCCGGCGAGGCCGGGTGCAAGTAGTTAATGGCCGCGCCCGTCTGCGGATGACTCAGAATAAAGTACGTCGGCGCACCCCGGCTGACCGGGCCGCGCACGATGCCCTCGCGCCGCACAATTCGCCTGTCAGGGCTCGGCAAGACGCCAGCCGGCGCGCCCACCTCGACCCCCTGAAGGCGAGTCTGCCGCGTCGCTCCCGCCAGCGGCGTGCCCGACCGAGCCACAGGCGCCGACGCCACCGGCGCTATCGCGGGCGCAGGGGGTGCCACGGAGCCGGTCGCTGCCTCGAAGGCAAGGCCAGGCGGCGGGTGAGCCGGCGCGATCGACGGCGGCGCCGGCTCGGGTTCCCGGTCAATGGCCACAGCCGCTGCGGGCGATTCTGGCGACGGCGGCGGGGAAACGGCCGCCGCCCTTGCGGGTGGGGTAGGCAGGGTCGTTGCGGGAGGAAGCGGGGCAGCCGGTCGGACCGGTGCCTCGGTCTCAGTCCGAGGTGGGGCGTCGGTCGGACCGCCGTCCGCGTGTTCGGACTGCAAGAACTCCGTCGCGACAAAGCCATAACTGCCCGGGGGCGCCTCGATCTCCATCCAATCGTCCATCACGCGGATCGGTTTGACGAGCGCGCCGCGGAGGATTTGCCCCAGCACGCTATAGTGCTCGCTGGGGCCCGCACGCACGTTGAGCCGATGGGCGGTCACCGTCTTCAGTTGCGGATCGACGTAAGCGGCGTGCACCCAGAGCGGGGTGTCTGCAGGCATTCGGATTCGGCACCACGCCCCCGGTTCGCCCGCTCGGGCGACCGGCGCTTGGATTTCCTCCAGGACCGTGACGCTTTCGCCCTTCCGGAGTTGGGTGATCAGATCGCCAGCGAGCGAGGGTTGGCCGCGCACATTGACGCGGTCGGCTATGACCAGCGCCGTGCCCTCCGCCGCCGACGCGCGAGCGCCTACGGCCACCACCAGCCAGCAGAGCCCAGCCAGCCACAACTTCCGTCTCATCGCCTCAGCAGTAGAAAACGAAGCGCTGCTTCTGTCAATCGGCGTGTGGGCGGGTGGTCAGGAGGGAATCGATTTCGACCTCACTGAGGACACGCCAGCGGCCTGGAGGCAGTTCGCCGAGTTTGATGGGCCCAATCTGCGTGCGGACCAGGCGCTCGACGGTGAAGCCTTGCGACTCGAAAAGCCGCCGCACCTCACGGTTCTTGCCTCCTACCAAGTCCAACTCGACCACACTGTGTGAGGCATGGGCCGACCGCAGTCGGGCCGACTCGGCCCGCAGCAGTTCCCCACGGTCACGGATGCCCCGGAGGCAATTGGCTAGCACGGCCGGAGTCAACTTCCCCGCCACGGTCGCCACGTACCGCTTGCGCACGCCGTAACGCGGATGCGTTAGGCGCAAGCAGAAATCGCCGTCGTTGGTTAGAAAGAGCAGCCCCTCGCTCTCTCGGTCCAACCGGCCGACCGGATAGAGGTTGCGCCACTCGCGCGGCAGCAGATCCGTGACCAACTCCGTTGCGTGGGGGTCCCGACAACTACAGAGGTATTTCGCCGGCTTGTGGAGAGCGAGACACAACCGGCGGCGCGCCCGGAGGACTTGGCCATCGACGCGGATCTCGTCCACCGCGGGATCGGCCTTGGTCCCCAACTCGATGACGGGGACGCCGTTGAGCGTCACCCGACCGGCGCGAATGATCGCCTCGCTGGCACGGCGAGAGGCGATGCCAGCCTGAGCGAGAATCTTCTGCAAGCGCGTCTTCAGCGGGGGGCAGGGCTACGAGCGCGGGCCCCGGCGCGGGGCGCGGAGGGGGCGCGGGGAGGTTCGGGAGTGGGGCTAGTCGCTAGGCTTCCACCTTCGTCTTGGGCAGACCAGTCACGCGACTGCCTTCCTTCCACTGACCACGCTTCTTGAGGAGATCGACTCGCTCGAAGCGCTTCAGCACGTTCTTCTTGGCGCCCAGTTTACTGGCGGCGCGCAGGCTGCGGTGTTGTGTCATAGTTTGCGTCCATCTGATCGGTCGGGTCTGGCCACCCGTCGCCGTTGCCCGGTGTGAGCGGGCGAGCGGGCGGGATTTCTAGCACATGCCGGCCAGGGTGCAAATCGGATTTTTCCCCGGCCCTGGCCTTTGTCTTGCCGTTGCCATGGCTGCCGGCCACGACAGCCGAGGCGGTAGGACGGAGGGCCCCGTTGGATTGCTCCGTGTCAAGTACTTTAAACCAGTGCACTTATTTGAAGCAGTGCGGTGCTCAAAGCGGATGATCCCCCCGTCCTCGGTCGATGCCCATGGCTGCCAACCAGAGCAGCCGAGACCGGAAGGCGGAGAGGGCTGCCGTTGGATTGCTCCGTGTCAAGTACTTTAAACCAGTGCACTTATTTGAAGCAGTGTGGTGCTCAAAGCGGATGATCCCCCCGTCCTCGGTCGATGCCCATGGCTGCCAACCACAGCAGCCGAGACCGGAAGGCGGAGAGGGCTGCCGTTGGATTGCTCCGTGTCAAGTACTTTAAACCAGTGCACTTATTTGAAGCGGTCACGGTAGCATGGTATGGGGGTGGTCGGGAGGGTTATTGTGTCAACGACTTTAAGCCAGGGCATTTATAGTGTCGGCGGGACAGAGCCCGTGTAGGGGACTCCACACGGCCCGGGGCCGCGCGCGGAACCGAGCTTAGGATCTGCGTTGTCGGCTAGCGCGAGCGCGCTGCCGTTGGGCTCACTTGAGGAGGTCAAACAACCCGCGCTTTTTTGTGTCGGGTGGCTGGTTAGTGCCGGCGGGGGCGGGGGGCTGACCGGGCGGCAAGAGCTTATCGAGGATGCCCTGTACCGAAGGTTGAGCCGCGGGCGCATTCGTGTTGGCGCCGGCAGGCCGGCCGCCCAACACCCCGCCGACCTTCTCGAGGACGCCCGTGACTTTCTCACCCGCCGCTAGGCCGGATTCGCCGAGGATGCCGGTCGCCATTTTCGAGCCCATGCGAGCGAGGGCGACGAGGTTGTACTTGCGTTCGGGGTTGCCGAGGGTGCCCTTGATGGTCAGGAAATCCGGAAGGTTGACGTAGGCGAGGTTGGTGGGGGTGCCTTCGGGCACCTGGCCGATTTTTTCAGCCAACGATTGGCGCAGGGCAAGAGCGACTGGGAAATCGATGGGCGAGTTGGTGAGGATGGCCGCCCATTGGACGGCGCCCTGGGTTTGGACCTGGAAAGCTGGGCTCTGCACGAGGGCGTGTTCGAGGTCGGCGCGGCCGGCACCAGCCTTACCGCGCACGACGATGCTGTCGATGGGGGATTTCGACACCTGATCGATCCAACCGCCGCCGCTTTCGCTGGCGCCCTCGCCAGCCAACCGTCCGACAATCGTGCCCAAGGCCCCACTGGGATTGCGGATGATGTCTGGGAGCCCGATGATGACGTTGATGACGGACTTCAGGAGGGAGCTGCGGACATCCACGAGTTTGAGGTTGAGGTTGGTGGTGCCGATGTCGAACTGGCCGGAGAGGTTTTTCTGCAGGTTCGCTCCGGTGGTCCCGGCACCCTGGAGGCGAACCAAGGCGTCGAGGGTGCCGGCCATCTGGCCCTTGCGGTCGGGCTGGAAGCTGTTGACCAAAGGCGCCAGGGGCACTTGAGTGGCCTGGGCATCCATGGCGTAGGCATAGCCCGGGACGCCGAGGTCGAGGTTCACTTTGCCGGTTGCTGGGGCGCCGTTGAGGCTGAATCGCAAGGGGTCCAGCGCGACGGTGCCGCCATCGATGCGGGTCTCTGCTTGCAGGTTGGTGATGGCGAGCTCGCGGAGGTAGAACTGGCCGATGCTAGTGGCGAAGGTGAACCGGCGCAGCGGAAGGGTCATGGCTGGCGCCTCGGCGTCTGGGGAGGCCGACGGGGCGGCTGGGGGGGGCGGTGTGGGGGCGGGGGCGGGGGTGGTGGTGGAGCCAGCCGGGGCGCCGGTGCCAGCGTAGAGGTCGTAATAGGCGGTGAGGTCGAGGGCCTGGGCCGAGAGCTTCAGGTTGCCGCTGATGGTATTAGACTGGGTGAGGTCCAGCTTGCCGGACAGGTCGAGTTGATTTTGGGCGCGGGGTGTGGGGGTGAGGGCGAGTTGGGCTTGACGCAGATCGAGGAGCTGATTCGCGAGCGAGGCGTCCAGTTGGAGTTGAGCGGCCTGGGGAGTCTGCGGCAGTGCGCCGGCGGGGTCGTGGACGACGAGGTTGGTCACTTGCAGGAGGGCTTTGAGACTCGAGGCACCTTTGGCATCGTATTGGGCGGCGGTATCGGCGTTGATCGACACGGACTTGAGGGTGGCGGTTCCCAACATTGGGGCCAGGAGCGGTGCTAGTGCGGCTTGGTTGAGGTCGCTCAGTTTGAGCGACAATTGGCCGACTTGGTTTGTGAGGTCGTAGTTGCCGGTGACATCGAAACGGCCGCCGGGTTGATCGGCATGCTGGAGGGCGCCGCTGAGTTTACGGATGTGGGCGACTTGGTTTTTCAGGAGCGCATCGAGGGCGAAGGTGGACGCGAACCGGTCGAAGCGGGTGCCGGCCAGCGTGCCGGTCAGGTTGGCGAGTTGCAGGTCGCCCGTGATTTCCTGGTCCAGAGCGACGTTGTTGGTCTGAGCCGGAGTGGGGTTCCGTTGGAGGACGCGCCCGGTGAATTTGACGGTGCCGTCGGTCACCTGGAGATCCGGGGCGGTTGCTAGGGCTGCCACGCGGGCCAAAGCGAGCTCGAGTTGTGTCTGCAAGTTAGCGTCCGCGGTGGTTGTGTTGTAAGTGCCTGCGGCGCTGGCAGTGGCTACGGTTTGGCCAGCGTGGGTGGCGAGCACGGTCAGGCCGGCCAACTCGACCTTGTCGAGGTCGGTTGCCTGGCCGCGGGCGGCGAGGGTGACACCGAGATCGGCGAAGCGGTTGGTGTCGAACTGCGCGGCGACATTCGTCAACTCCGATGCCAGGTCGAAGGCGATGAGTTGGCCCGCTTTTTGGACGGCGAGGCCCAGTTTACCGTTGAGCACACCGGCGGTGAGGTTGGTGCCGAGGAAGGCCTGCCACTGGGCGAGGTCCAGTTGGGTCAGGGCAACGTCGAGATTCGAGTCGGGGATAGCGTCGTTGGCTTTGCCCCAGTCGATCTGCAGTTCGCGGGCCAGGGCGGCCTGGAGCAAGGGTTGACCGTTCTGGGTTGCGTGAAGGGCAAACTGTCGCACGCGGGCGTTGGTTTGGGCCAGGTCGGCGGTCAGGTCGTAGTCGAACTTGAGGTCCAGGGTGGGTGTTGTGAGCCCAGCGCGGGTGAGGCTGAACGCGTTACCGGTCACCGATCCGACGGTGGAGATGAACTGGGCTTGGTTCTTGAGCTCGAGGTCGGCGCGGGCGGCCAATTTGGTTTGGCCGAATGCCAGGTCGTAGGGGCCGCCGACCAGGCCGAGCACTTCGCTGCCGATGCCGCCGACGGCGACGCTGAGTTTGCCTTCCTGTTGGAGCAGGTCGAAGGGGCCGCTGACGGCGAGGTTTCCCAGCAAGGCGCCAGCCCGGGTAAAGTTGACGGTCAGTTGCCCGATCTCGGTCAGGCTGAGGTCGGCGATGAGCTTGGCGTTCAAGCGGGCTGCATCGGCGAAGGCACCGGTGGCGTCCCCGACGGCCCATTCGGTTTGGCCCTTGACTTGGCTGGGTTGGAGGTCGGGGGTAAGCGCGGCGGTGAAGTCGCCTTTCAGCGTGGCGGCCAGGGCGGCAGCGTTGGTTCCGGAGGTGGTACTGTAGTCGAGCTTGGCAGCCAGGGTGAGCCGGGCGGTCTGGCCGTTTTTGAGGTTGGCCAGCGCGAGGTTCAAGTCGGAGACCTTGGCCAGTTGGGTGGCGCCGCTGGTGTCGGTCTGGGCGAAGCTGAGGCTGGCCTGGTTGACGGCGAGTTTCTGCAGGTCCACCGCCAGGGGTTGGGCTGACTCGGGGGAGGCGGGCGCGGGCGGTGCGGCGGGTTCGGAGGCGAGCGCCTTGAGAATGGGGTCGAGGTTGCTGCGGCCGTCGGCCTGTTGGATGAGTTGGACGGTGGGCGATTCCAAAGCGACCTCCGCCAGTTTGATATGGCCGCGCACCAAGTCCAACAGGCGGTAGCGCGCGCGCAGTTCCTTAGCGGTCAGCAGCGGTTCGACTCCGTCCGGATGCACCTTAAGATCGCGCAGCACCACTTCGGAGAAGGGACGAATCACCGCTTCGCGCACGGTGACCTGGGCGGCCAAGGTTTGGCTAACGCGTGGCAGGACGACTCCTTGGAAGAAGGCGTTGCTGGTGGCTATGAAATACGCCGCCACGACCAGCAGGAGGGCGGCCGCGGCGAGCCAGGTCAGTTTGCGCAGCCAACCGCCGCGCGAACGCGGCGGAGGAACGGTTGCGGTCGCGGTTGCGTTCGTGTGATCTTTCATAATGGGTGATCGTGATCGAGCGTGGGCGATCATAGCTCTTGGCTGGCCCAAGATCAACCTGCGGATGAGACGTCGGGATTGCCGACCGCCGACATGTCGTCGGCGTCGGTGGCTCGTGGGTCAGCGTGCTTCGGGCTTGCCAGCGGCCGCCCGTGCGCGAGGATCTGGGGCGATGCAGACGCAACGAACTGTGGCTTGGAAGCGGTGGGCCGTGGTGTTGGGTGCGCTGGTGGCGGTCCTGGTCGGGACCGGTTGTCGCAGCGCCTACTACGCGGCATGGGAGAAGTTCGGCGTCTACAAGCGGGACTTGCTCAAGAAGCGCGTGGTGGCGGCGCGCGACGAGCAGCGCGCGGCCGGCGAGCAGTTTCAGGACGCCCTGACGCGCTTGAAATCGTTGACCGGGTTCGAGGGGGGCAAACTCGAGGCGGCCTATCGCGACCTGCAGTCGGACTACGACGGCTGCCAGACGAAGGCGGAGTCGGTGCGGGCGCGGATCCAGGACATGGAGACGGTGGCGGAGGATTTGTTTGCGGAGTGGGAGCGGGAGATTCAGGAGATCTCGACGCCGTCGCTGCAGGCGGGCAGCCGCCGACAACTGGGCGACACCCGGGCGCGGTTTGCCACCCTGGCGGCCACGTTGCGGAAGGCGGAAGCGGGCATGGAACCGGTCCTGCGTCAATTCAAGGATTACGTGTTGTATCTCAAGCACAACCTCAACGCCCAGGCGATCGCCTCCTTGCAGGGGGAAGCGGTGAACATCCAGGCGGAGATCGCGCGGTTGATCGCCCAGATGAACGCCGCGATTGCCCAAGCCGACGAATTCATCAAGGCCATGCCCTACTGATGAGAGGTTGGGATAGACGACACATTGCAGGTAGCAGGGCGCGCAGTCCTCTGCGCACCGTAAACCACTGTGGAGACAGGAAGCCGCGGCGCGCAGAGGACTGCGCGCCCTACCGCCGAGTTGTAGTCCATCTCAGTGACTCATCAGTGAGCCCGCGGCGGCGACCACGCCGCGGTTGCAGGTTCTGGTCGGTTCGGGTAGGGTACCCGGCGATTTGACCGCGTTGTATAATCCTGATTGAAAGCGCTTTATTCGACTGCCCGCGAAAAACGCACCGAGCGGGTCTTGCTGGTTGGGGTCGAGCTCAAGTCGCGCTCGGCGTGGGACGTGCGCGATTCGCTGGCCGAACTCGCGCAGTTGGCGACGACCGCCGGCGGCGTGGTGGTGGGGGAGGGTACCCAGAAACTGGACCGGCCGGTAGCCAGCACCTACCTCGGGCCTGGCAAAGCGCAAGAACTCTCGGCCTCCTGTCGGGACCAGCAGATCGACACGGTGATTTTCGACGACGAGCTGTCGCCGGCGCAGAGCCGCAATCTCGAGCGGATCTTCGAGTGCAAGGTGCTCGATCGCACGGCGCTGATCCTGGACATCTTCGCCCAGCGAGCACGGACGCGGGAGGGCAAGCTGCAGGTCGAGTTGGCCCAACTCCAGCATTTGTTGCCGCGGCTGACCCGGTATTGGACGCATCTTTCCCGGCAACGGGGCGGCATCGGGATGCGCGGTGGCGAGGGCGAAAGCCAACTCGAGGCGGACCGGCGCAAGGTGCAGGAGCGGATCGACCGGTTAAAGGTCGAGTTGGCGGTGGTTGAGCAGCAGCGGTTGATCCAACGGCGGGGTAGGCAGCGGAACCTTTGGCCGCTGGCGTCGATTGTCGGGTACACCAATGCGGGCAAGTCCACCTTGTTCAATGCGCTCACCGGCGCAGCCGTCCTCGAGGAAGACCGGCTCTTCGCCACGCTCGACCCGACGACGCGGCGGCTCCGGCTGCCGACCAACCAGAACGTTTTGCTATCGGACACGGTGGGTTTCATTCGCAAGCTGCCGCACCAGTTGGTCGAGGCGTTCAAAGCGACGCTCGAGGAGGTGGTGAACGCGGATCTGTTGGTGCACGTGGTGGACGTGACGCACAGGCAGGCCGAGGACCAGATTCAGGCTGTGAACGACGTCCTGCGCGAGATTGGCGCCGACGACAAGCCGGTTTTGCTCGTGCTCAACAAGATCGACTGTTTCGAGAACGGCGAAGCCGCGGCTGGCTGGCTCGAGCGGCACCCCGAGGCGGTGGCGGTTTCGGCCCGGACGCAGGCGGGTTTTCCGGCGTTATGGGCCGAACTGAGCAAGCGGCTGCGTCCGGTGCGTGACTTTATCGAGTTGTCCATCCCGCACGGTGAGGCGGGCCGGATTGCGAAGTTGCATTCGGTGGGCCAAATCGTCGAGCGGGACTACAGCGGCGCGACGGCCCGGTTCAAGGCCCGCATTCCGCCGCATGTGCGGGCGGAGTTTGCGCCATTCATCGTGGCAGATCTCTCCTTATGAAGACCAACGTCCTCCTTGCTCTTCGGCCAAGGCTGCTCACGCGAACCACCCTGGCTGCGTCACGCGACCAACGCCCAGTCGCTGCGCCCCCGGCGCCGGGAGACCGGCGCGGGTGGCGCGGGCGGTTCCTGGCCTGGGTCGGCGCGCTTGGGTTGGCAGCGGGGGCAGGTGTGCTGCATGCAGCCGAGGACGAGGCGGTGTTCGCCGATTCGTTCGAGGGTCAGTTAGGGCCGGGCTGGAGTTGGTTGCGCGAAGCGGGGGCAGACTGGTGTGTGCGGGACGGCGGCCTCGAGATCCATGTTCGACCGGGCGATGCCCGCACGGTGCAGAACGCCCTCGTGCGCGCAGCGCCGGATCGGCGTGCAGGCGCTTTTGCCATTGAGGTCACGGTGCGGAATTGGACCCGACCGATCCAGCAGTTCGAGCAGGCCGGCATCACCTGGTACCATGACGGTCAGCCGGCCATGAAACTGGTCAAGGAGCTGGTCGACGGCCAGTTGATGATCATTCCCGGACGCAAGGGCATGACGAACGAGACGGTCCAGTTGCGCCTGGTGGTGACCGCCCATTCGTATACCGCGCAATTCCGCCCGGATGCCGCGGGCGAGTTCCAGACCGCGGCGACTGGCAAGCTGCCGCCGCCGGGCAACGACCAGGTGAGCCTCCAGTGTTACCACGGCCCGACCCACGCCGAGCATTGGATCCGGTTCGACGACTTCCGGATCGTGAAGTTGTCCGAGTGATCTGCGAGCCCCGCGCCAGGGGCAGGGACCGGGCGCGGTCGGCCGGGTGTCACTCGATCTGAAGTCTGAGCGGAGGGCTTGCCGCCTGCCATTCTGGGTGAGATCTGGCAGGCGCGTTGCGGGGTGCGGGTCTCGATTCGCTAGGCGGGACGTAGCCCTCCGCGCTCCATTCCCGCCAAGGATTCGGTCACTTGACCAGGGGCAAGATCTGTCTGAACGCGTCGGTACCGGCGCGTTCGAGCAGCTCGAACAAGACCATTTCGGTCGACACCACGATGGCCCCCGCGGCCCGCATCCGTTCGAGGGCAACGCGGCAGTCGTCGGGCGCGCGCGAGGAGATGGCGTCGGCGACCACCACGGGGCGCAAGTCTTGCTCGAGGAGTTCGAGACAGGTTTGGCAAACGCACACGTGGGCCTCGATGCCGCACAACAGCACGTCGGCGATGCCCTTGGCCGCCAGCGCCTCGGTAAAGCCGGGAGCGCCACAGGCGCTGAAGGTGAGCTTCTCGATGGGGGCGATGGTGGGGGCGAGGGCGGCCGCCACTTCGGGCACGGTGGGGCCGAGCCCCTTGGGGTATTGTTCCGTGACGAGGGTGGGGAGGCCGAGGATGGCGGCGCCGCGGACGAGACGCACGGCGTTATGCACCACGCGTTCCTTCTGGTGGATAGCCGGCAGCAGCCGTTCCTGGATGTCGATGACCGCCAAGCCGGCCTGGGTTCGGCGGATGCGCTGGGAGAGGGCGCTCATGGGTTGGCCAGGCCCTCGAGGTAAGCCAGGATCTGTTCGGGCAACTCGCGGCTGTACCCGCCCTCGAGCACGCTGAACAGCGGCACACCCAACTCGCGCAAGGACAGGCCCAGCCAACGGAAATCCTCGACCTCGAGCGCCGCGTCGCTGAGGGGGTCGCGACTGTACGCGTCGAAGCCGGCGGAGACGCCGACGAGGGCGGGGCGGTAGTGGCGCAGGCCGTCGAGGGCGGCGGTCAGGGCCTGGCGGTAATCGGCGCGGGGTGCGCCGGGGGCGACGGGGTAGTTATGGGCGTTGTTGTAGGACTCGCGACCGGTGCCGGGGTAGGCGGGCCACTGATGCACCGAGAAGTAGGCGCACCGGTCACGGTCGAGGAGGATCTCCTCGGTGCCATTGCCGTGGTGGACGTCGAAGTCGAAGATGGCGACCTTGGGGATGCCCTGGGCGAGGGCTTCAAGGGCGGCGATGGCCACCGAGTTGAGGTAACAGAAACCCATGGCCCGGTCGGGGGTGGCGTGGTGGCCTGGCGGCCGAAGCAGGCTGAAGGCCGCGTTGCCCGTCAGGGCCGCTTGCAGGGCGTACAAGGCCCCGCCCACGCTGCGCTCGGCGTGCGCCCGGATGTCAGGGTAAGCGGCTGTGTCCGCGTCGAAGTCCATGGGCACCATCAAGCGTTCGAGGTGCTCGATCGAGTGGGCCCGCTCCAACTGCGCGGTGGTGACGGCGCCGGGGTGCGCCCAGGCGATGGGGAGGGCCGTCTGGGCTTTGAGGCGTTGGACGGTTTGGCTGATGCGCGCCGGCCGCTCGGGGTGACCGGGTTGTTGGTACGCGGTACAGCGGCTATCGGTGATGACGATCATAGGTGGCGGCGTCATGAGCCGGGAGGGTTCACGACGCCGGACGGCGCACAGTCCACCTGGCGGGGCCCAATGCTAGAACGCGTTCGAGCGGTACGCCCCGAGTTCCGGCGCGTCCGGGTTCGCATCGGGACCAAAGTACCGGAGGGTGACCAACGGTTCGGTTTCGCTGGTGTTTTGGAAGGTCACGCCGCTGCGAGCGCCATCTTCGCTGCAGAAGTACTCGTCTTCGGTCAGTTCGGTAAAGCGGATCAGTTTCGGGCTGTTCAGCGGTTGGCCGTTCAGGCGGCCACTGCCTTGGACGCAGATCAAGCCATAGGCGCCCGTATCTTTGATGGTGCAAGCGATCCCAGGCTCGACGGTGAGTTCTTTGGCGGTGAAGAGCTGTTTGCCGTGCACCTTGCCATAGACGATCCAGCGATCCACATAGCCCGCGGCGCGCGTGTCGGCGACGGGCACCGGTTCGAGGTAATGGTTGTCCTTGAAGTTCGGATCGACATTCGCGTCCCAATCGAGTTGGTCGACGATGAAATCCAAATCGCGGTGGTATTTCTTGGGCATGTCTTTGACCAGGAGCGACCAGGGCACATAACGCCCTTCGACCAGGCTCTGATACATGCCGAAGACGTCGCTGCCCCACTGCGGCTCGTAAGTACAGAAGGAGCCGGGGGCATGGAGGATGGACGGGCCGACGAGCCAGCCGGTGCCGGGCTTGAGCCGGTACGCTTTCGAGAGGTCGAGGATGCCGTTGTCGCCTTTGTTCCAATCCGCGAGGCACTGACGCACTTGGGCTTTGGCGGTGCCGGGCTCGAGGCCGAAGAAGGTGTAGGGGAAATTGTTGCCGACGTTGTTATGCTGGGGCGGGAAGTAGTAGCTCTCGGGTTTACCTTCCTGGCCGACGAGCTTGGCCTGCTTCTCCGACTGATGCATGTGGTGGGGAATGGGCCCCATGTTGTCGAAGAACTTCGAGTACACCGGCCAACGACTGTACTTCTTCCAGATCGCCTTGCCGACCAGGGCCGCCCCGCAGTCGGCCACCGCCTGACGCAACGTGAACCGTTCCTTGCCCACCACGCAGTAGCTAAGCCCTTCGTCGGGCACACGCCCCTCGTTGGCCGCCTCGGTGGTCGACGCAAACCAGCGTTCGTCAATGCCGCCGCGGTCGGCGCCGTAGGCGTAGGTATCGTCCGGGTGCAGCTTGATGCGCAGGCCGGGTTGAAGGAAGGAGCGCGGCACCCAAGCGGGCGCCAGGCGCAGCAGCCCTCCGGTGCGCGACAGTTCAGCCTCGACCTTGGATTGGGTGTTGCCTTTGACAGTCTTCAGCGACGTGACGGTGTTCATGGGCGGATGTTGTACTCACCCGGTGCGGCCCAAGGCAAGCGGATTGCGTCTGCGGATCGCGTCCGCGGGGCCAGGGGTCACAGACCCGGTTGAAAGGTGGCAGCGTCCTGTTTGCCACCGGACTCCAGGTAGGCTAGCAAATCGAGGATCTCCTCTCGGGTCAGGATGGCCAGCAGCCCATCCGGCATCGGCGAAAGCTGGGCGGTGACGACGCTGACCACGTCGCTCTTCTTGATCTCCAAGCGGCTGCCCGTCAGGGGATTGGACACGACCACATAACGGTCCGGCTTGGTTTCGATCACCCGACCCGTCAAGTCGTCGCCATCCACGAGCGTGAAGGTGGCGTTGCGGTATTCGTCCGCCACCAGTTTCGAGGGGACCAGCAGGCTTTCGAGTAACTCGAGTCGACTGGATCGCAAGGCCACGGCCGTAAGGTCCGGTCCCACCGTGCCGCCCTCGGGTCCGAATCGGTGGCACGCCAAACACTGGGCGTCGCGAAAGGCCCGCTTGCCGCGAGTCAAGGAGCGGCCCCGATCCGCTTCGTGGAGGACCGGCGCCAAGTCTTCCAGCGCCCAGTCTTTGACAAAGAAGCGGTTGGTAGCCGCCGGCACCGCGAACACGGCCTGGCCGCGGATGACCGCCTCGAGCTCGGCTAACTCAGACGGCTCGAGCGTCGCCACCGCCGCCTGCCGCCAACGGGTGATGAGGAGGTCCAGGTCGGTACCGTCTTGGTAGGCAAGACCAGCCTCGCGAAACCAGCGCAGCAGCTCGGGTGAATGCGCGCCGCCGGAGCGGATGCGATGGAGGGCGTGAAAATAGCGTTGGCGGCTCTCGATCGTCCAGCCGCGGTCGAGGGCGCCCAAATGGAACACGTAGTGCGCCTGCTCCTCGAAGGTCGGCGCCGCCTCGAACAGCGCCAGGGCCCGCGCGGCGACCTCCGGCGCGCCGAGGTAAATCAACAGTTGGCTCAACTCCCGATTCAACGGCTCGGAAGGCGAGGGATAAAGGGGGGCCAGCATGGCTAACGTCAACTCTCGCTCCTCCGGCTCCGGAGCGCCGAAGCGGACCCATGCGACGGCCAGGATCCGGAGCGTGTCGAGTTCTTGCGCTTCGGTGAGCTCAGGACTTTCCGCTAGACGCCGCCAGGCAGCCAGCCAGTCCCGGCGCACCCCGGCCGGGCCGCAGCGCGCCAAGGCCAACAACGCGCTCAGCGCCGCGTCCCGCCGCGGCTCATCGATGGCTCGCTGTTGCCACTGCTCGAGCGGTTGGCGTTCGAACGCCAGGCGCGCCGCGTATCGAATCCACCGATCTGGACTGTCGAGGTGGGACCAGAGCGCCTCGAGGTTGGCGGCGGCCCATTGGCCGTGGTAGGCCTCGAGCCCGCGTCGCACCGCCCGGGCTTCGGCCCCCGCCGCGTCCACCGACGCAGCGGGCGGCGCCGATTCGTCGCCGGTGTAGGTCACTCGATAGAGGGCGGAAGGCGCGCCGGAACCCCCGGTAATGAAATACAGCGCTCCGTCTGGGCCGATGTCGAGCCCGGCGAGCGCGAGGGGTTGGCCGTGCAGGAATACCTCGTAATCGCCCGCGTAGCTCGCCCCTTGGGACCGCAAGTGGACAGCGAAGATCCGGCCGTGGGTCGGGTCCAGAACGAAGAGCGCACGTTGGTATTTGGAGGGAAACCGCGCGCCGGTTCCGAATTGCATGGCCACGGCAGAACCCAGACCGAGGTCGACCACGCTCGGCAGACCGTCCGGGTACCACGCCGGCCAGTTTCCCGGACCGCCACGCCACCCATAATCTCCGCCAGCAATGCAGTGCACCACACGCGTGGGGCGGTACCAAGGCAAGCCCCGGTGCTCGGCCACCTCCCGTTCGAGGGCGAACAGTTCGCCATCGGCATTCAAGGCCAGGGCTGAGACGTCGCCTAGTCCCCGCACTAAGCGTTCCCAGCGCAGGTCGGTTGGTTGCGCCCGGGTGATGACCGTCCCCGCCCGCATCTCGGTCTCGCCGGAGGCGTCTTCGACGAGCGCGTCCAGCGCGGGCAACAGCACGTCGGGGCGGTCCTGCGGGTGGGGTTCGTCAGGCCCGCCTCGAGGCGCGGGTTCGGCGCGCTGCGGCTGCGCCACGTGGAGGCTATGGTCCGGCCCAACCGCAACCGGCTGGCTCGGCCGTTCGCTTGCCGCCGTGCTGGGCTTCAGGAATTGGACTTCCTCCGGGTCGAACCGGCCATTGCGATCCGCGTCGGTCAGCCGGTAGAGGCCGGCGCCGTCAGGTCCATGGGCCTGTGCGAAGAGGCTGCCTTGGGCAAGCCGCAGTGTGGTGGCCCCGCGGATGGGCGTGCGAAAGGGCGCGACACCGAGCAGGGTTCCCTCCGCTGTCACAGTCAGGCGCAGCATGGGTTCGCTGGGATCTTCCGGCACGACCACCAGACCGCCGCGACCGTCGCCGGCTAACCCGATCCACGATCCTTCGCCCGGCGCGGCCGAGTACACCAATCGGACTCCGAAAGGCGGAAGCACCGTGAGCGCCTCTGCGGAGGTGGGAGTAGGGGGGGAGGGCGCGGAGGGCGCAGAGTTTGGCGTGGATTGAGCGCAGGCGCTTCCTGCACCGAGCAGGAGTGTCATCAGGACGCCTAGGCCGAGGTGCCTTGTGGGGCGCGAGTCCATCAGATCCAGGTTGATTTCCGCACGGAGCGTACCGGCCTGGCCGACCAGGCGGTGAAGGCTGCGTCCTCCGAGAGGAGGCCGCCTCTACTCCGCTCGCGCCTCAAAGCAGTAGAGGGCCTGGTCGCTCCGGACGAAGATCCGCCCCTGGTCCAGGACCGGTGTGGCGTAGAGCTTCTCACGGAAGTCGTGGGAGGAAACAATGCGCCAGGCCGGTTCGTTAGCCACGACGGTGAGGACGCCTTGTTCGCCGGCGAAATAGACTTTGTCGTCGCCGGTCACTGGGGATGCGAAGTAGTTGCTGATGCCCGCGAGGCGCTCTTCTTGGAGGACCTCGCCCGTCGCCGCGTTTAGCTTGGTCACGATCCCGCCGTCCTTGACGACCCACAGCATGCCGCGATCCAACAGGGGTGTCGGAACATACGGGGCGCCGCGTTGGCGCTTCCACACCACCGCTGAGGACCCGAGCTCGCCGCGGCCACTGGGGCGGAGGGCGAACACGCCATTCTCGGCACGCCGGAACACCTCGGCGTGGCGCTCCCATTCGCGCGCGTCGAGACGGCCATCCTGGTCAAGGTCCATCCGGAAGAAGCGCTCGAGAACCTCGCTGCTGTCAATCTCGGCCTGGGCCAGTTTCCCATCCTGGTCTCGGTCCCATTTGGCCTGAGCCACCGCCCAGGAATCCAAGGCGATGCGTTGGCCGGAATCGCCGCCCGGAGTCCAGGATGCCATGTAGACCGTATCCCCTCCCACAACGGGCGTGGGCACCACGATGCGCGCCAAGCCATACGTCCACCACAACCGTTCGCCGTTCGCCGGGTCGTAGCCGGCCAGCTCCAAACCGCCGGCCACCAGCAGTTGTCGGGTGCCGTTGCGCGCCCAAACGGCCGGGGTCGAGTAGCTGCGCACCGCGTCCGGGCGAGCCACACGCCACACCGTCCGTCCGGTCTCCCGATCCAGTGCGATCAGGAAACTGTCCACGTCGTGGTCTTGATTCAGAATCACTTTATCGTCGATCAAAATGGGCGAACTGCTCGATCCGAACTCGTCTTGGAAAGGCCCGAAGCGCCGTTCCCACTGTGCCTGGCCTTCGAGGTCGTAGCACAAGAGCCCGTAACTGCCAAAAAAGACGAACACCCGCTGGCCGTCGCAGGCTGCGGTGGCTGTGGCGGGGTTACCCAACCGGTGCACCGACTCGATTCGATCGGGGCGGAGGGCTCGGCGCCACGCCACTCGCCCCGTGGCGGCATCGACGGCGACCGTGGCCAACTCCTTGGCCTCGTCGCGATAGGTCGTCAAATACAGCCGCCCGTCATGGAGCAGAGGGGTCGAGTGTCCCGCATCGAACGGCACCCGCCACCGCAACACGCCCGAACCGTCCAACCGGTCGGGCAGCCGGCCGGGCCTGGCTGCCACGCCACCGTCGGCGCGAAAATACGCGCACACCTCACTGGCTTGCCCCACGCCCCATCCTCCCCCCAGCAACAGCATCGAGCTGGTCAGCTTAAGGGCACTCCACGACTTTCTAAACCACGATGGCTTCATGCGATGACTGCCAGCGTGGATACCACAGCCGATCTCTCCGGGCAACGCCGAACGCAAACGCCCCCAACGCGAACGTGAATGCTGCCCCGCAAGCGTACCGCACGGGCCGTGCCTTCCTAGCCCCAGTCCAGCCGGTTGACCGCCCCCCTTCTGCTCACTGCTCGCCTGTTCTTCGGCCTCCCGCGGCCACGGCGGAGGGCCGTAGAACCCTCCACGTGTCAATTACTCCACGTGTCAATTACTAAACACCTGTTAAATAACATGTGGCGTGAACGCAATGACTTGGGAGTCGCGCGCACCCGAGAACCGAGGCATGCCGCAGGGTGGGTTGGGCGGGAGCAGGGAGCGGGAGCAGAGCAGGGGAGGGAGTGCGTGCTCAGCCGCCCCTTTCTGGTCCCGCCTTCCTCTGTGCGCGCGCGCCCACCAACACCAAGGGTTGCCTCAGAGCAGCCCCAGAACCCGCTTGGAGAGCTTCTTGCAGCGCTTGGCGACCAGGCACCGATTCAAGGGGTTTCTGGCGGCTGAGGCGCCGCATCCCGGTCTCGCCGCGGCAGACTTGCGCCTCGCTTGAGTCCGCTGGCCCGCTGGCCCCGTCCGCGGCGATGCGGCCTTGCCATAACGGTCGGCCTCCGCCAGGCTCCCACAGATTGTTGGCGTCATGGCCGAGAACGAGCATCTGTTGTCCACTCTGCACGGCTCCCCGGCATTTCGGACGACGCACTGGAGCGTGGTGATCGAGGCCGGTCGGGCGGCTACGCCAGCCGCGCAGGCCGCCCTCGAGCGGTTGTGCCGGGCCTATTGGTATCCGCTTTACGCCTACGTGCGGCGGCGCGGCTACTCGGCGGAGGACGCCCAAGACCTGACGCAGGGCTGCTTCGAGAGTCTGCTGCGACGCAACGATCTGGCCGAGGTCACGCCCGAGAAGGGCCGGTTCCGCAGTTTTCTGATCGCTGCGTTGGGTCATTACGTGGCCAACGAATGGCGGCGGAGCCAGCGCCAGAAACGGGGCGGCGGTCAACCGGTCATCTCGTTCGCCGCATTGCCGGCGGAGGAGCGGTACCTTCTGGAACCGGCGGCCCGCGAGACACCGGATCGGCTCTATGATCGGCGCTGGGCGTTGACGGTGATGGATCAGGCCATCGCGCGGCTCGATGGCGACTACGCGCGCACCGGCAAGACGGAGGTGTTCGAGCTGCTGAAGCCGTTTCTGACGGGTGGTCGCGGCGAGAAATCCCGGGCGGAGGTCGCCGCGGGGCTCGGCATCAGCGTCGGCGCGGTGGACGTGGCGTTGCATCGGTTGCGCCGCCGTTACGGGGAGATCATCCGCGAGATCATCGCCGAGACCGTCGCGCGTCCGGAGGACGTGGACGAAGAGATACGTCATCTGATGGCGGTGTTGGGCGAATGAAAGGGAGTCATGGAACGGTGGTTCTAGGTGGTTTCGTCAGGATCACCCTTGGACGGCGACCGCCTCGGTGCCGACAGCGGTCTGCTCAGGACAGCGGGGTTGCGCAGCAGCAGGTAGAATTCCGTGAGCACGAACTCGCTCAGAGCCACATCTTCACGGCCCGAGACCGACTCGACGAACCGACGGGCAGCCGCATGGGATGTCCAGACCGGAACCGATGGGCGACCTCTGGCAGCCCGTTTGAAGACGGAACTCAGGGCAACCGATTGGGTCCCAATCGGGCGGCAGACCTGCGGTCCGATGCGCGCTTGCTTCGCCGGAGGGTCCAGGTGAGACTGCGGCGAGCTTAACTTCAATCGCTACAGGCAATCTCCCATGAAACGCAGGGGGGCAGGCAACCGGTCCTGGACCGACTCCATGGCCCGACGGGCCGACAAACTGATCGCTTCCCGGATCGCGACCAACCGGCACACCGTTGTCCGGTTCGCCGCCCTGCTCCTTTGGACGGCGGGGTCGATGGGGCTCAGCCAGGAAGTGCGGATCGACACGACCGCGTTGACTCTCGATGGCTCGACCGCGGCCTTTCGCGGCCTGCCCCTTCGGGTTTCCGTGGACGAGTCGGGAGTCGCGGAATTTCGGTTGCTGGGCGACGTCATCTTTGACGATGAAACGGTACGCGTGCTCGGGTCTCGCCCGGCGCGGCTGATTGTCGGGGGCAACGCGCTCTTGAACGGGACCCGGTTCGACGCCTCGGCCGCGCTCGGTCAACCCGGCCCGGGCGGCGGCGATGGCGGAAGCGGTGGCAGCACGGACGGAGCGGGGGGCTCGGGTGGCGACCTTTGGGGCTCGGGCGGCGCGGGCGGCGAAGGTGGAAACCCAATGAAGGGGAGCGAACGCGGCGCCGACGGACTCGAGGGAACCGGCGGGCGTGGCGGAGCCGACGGCGGCGCAGGTCAAGCCGGGAGCAATGGTGGCGTGGGCGCCGGCACCTCGTCGTCCAGCCGCGGTTTCGGCGGCGCGGGCGGCCTCGTACGCCCCGGTCAGGTCCTTGACGGCGGCGGCGCCGGAGGGGCGCAGGGCGGGGGCGGCCACGATGGCGCGGTAGGCGGGGACGGCGCTCTCGGGTTAGGCGGGTGGAATGGCTTGCCAGGGACAACCGCTGGCCACGGCAGTGGCGGTCGCAA
>VHCO01000070.1 GCA_016871715.1 Verrucomicrobiota bacterium
TTTGCGATCGCGGGCTCGTGGAACTCGCCCCTCCAACGGCGCCCTTCAGCGGTCACCACACCGTATTGGAGGGCGGAGCTCCGCGACGCCTGGGTTCCCCTTCCCTTCGGGCTGCCCACTTCCGATCGCCCACTTGCGATCGCGGGCTCGTGGAACTCGCCCCTCCAACTGTGCCGTTCATCGGTCGCCACATCGTGTTGGAGGGCGGAGCTCCGCGACGCCTGGGTTCCCCTTCGTTCCGGGCTGCGGACTTCCGATTGCGGATTTGCGATCGCGGGCTCGTGGAACTCGCCCCTCCAACGGCGCCCTTCAGCGGTCACCACGTCACATTGGAGGGCGGAGCTCCGCGACGCCTGGGCTGCCTTTCCCTTCGGGCTGCCCACTTCCGATCGCGCACTTGCGATCGCGGGCTCGTGGAACTCGCCCCTCCAACGGCGCCCCTTCAGCGGTCACCACATCACATTGGAGGGCGGAGCTCCGCGACGCCTGGGCTGCCTTTCCCTTCGGGCTGCCCACTTCCGATCGCGCACTTGCGATCGAGGGCTCGTGGAACTCGCCCCTCCAACGGCGCCCTTCAGCGGTCACCACGTCACATTGGAGGGCGGAGCTCCGCGACGCCTTGGTTCCCCTTCGCTTCGGGCTTCGCATCTCATATCGCGGACTTCACCAGAGACACGATGCACGGGTTGTCGCCAATCGAGGCTATGACGCGCGCCTCGCCAAAGTTCCGGGCCGCTGGATCGGTTGCCCGGCTCTCAGTCCGTTGCTCGATCCGCACGCCGGTTGATCTGGTTCTGAAGCCGGTTGCCCAAGTAAAGGATGAGGACCAAACCCACGTCACCGACGAGCCCGATCCAACCGCCGCCGGCGAACTGATGCTCAACCCAACCGGCGAGTCGACTGACGGCTACCCCGAGGACGATCGCCCCAATCCTCAAGGCGTGCCGCTGCAGGTAGGGCCGACTCAGGCAACGCGCCGTTAGCTCGATACCTTCGCCCGCCTTCGCGCGCCCCAGCGCCAGCGCTTCTGTCCGACGCCCGCCCCCCGAGCCGACCCGCCTGATCCGGTAGTCTCCACCTTCCTGCAGCGCCAGAAACGCCCGCTCGACCACCGACGCCCGATACCCCGTCCGGTCCCGCACCTTCGCCACCGTCGCCTGACCGCCCTCGAGCTCGAGGATGTACTCGACCCATTCCCGCACCCGCAGGCTCTGCTCCTCCTCAGACTCCGGCTTCAGGCGATCTAGGAAATCGCGCTCCGTCGAGTGCGGCGGCCGAAAACGGTTCTCCTCGACCGGCCGTTCGCAGATCGGTCCCGGTGCGTCCAGCGCATGGTGCGGCGAGGCGGGGCGGCGCCGACAGACCACCGTCCAGCGCCTGCCCTCCGCCTGCCAGGCCAACGTCGGGGGCAACGGTTCCGCCAGCGTGATACTGAATGCCACCTGCGCCGGCTCGGGGCCACCCCCGGCTCGCCCTCGCCACCATTCGTCGTACAACGCCGCGACCCGATCGAGGCAAGCAGGGTCCACTCCCTGGAAGCACGCCCTGGGAGGGCTGTCGAGCTCCTCCGCTCGATCGAGTCGCAGGCGGCGGAAGCATGTCGCCACGACGTGCAGCGGCCGCCCGGCCCCCCGCAGTTCGTACACGCGCAGAAACGCCCACTGCCCCACCCGGTCGTTCCAATCGTCCGGCCACGCCAGCTCTGCTGGCACGCCGGCCTCGGACTTCACCAGCGCAACCAACTCACTGCTCAAGTCCGCCACCGCCTCGCAGCCGGTGATCCGCGGCGCCCAATCCACCGGCAGCAGCGGCAGCAACCACGCCCGCAGCCGCGGGTGAGGCAGGAACGGCCGTGGCTTGCCCACCGCCCCGCGGAGGTTCGCGTCCAGGGCCGCCTGCGCCTTCCGGATGACCTCCTCCAGCTCAGCCGCCGCATGGCCAAAATCCCGGTCCCCCCCGAAGACCGGAAACCATAGCCGGCGACGCGTCTCGTCCGACCAGGTGCAATCCCGCAGGAGGAACGCCCGCCGATTCAGCGGCGTATCGCGGCGCACGAGTCGAGGTTCCAAGGGGTCCGCCAGAACGCGTGTTCCCCCGGGCTGCAGCGCTTGGTCCATGTCGCGCGTGTCCGCCTCGAGTGTCCTGATGAACGGGGTGAAGTCGCCATGGTCGACCGCCGCAGGAATCCTCCGGCGGCGCCGCGAGCGTGGCTCGCCCCCTTCCGCCGGACCGGTGAAGGCCTCGAGTGCGCACCGCTCGACATACGCGTAGGGCATCAGCGCGTAGCCAGGCCGTTCCGGACTGGCAGGCGCCCAGTTCGCCCCCCAACTGTTTCTCACGATGAAATAGCCGCCGCCCGGCACCGTCCGATCGTCCACATACCCCACAGCGCACCAAGCGTGCCCACCCAGGGGCATCTCGCCAGGCAAAGGCAAGGTCACCTTGCCGGTCCGTTGCGACTCGGCCGAGCGCAGCCAACTCCGGAAGACCAACGTGCCAAACACAACCGGCATGCCGGGCGTCTGCGAGTCGCCCGCCAGCATGTGTTTGTAGTCCATGACCAAGCCCGGCTCGACCGGACGCGTGTTCATCAGCCGGTACTCGAGGCCCTCCCGCCCCGCCCCCACCGGTGGCGGGCCTTGCCCCTCGTCGTCTCCTGTGGGGTCCGGGTTGTACGGCCACGTCTCCGCCCGGCAGATCCCATAGCGGTTGAGCGCCGACATCGCCGTGTGCAGGTACGTGCCCGGTTTCGGCGACCCATCTAACTCCTTGCAGGCCCAGTACAAGAACTGCTCCGAGAGCAGCGGCTCGCCTCCCAACAGGAACTCCCGTAACGCCGCTCCAGCGAATGCCACGCACGTTCCCCGATCTCCCTGATCCCGCGCCGAGCCCAGCCGATCCAGCAAGCGAACCGAAGCAGGCAGGCCCCGCTCGATTCCCTCCGGCCCCTTGCCCTTGCCCTCGGGGAGCTCAACGCAGCCCGCCCGAGCGAATCGCCCGAGCTGTTCCGAGGTCACCCGGCAACCCAAGGCGCGCGCCGAACACGGCCGGCTGACCCGCTCGACCGCCTCCCGCGGCAACACCGCCAGCCCAAGCCGGCCCACCTCGACCAACGCCGCTCGGCCATCCTGCTCCTCAGCCGGCGCTAGGTCCGACTCGAACGCTGCCAGCGCGGCGACCACCTCCTCGACACTCTCCAACCACAGCCCCTCGAGCAGCGCCCGCTGCCCCGCCTCGAGCCCTTCGATCCGCTCGAGCCCGATCTGTCCCTCGACTCTCATACTCAGGAGTCACTAAGATGGACCACAAGTCGGCGGTACGGGCGCGCAGTCCTCTGCGCGCCGCGGCTTCCTCTGTCCACAGTGGTTTACGGCGCGCAGAGGACTGCCCGCCCTACCAGCAACTTGTCGTCTATCCCGAGCTCTCATCAGTAACGTTTGTTCCAGCCGCACGCTCACTCGAGGCCCGCCTGCCGCTTTTGTTCCTCGGTCAACTGCAACCCCAGCGTTCGCAGGGCCGCAGGCTGCCCCAACCGCTCGCGCACCGCCGGATCCACGACTGCGCTCAGTTGCCCGAGGAAGTCCTGCAACTGGGCCGCGTCGAAGCCCAACAACCGCTCCAGCCCCTCGCGACCCTCCCGGCAAGCCGCCACCGCCAGCACCTGCTCCGCCGTCTCGAGCCAGTGTTCCTTGAGCTTGGCTGCCACGGCGCCGGGCACACCGTGGAGCTCCTCCAAACGGTGGGGCGAGCTGTCACCCTCGGTCGCTTCGTCACTCATTGGTCTCAATGGGCTCAAAGCCCGGTTTCGGTCCGGCCACAGCACCTTCTACGTCCACGTCGCCGATCTCATTCCCCTCACGCACTCGCGCATGCGCCACCGTGATGGACGACCGACCGGCGGTAGGGCGCGCAGTCCTCTGCGCGCCGCCGGCTCGAGGCTCGACCGTGGTTCGCGGCGCGCGCGGCGCGCAGAGGACTGCGCGCCCTGCTACCTGCAAACGTACCCGCAACCGATCGACCAGCCCAAGGTCTCATGGGTAGCTTCCACCCGGTTTGGCGCGCCCATCGGGGCCATAAACCTATAGCGCCGGTTTTCCAACCGGCATCGGGCCGACAGGAAAGTCGGCGGTACGGCCGGTTCATGGGTAGCGGCTCGACAGCGCCGCCGACACGGCACGTTCGTCGGACCGAGGCACACCCCCGCCACTGTGGAGTTTAGACACCTTCTTGTCAGGCTTGAACTGCCGGCGCATGGCAGTCGGCGTTCTGCGGTGTCCGCCACGGGCACGCCAGAGACCAGCCTTACTGGTGCACCTGACCACTTGCCTTGCCGCTTTCCGCTGGGCAGCGGCTGCGGCCCAGGCTATGACTGCCCGAACGCAATACCATGGACGCCGCGCCAGCGAAATCGACCCCCGCCGCCAAGGTCACGTTGACCGACGCCGTCGCCCGCAAGATCGAACAAAACGTGACGGGCGACACTCGAGTCGGTAGCCAAGGCGAAGCGGGGCTGCCGGGCCTGGCCGAAATCAAGGTCACGGACGGTGTCGTCAAAGAGATCCACCAGACTGTCCAGGTCATCCTGGTGGCCGACGACGCCGAGGATTGGCCCTCTTACCTCGCTCGCCAGGTCAAGCGCCCGCTCGAGACCCGCTACCTGTTCGTCGCTTGCGGCCGGGAAATCCGCGCCTACGACCCTCGGGCGATCGGCGGCAGCCCTCCGCCGGCGCGCACGTACCGGCTGCCGCCCGCCATGGGCAGCACCCGCTCGGTGCGCTTGGCTCGCGTGGGCGATCGCATCCACCTGCTGGCCGGGGCGCGTCTGGGTGTGGCGCTGTTCGGTCTCGAACGAGCCGAGGCGCAGCTCTTTCCCTTTCCCTCGGCCACACGGCACGGGGCCAACTCGATGGCAATTCTGGGCGAGTGGCTTTACGCCGCGCACTCGGACTTGGGCCTGCTGCGGTGGCCCTTGACCGGCGGTGAGGCCACGCCGTTCGCGCCCGACTTAGTCGGGGCCGGCTGCCGGGCTGTCCAGGTAGCCGATGGCGACGATCTTCTCGTGTGTGCCCGCAACACGGTCTGGCGCCTCCACCCGCAACGGCCCGCCGTCGAACCGCAGAACTACCCCGCGCCGGCTGGCGAGACGATCGTGGGCGCCGTGCCACATATCGAGCACCTCTTCGGGTTGACTCTGTCCGGTCGCCTGTTGCGCTGGGACCGCGCGATCCCCGGCGCCACCGCCCGAGTGATCCGCGATCTGGGCGCCAAGGCCTACGACCTCTCGCCTACGCCGCCCGGCCAGTCTTTCCGCCTTGTGCCCAGCCTTCTCGGTAACAGCGTCTGCGTGATCCGACCCCGCCCGCCCCTGACCTGCACGCATTACCAAGCCCCGCCGGGCCTCACCTTGAGCGTGGCGCGGGCGGCACCTGACTTGGTCGCCGCTCTGGACAAGGACTACACCCGCCTCTGCCTCTGGAACGCCAACCAACCGGAGGAACCCCGAGCCGTGTTGCCCCTCCACCCACCCGCCAAACCCGCCGTCGCAGACCTCAGCCTGCTGTCCGGGTAGATCCCGGAATGTCCCGGCCCAGGCGCCGGAAAGAATCCTTTCATCTTTCCGCGCGCCGCTGTTAGGATGCCTACATGTCAACGCACCATGTCCTGACCGGCGGTCGCACGCCTGCGGCCCCGGCCTCTCTCCCTTCCCACGCCGCTGCCTCAGACTCCCTGACGCGCCGGCAATTCCTCCGGCGCGCCGCCCTCACCGGCGGCCTGTTCGCCGCGCCCCTGATCGTGCCGGCATCGGTCCTGGGCCGGAACGGGGCCGTGCCCCCGAGCGAGAAGATCATCCTGGGCGGCATCGGCATCGGCGGCCGCGGCACGGGCGTCCTGAACTGGATGTTGCCCGAGCGGGATGTGCAATTCGTGGCCGTCTGCGACCCGCAGAAGCAACGGCGCGAGGCGGTCAAGCGCCTGGTCGACAATCGGTACGGCAACACCGACTGCGCCATGTACAGCGACACGCGCGAGTTCTTGGCCACGCGCACCGACATCGACGCCATCCTCAGCACCACGGGCGACCGGTGGCACGCCCTCATGGCTATCCTCGCCATGCGCGCCGGCAAAGATGTCTACTCGGAGAAGCCCTCCTCGATGACCATGGCCGAGGGTCAAGCCGTGGTTGAAACCGCCCGCCGGTACGGGCGCGTCTACCAGACCGGCACCCAGCGCCTGAGCGAGGCCAACTTCGTCTTTGCCATCGAGTTGGCCAAGAGCGGCCGGCTCGGCCAAGTCCACACCGCTTACGCCCATATCGCCCCTTGGGACGCCGCCGCCATGCGCCACGATTGGCTGCCCGGCCAGCCCGAGCCCCCGAAGAGCGAGTGCGATTGGGACCAGTGGTTGGGCCCCTGCCCCTGGCGGCCTTACAACCCCACCTACACCCGCGGCGGTTGGCGCGGCCACTACGACTTCCATACCAGTTGCATCGGCGAATGGGGCGCCCACACCTTCGCCCAAGCCCAAGCCGGGCTCGACCTGCTCGATACCTCGCCCGTCGAATACGAATACATCGACAACCCCACCGGCGACGGCATGGTCACTCGCTTCGCCAACGGCACCAAGATGGTCCTGTCGCGTGGCGACAAGTACTGGCGCGGCTCCTGCGGCATGCGCTTCGACGGACCCGACGGCTGGGTCGCCGTGGCCGACGGTTACTCGCGTCCGGAAGTCTCCTCGCCCGCGTTGCTCGAGGACTTCAACAAGGTCGTCAACGACTACATCGCGCGCACGCAGCGGCCCATGAGCCACGTGCGCGATTTCTTCAACTGCGTTAAATCGCGGCAGAACCCCGTCGCTGATCCCGTGGTCATGCACCGGTCGATGTCCACCGTCCACGCCGCCAACATCTGCATGTGGCTTAAACGCAATATGAAGTTCGATCCGGCCAAGGAGGAATTCGCCGGCGATGTCGAGGCCAACCGCCTCCGCTCACGCGCCATGCGCGAGCCCTGGATCATTTAAGCGCGTGCCCACCCAACTTTACCTTACCCATTCCCATGAAGAACCGTACTTTGCACACCGTTGTCGCCCTCGCGTTGCTGGCCGCCGCCAGCCTGCCCAGCTTGGCTCAGGATCCCACGCCCCTGCTGACCCGGTCCCAGGACCAGCTCATCGCAGTCCTCAAGTCCGATGCGTCGCAGAAGGACAAGTCCGATGCTTGCCGTGAGTTGGCGGTCATCGGTACCCAAGCAGCCGTGCCGGCCTTGGCCGCGCTCCTGCCCGATCCGCAGTACCATCACATGGCCCGCTACGCCCTGGAAACCATGCCGGATGCCGCGGCTGGAGAAGCCCTGCGCGCCGCCCTGGGCACCCTGAAGGGCCGGCCGTTGGTGGGGGTCATCGGTAGCCTCGGCGTCCGCCGTGACACCCAAGCCACCGCTGCCTTGACGAAGCTACTACAGGCCGATGACGACCTGGTGGCCCAGGCCGCCGCCCGCGCCTTGGGCCAACTCGGCAGTACCGAAGCCGCCCAGGCCCTCCAAGCCGCGCTCCCGAAAGCCAAGCCCGAAAACCAGCTCGCTCTCTGCGAAGGCCTGTTCCGCTCCGCCGAAGCCTTGGCCGGCGCCGCCCAACGACCGGCGGCCATCGCCATCTACGATCAACTCCGCTCGAACGCAGCTCTGCCGCATCAGGTCCGGGCCGGCGCCACGCGGGGCGCCATTCTCGCCCGGACAGCAAAGAACCGGCTCAACTTGCTCGGCCAATCGATCCGTAGCGACGATTACATTCTCACCGCCGCGGCTGCTCAAGCCGCCCTGCAATTACCCGGGCGCAACGTAACCAAGCTCCTGGCGGCCGAGCTCGTATTAGCCAACGCCGACAAGCAGATTCTCCTGCTCGATACCCTGGGCCAACGGGGCGATCCCGCGGCGCTGCCTGCCCTGACCGCTGCCGCCCAGACCGGCGCCAAGCCCGTGCGCTTGGCTGCCGTCCGCGCCTTGCCGCAGTTGCGGGACGCCGCCGCCGCACCTGCGCTGCTCGAGTTGCTCGGCGATGCCGACCGGGACATCTCCCGCGCCGCGCAAGAGGGCTTTGCCAGCCTGGCCGGCCCGGACGTGGACGCCAGCGTCCTACGACTGTTGAACAGCGACCGGAGCGGCCAGCAACTCACGGCCATTGACCTGATCGGCCGCCGCCGCATGACCGACGCGCTGCCCGGTTTGCTCGCCGCCGCCAGCGGACCCAACGCCCAGGTTCGCGTTGCCTCGCTGAGGCGGTTGGGTGAGCTCGGCAGCCCAGCGGACCTCTCCGCGCTCCTGGATCTGCTGCTGAAGGCCAATACCGACGCGGACGTGGAAGCCGCCGAGCAAGCCGTCGGCGCCGTGTGCGCCAAAGCCCCCGAGCCCGAAGCCTGCGTGGCCCAGGTCACCAGCCGCTTAGCCCAGGCTGCACCCTCGCAGAAAGGGGCCCTGCTTCGAGTCCTGGCCGCCGTGGGCGGGCCCGCCTCACTCAAAGCCGTGCGTGCCGCCGTAAGCGACACGAACGTCGAGGTTCGCGGCGCGGCCATTCGCGCCTTGGGTGCCTGGAAGACGGCCGACGCGGCGCCCGACCTGCTCCAGTTAGCCCAGACGACCAGCGATCCCACCGACCAAATGCTCTGCCGGCGCAGCTACCTGCGTCTCGCCGCCAACACCGACCTGCCGGTCGACCAACGCCTGACCATGTGCCGCCAGGTCGCCGGCCTCCTCCAGCAGGGTGACGAAAAGAAGCTCCTGCTCGCCGCCCTCGGCAGTATCCAGTCGCCAGAGGCACTCCCCCTCATCACGCCGTACTTGGAGGATGCTGCTACCAAGGACGAAGCCAGCGCGGCGGTCGTGGGTGTGGCGGACGGATTGTTGCGGGGCCAACGCGGCGCCCAATACGCTTCCCGCCTGCTCGAACCGCTCCAAAAGGCCGCCCAAGCCACTGGCAACACGGACTTGGCTGGCCGCGCCAAGGCCTTGCTCGAACAAGCCACCAACCGCGCCCGCGCACGCTAACCAGTTGGGCCGAGGCGCCACGGCCGCGCACAGCCACGGCGCACACGGCATCTGGACGGGTCGAGCCCCTAATCCAGTCCGGTCGTCCCCTTTTCTTTTCTTTTGGGGGGCACCGGGCTCTTTTTGTTCCCAGTTACTAGTTCCTCCCATCATGTAACCCCTTCTCGCTTCCCGGCTTCCAAGATCGCGACGAGTTCTGCACCCCCCATATCCCACATCCGCACCGTTACTAATCTAACTGGCAAGAAGTTGTTGACACTCTCACCATGTCACCCCTCCTCGGCTTCCAAGATCGCGCCGAATTCCGCACCCCCATCCTCACACTCACATCGCTCACACCGTTATTATTTTAACTGGCAAGAAGTTGTTGACAGAGATCGAGGCCGCGGGGCGTGCCGACCTTGCCTTGCCAACCGACTCGCAGCCTGGCTATTCTGGCCCCATGAACGACACCCCCTCTACCCCGGACGGATTGAATCGTCGCGCGTTCCTCACTTCGGTCACCGGCTTTGGCTGGGCGGCGAGCATCGGCACTGGTGGCCTTGGCCTTGGCCTTGGCCTCGGGCGGCCGGCCCAGGCGGCGCAGCCACATCCCGGCCGGCTCAAACAGGCGGTCTGCCGAGGCGTGTTCCGCGGGTTGAAACTGGACCTCGATGGGGAATGTCGCGAGGCGGCGGCGGCTGGGGCGGTGGGGATGGACCTGGTAGGCCCGGACGCCTTTCCGACCCTGAAGAAGTATGGGTTGATGCCGACGATGGTGGGCGGGGGCAGCGGTATCAAGAGCGGCATCAACGACCGGAGCAACCACGGGAGCATCGATCCCCGGATGCGAGAGGCGATCAAGGCGACGGCGGCGTTCGGCGCGCCCAACGTGATTGTTATGGCCGGCGATCGGAAGGGCCTGACGGACGAGGAGGGGCTGGATAACAGCGTTCTCTTCCTGAACCAGATCAAGGGGTTGGCGGAGGACCTTGGTGTCACGCTTTGCCTCGAGCTGTTGAACAGCAAGGTCAATCACCCGGGGTACATGGCCGACCGTACCGCCTGGGGCGTCGAACTCTGCAAGCGGGTGAATTCGCCGCGCGTCAAGCTGCTCTACGACATCTACCACATGCAGATCATGGAGGGAGACATCATCCGGACCGTCCGCGATAACATCCAGTGGATCGGCCACTTCCACACGGCGGGCAATCCCGGCCGGCACGAGTTCGACCACACGCAGGAACTGAACTACCCGCCCATCTGCAAGGCCATCGCGGACCTCGGGTTCCAGGGTTACTTGGCCCACGAGTATACCCCCACCCGCGATCCGCTCGGGACCCTGCGGGCGATGCTGAAACTGTGCGAGGTCTGATCCTGAGCTATGCGCGTGCGTCTCATCGGGTCTGGGCACTTTCCCTTCCTCAGGCTGGCAGGTTCGCTGTTGCTGGGATGGGTGGGGGTAGGGGTAGGAGCCGGGTGGGTCTGGGCTGACCTCGAACCCCATTTGCCCCGCTCTGAGCACGGCCTGCACTTCACCAACGCCGTCGCGCGTTGGGACGAAGCGCTGCCGCTGGGCAATGGCCTCTTGGGGGCGCTGGTGTGGGGCCAGGGCCAGCCGCTGCGAATCTCGCTGGACCGCACCGACCTCTGGGACCTGACGCCGGTGCCCGAGTTCGAGTCTGCCGACTACAACTACGCCACCGTCCAGCGCTGGCACCGCGAAGGCCGCCACGCCGACTTGGTGCGGCTGCTCGAGAAGCCCTATGAACGGCCCGCCCCCACGAAGATCCCCGCCGGCCGTCTCGAGCTCAGCCTCAGCGAGCCGGCGCGGTTCCTGGACACTTCCCTCGATCTCGCCGAGGCCATGGCCACCATGCGATTCGCCAACGGCGTCGCAGTTCGGGTTTTGGTGCATGCCACTGAGGCGGTCGGGCTCATTCGGATCGGTGCGGATCGACGCGCCCCCGGGCTGTTGTCGAGCACCCTTCCGCCAGCCTCGACGCCGGCTCCAGCGAACAGTTCTCCGGCTGCGTCGGGCGAGGGCATCGGGTTCGAGGTCGTGCCCCGGTTGGTCGCCCCACCTTTTGGCGGCAAGGTCCAAAACCCGGCTGCGGGCGGCATCGGTGCGGGGGATCTGGCGCAACTGGGCTATCCGCCGCCGGTGCAGACTCGCGGGGACAACTGGCAAGCTTTCACGCAGCAGGGGGCACAAGGTTTCCATTTCGCGGTGTATTTCGCCTGGCGCGAGCGAGCCAGTGAATGGCTGGGGGCTTGGAGTGTGGCGTCGAGTTACGAGGGGCAGGAGCCGCTTCGCTTAGCCCGGCGCCGGGTCGAGCGCGCTTTGCGGGCCGGTTTCGAGGCCAAGGCCAAGTCACACCGCGCCTGGTGGGAGGCCTATTGGGCGAAGTCCACCGTGCGTCTGCCGAATCCGGTGCTCGAGCGGCAGTGGTTCCTGGACACATACAAGTTCGGGGCCGCAGCGCGGCGGGGCGCCCCGCCCATCACGCTCCAAGGCCCGTGGACGGCCGACGACGGCCAGTTGCCGCCCTGGAAA
Organism: Verrucomicrobiota bacterium; assembly: GCA_016871715.1. Taxonomy (GTDB): domain Bacteria; phylum Verrucomicrobiota; class Verrucomicrobiia; order Limisphaerales; family J093; genus VHCO01. The sequence goes on from VHCO01000070.1 coordinate 11,578, forward strand.
GGGGACTATCATCACGACCTGAACACGCAACTGAGCTATTGGCCCTGTTACAGTGGCAACCGCCTCGATGAAGGCTTGAGCTACCTCGACTGGTTGTGGGACACCCGCGCGAACTGTGTCGAGTGGACGCGCCGCTTTTTTGGCCTGCCTGGACTGAACGTCCCGATGACCGCCGACCTCGAGAACCGCCAGATCGGCGGGTGGCGTCAGTACACTCACTCGGCAACCACAGCCGCTTGGCTCGCCCAGCATTTCTATCTGCACTGGCGGTTCAGCGGGGACCGCGGGTTCCTGCGCGAGCGCGCCTGGCCGTACCTGCGGGAGGCCAGCGTCTTCATCGAGGCCGTCAGTGAAGCGCGCGACGCCGAGGGTCGTCGGACGCTCCCCTTGAGCGCCTCGCCGGAGATCCACGACAACCGGCCCGAGGCCTGGTTCAAGACGCTCACCAATTACGATCTGGCGCTGATGCGCTGGTTGCTGGGCGCCACGGCCGAATTGGCCGCGGAACTCGGGCGCGCAGGCGATGCCGTGCACTGGCGCCGCGTGCTGGGTGAATTGCCGGAGTTCAGCTTGGGCGAGGACGGTCGGCTCCTCGTAGCCAAGGACCAGCCGCTCGAGGCGTCGCACCGGCATCTCTCGCACCTAATGGCCCTCCACCCGCTCGGGCTCATCGACGCGGTGCAGGGCGAAGCGGCGCGCCGGACCATCGCCGCCTCGCTGCTCGACCTCGAACGGCTCGGCACCGACTGGTGGTGCGGCTACAGCTTCTCGTGGTGCGGCAACCTCGCGGCGCGGGCTTACGACGGCGCCAAGGCCGAGCAGGCCCTCGAGCGCTTCGCGACCGCGTTCACACTGCGCAACAGCTTTCACTGCAATGGCGATCAGTCAGGCCGCGGCTACTCGAAGTTCACTTACCGCCCTTTCACCCTCGAGGGCAACTTCGCCTTTCCGGCCGGCGTGCAAGAGATGCTCCTCCAAAGCCATCGCGGACGTCTCGAGGTTTTTCCCGCCATCCCGGCCTCGTGGCGCGACGTCGCGTTCACCGGGTTGCGGGCTCAGGGCGCTTTCCTGGTCTCGGCCGAACGCCGAGCCGGCCGCACGCAGCGGGTCGAGATCGTTGCCGAGAAAGGCGGGGTCTGCCGACTGGTTGCCGCGCCGCAGGGTCAGGAACTGGTCTGGGTGCTGCGCCGGGGCGAGCGCCGCGTCTTCACCGACGCGGAATGGACGGCGAGCCCGCACCCTTGATGAGCGTCGGGCACGGCTAACCTGCCGGCCTCGGCCCGATCAAGGCTTCGCCGTAGGTTCGTGCCAATCGTCCCAGAGCTTGCCAATCCACTCCGGGTCGGGCGTCGTGCCCGCGTGCACCCAGAGCCGGAACCGGAGCACGAGGGGGCGGTTTGGGTGGAGCGGGTACCGGGTGCCTGCGGTTGGGAAGGTCGGTTGCACCCACGAGAGCTCGGGGTATTGGACCCAATCGCCTGGGTATTCGGGGTTATCGCGGCTCTGCAACAGGGTGAGACCGGAAGCTACACCGCCGCCGAACACGCCGCTGAGGTCCGACCAGGCTCGGCGCGGGTTGGCCTCGGCAGGATCGGCGTGGAACCGGATCGTCTGCGATTCGGGCTTCGCCAGGCGGAGATTCAAACCGCCATAGGCCGTCGTGCCGCGCCGGGCGATCGTCACGCCTTCCTTGAGCCCGAGGAAGTGCAACTCGAGATCCACCACGCGCCCTTTGGCCGTAGCGCGGTAGGCCCGAATGAACGTCCGTTCGCGCACGATGGGCTCGCGGTCTTCCCAGAGCCACAGGTTCTCCGCCTCGACTTGCGCGACGACGGGCCCGCTCCGGAGTCCGAGGCGACCCGTGGGTCGGGCGAACACACGCTGCAGCGCGTGCAGATCGCCGCGTTCCGCGCCCAAGTCCACCTCCGGCCATGCCCAATAGATCCCGCGGTGATGGGGATGATCCAGCGACCAATCCTGCGTGAGGACCTCGCCGTGCAGACCGTACAGCGGGTGGATGTAGTCGCTGCGCGCCCGGGCGTAGATGCGATTGCCGGCACCCACCCGGTCCAGGATCTCGCCCGGTTCCACCACGCGGTAGTTGTACTGCAACACGGGTCGGCCTCCTTCCTCGATCTCGATCTGCCCGCTGTCAGGGTCCGCGCGGGCCACCAACCGCACCGGGGCCGGCGTGTCGTGGGTTGGGTCCAGAAGAACCACGGGCGCTTCGGCTGCGGGCGCGTGGGCGGCGGTCACGTGGACCACCCACAGCGACAACAAAGTGACGGCAGTCGAGTTCATGCTCGGTACGGCTCGTGGCGCAAGCGGCGACTTTATAGGCTTAGGATCCGAGCCCGACGCTAGCGGGCTTGCGCTCGGCTTGCCATCCTGAATTAGAACTCCTTGGCCACGCTGGTCAAGATGACGAAGTCCGCAAAGGCGGCGTCGCCGTGCCTCCCGTTGCGCCGGTCGGGCACACTGCGCTCGCGATTCCGATACAGCGCCACCGGGGCGGAGAGGCTTACCGACCAGCCGCGTTTCATGAAGCCGATCCCAGGTTCGACCGACACAGCAAAGCCCGGGCGCCGGAAACCGTCGCTGGCGCCCAGCACATCTTCTACCGGCACCCCTTCCCAGCGCCCACCCAGGCTGACGGTCAACCCCCAACTCGGGATGAGATGGTACGCCAGCCCAGCCCGCAGCAGATACTGATCCGACACGGACATCCGCGTGTCTGGATCGGCGCTGTTGAGGTTGGCAATGCGCGTGGGGACACCGTTGTGGTTCTCCGGATTGAACAGGTAGGATCCTTGCGCGTAAGCCGCCGACCGAGCGAACAGCTCGCGCCAAGCGTAGCCCTCGACCGTGCAGCCCCAACCGCCATCCCCCGGCTGGATCGACTGGTCCACATAGTCCAGCGTCGGGCCCGCCGGTCGCTGGAAAATGTCCGTCGCCGCTTTTTCGCCGGTCGGCGCCTTGAGTCCAACGCCCAACTGCACGTTGCCTCGGGGCATCGCCATCGGATCCCACAACCAGCCGTATGCGGCCACGCGCACGTCCGCCAGGCCCCCCGCCTGCGTGTGGTACCGCTCCCCGGACGCGTTGCCCTTGTGCTCATAAAGCGAGGCCCGGTCGGAAGCCACGAACGGCAGGATCAACGCGGCGCTGAACCGGGGCGAAATCGCGTAGGTCACGCTCAGATCGAAAAAATGCGACTCGTTGACTACCTCGGTCTCGTTCGCCTGCCGATCCGCTTCTTCCCGGCCCCCGCGGAAGTGGCGATCCGAGCGCAGCCAACGGTAGCCCAAGGCCAACTGCCAGTTCCCACCCTCCAGATGCGCCGCCTGGTGCGCTGGATCCATGGCCACGCCCGCCAGGCACTGGCTCGAGCCGCGCACAGCCACGCAGCCTTGCCCCCAAGCCGACGTTAGGCTCCAACCGGCAACTCCGCTCAGCGCGAGACCCGCCAGCAACCCGCGCGCACATACACCCGAAAGGGCAGAGATCATGGCCATCCAGTATATTAATCGTGATCATACTGGTAATTGATTGTGGCGAGCGGCGGTGGAGTCGGGGCAGACGGCGCTCGGGGTGGGGCTGTCCACTAGCCGAGGCTCCTGGGCGAGTTCCTCGCAGTTCACCGAGATGGACTACACGCCGACGAGCGCCTCCGACGCAGGATATCCCAAAAGGCGCCCCGCGCCCCGCTGACGATCGCCTGCACCAGGGAGGTGTTGTCGTTGTAGTTGTAGTTGACGTTGTCCTGCGGGTCGTCCGGGAGAAAGAAACGTGGGTCACCCGCAACCAGGCTGCGCACGTGGCCAATGAGGTCCGCCCCTAGGTCCGGCGCGATGTAAAAGACCGGCCGCAGGAAGCTGGGGTTCTCGCCTCGCGCGGCGTGCAAGGCGGGATTGGTCGCCGGGTCACCGGCGGCTCGGACGGTCGCGGCCAGGGGCGTGCCTTCGTAGATCCGCACGCCCAACGACAGACCCACGCAGTCGGGTTCGAGGCGACGCACAAAATCCAAGGTCTCGCGCAGCGTTGCTGGGGTTTCGCCCGGCCCGCCCAACAGCAAGTCCAGCATGAACGGAATGCCGTGCCGCCGGCAGCTCGCCGCCGTCCGGGCCACGTCTGCCGTAGTGAAATGCCGGCCCAAGCGCTGCAAGATGTCGTCGCAGCCGCTGTCTGCGCCGAAATCGATCCCGGCGCAGCCGGCGCGCCGGCATAGGTCGGCCACTTCGTCATCGAACGGTGTCGGCGCGCAGTAGGCGTACCAACGGAGGCGCTCGCCCAGGCCAGCGCCGATCATTGCACGACACACCTCGACGATATGGTCGCGCGGGAGGTTGAACTCGCTATCGCAGGTGTGGAAATGGTCGATGCCTTGCCCCAACAGGCGCCTCAGTTCATCCGCTACCCGCGCGGGTGCCCGCAAGCGAAGCGCCGCCCCTTTCGAGACCGGATCGGCACAGTAGACGCACGCCATCGGGCAACCTCGCTTCGTCTCGAAACCGGCCTGACCGCCCTCGCGAAAGTAGCGGGCGTTGTCCACGAAAGAGCGACGACGCTCCGGCAACTGGTCGAGCTCGAACCGTACCGGCGCATTGCGCCGGATCCCGCCGCCGGCCCCTTGGACACGGTAGATCAGGTTCGGCACCTGCGCGAGGGCGGTCCCGCGCTCGATGGCCTGAGCCAGCGCGACGAACGCCAGTTCGCCATCGCCTGCGATGCCGAGGTCGGCCCCGCAGTATTCGAGCGCAGCCACGGGCGCAACCGAGAAACCCACCCCGCCCAAGACGATGGGGGCATCGCTGTGGCGGCGAAGCGCCTCGATCAGAACGCGAATCTCAGGCAGGAAAAAGGCCTGACCGCTGAAGTAGCAGTCGTCCGTGTTGCGAAGGGTCACGCCGATGAGCTGGGGATCCAACGCGGCCATGCCCGCCGTCACCGCGGCCGGCACGTCCGCGGCGAAACACAGGTCCAACAGCCGCAGCTCGTGTCCGGCCGCCTCGAGCGAGTCCGCCAGGTAGTCGAGCCCGATCGGTGCAATCGCCGGCTTCATCCGGTTGCTGTTCACCAGCAGGATTCTCATAGGCTTCTCCGCGGCGCGCCCTCAGTGTCGTCGGCGCAGCACCCGCCAGGTCTCGGCGGCCACGGCCCCAAGAATCACGGTGCCCCCGACCGCCGTCCGGAGCGTGGGCACTTCATCCAGCAGCAGCGCGGCGGTCAGGGCGCCGTAGATGGGGAGCAGCGTGGCGATAATCCCCACGCTGCGGGCCGTGAGATGCGCGAGGCTGTTGGTGTAAAGCGTGTGCGGCAGGGCTGTGAACACGGCCCCGAGCACCACCAGTTGCATCCCAGCCTGCGTCGTCACGGGCTCTCCGAGCACCAAGGCGAACGGCAACAGGACCCCCACCGAGGCTGCCAGTTGATAGAAGGTCACCTTGCTGCCGCCGTACGCCTTGACCACTCCGCGCGTCAGGATGTTCCGTGCGGCAAAGCACGCTGCCGAAACGACGCCGATCAGCACCCCTTGCGTCGCCCGGTTGGACAACGACCATTCCGGCACCAGGACGGCAACGCCCGCCAACACGATGAGCGCCAGCCACACATCAGTCCCCTCGATCTTCTCCCGGAACAACAGCGGCTCGGCCAGCGCCGTCATGACCGGATAGGTATGCAGCGACAGGATACCCAAAGCGACGGTCGAGATCTGCATCGAGTGGAAGTAGGTCACCCAATGAGCCGCCAGGGCTACCCCGCCGACCAGTAAGGTCCAGAGGTCACCTCGGTTAGCGAGCGCAAGACTTTGCCGCTGCCACCAAAGCACCCCGGCCAGCGCCAGCGCGGCCACCACCGACCGCAGCGCGGTAATTTGATAGGCGGGCAGGGCGATCCATTTGGCAAACAACGCCGTGCCACCCCAAAGCAGGACGGCAGTGTGCAGCTCCATCAGGCTCTTGCGGCGTGGGTCCATGCGCATGCGCAACTGGGCCCACACTGGGGCCCGGCGGCGGTGCCGCGCAAGCTCGCTGTGGGTGTTAAGGAACTGTCAACGACTTTAAACCAGTGTCGATATCTAATGCGTTCTGGCTGACAGGCTTTTGCTATGCGCCGGAGTCCGTCCTGAGCCGCAGGAAGCGGCAGCCAGGAAGGAAGGAATGGGGCCACGGAGCGAACGCCGGACCGGGGCGCAGGGCGGTAAGAGCTTAACGCTCGGGTGGCGCTGCGCGGAGGAGCATCGGCGCATCGAAGGTGAGTCCGCCCAACGAGGCGGGGCCGGTTACGCCCGCTTTGCGGAAGGCGATGATCATGGGCTTGCCAGCGGCGGCAAGACGCACACCCACGGCCGTCTGGTTATCGAGCCGTTCAGCGGTCCATGCCGCGGCCTCACCAGCACGGTGCGGAACCAGGACGGTGAGCATGTCGAGCTGAGTGCGCTGGTCGGTTGTGCCAGCTTCGAGGTGCCACTGGTTGGGGAACTCGCGACTCGGCTGGGGGTCGTAGCCGTCCCATTGTCGGAATCGGAGCGGGAGGGGGGACAGGTAACGGACGACCACACCGGCCTGGGACTGGTCGAGTCGGAGGGTGGCGTTGGGTTCGTTGACGGCGAAGGGTTTGAAGGCGTGCAGCATGAACTGGAATGTGCTTGGTTCCTTGGCCGCGAGGTCATCGTAGAGCACCAGGATGGGCGCCGGGCCTTTCAGGAAGGCGACGTGGCGGCGATACCGGGTGAGGCGACCGCCATAGGCATCGGTGGCGTCGCCGACCAGGTAGTCCCAGTCAGGCGTGAGCTGGAAGTGGTCGATGCTACCGTGGGGTGCCGGGGTATGTTTGATTTGGCCTTCGCCGTTGACGAGGAGGGCGTTGTGGGCGCGGGTGCTATGGGCCCACTGATAGTGGAACCTGCTGCCGTGAAGGTCGCGATAGACGCAAGTGGTGAGGAGGGCTTCGCCGTAGGCGTTGAGTTGGAAGCTGTTGTGGGGGTTGTGCCCGTGGCTCTGGGTGCCGAAGGGGCTGGATTTGAACAGGAAATGGACGTCGTCACGGCTGTCGAGGAGGGTGGTATGGAGGCTGGCGACGCCGATGCCGCGAAAGACCTTCGAGGGTGGCAGGTTGGTCGGGGGCTCGGGGTCGGGCAGGGCCGGGAGGTTCGCCGCGTACAAGAAGCCGATCACACCGTCGGGGCCGCGCATGCGCCATCGGTCCATCCACCAGCGCCAGTAGGCGGCGGACGCGCCTTCGTGGCGTTGGCCCTTGGTGCGGACGAAGTATTCGAGCAAAGCGCCCCAACCGGCCGAGGGCGTGTTATGGGAGAGATCGCCGAAGCCTTCGTTGGGCGAACCGGGCGGGGCGATGTAGAGAGGGAAATCGCCCACCTGATCGAAGAAGGGTTTCTTGAGGCCGTCGATGTCGAGGGCAGACTGGGCGACTTGAAGCCATGAGACGGCTTTGTTCATGTATCCGGCCCAGTAACTGACGCCTTCGTGCCAGCCGCCGTCGTCGTCGGACCAGACGGGGTAACAGGCGTAGAACTTGTTGACGGCATAGTCAAGCCAGGTGGATGCCTCGGGGATGTCGCCTAGGAAGGCAATGGCGCATTCGGCGAGTTTGTGCCAGGTGCGATTGCCATGGCTGCTGAAGGGACGATTCAAGTGGCCGACGCCTTGGGCGACCTCGCCGCTTTCCCAGGCGTCTTGGGCGCGTCGGCGCATGACAGTGGCGACCTGTTGACGATCTGCCGGCGATAGGGCGGCGTGGGCCCAATCGTAGGCGCGGGGCAAGCGGTAAAGCAGGGGTTTGCCGGCCTCGCAGTTGAGCCGGAAGTTGGTGGGGCCGTCTGGATCCCAGGCTGCCAGGTGCAAGATCCAGCGTCGCGCGGCCTGGGCGTACTTCGGTTCACCCGTGAGCAAGTACACAAACGCGACGGTCTCGGCCTCTTGGCAGGCGCGCTCGGTCTGGACCCGATTGGGCCACCAATACTTGATGAGTTCTTGGTTGTCTTTATCGCGCGCCGAGCCCAGGTGCTCGGGCTCGGGGGTGGGCCCATTGGCGATGAAGCGGTCGGCGGCAGCGCGGATTTGGGTGAAGCGCTCAGCCTCGCGGCCGGCGGCCAGTTCACGGAGCCGCGGCAGGTCTTCGGGTCGGAGGAACAGGCGCGGGTGATCGGCGGGCACGCGCGCGCGCTGCTGGGCGATGGTGGGCATGGGAAAGAGGGTGGCGTCGGTGGGGACGGTCACGGTGCGCGGGGCGCTCCACGAGGAGGTGCGGTTATCCTTGGTGACGAAGCGATAGCGCCAATGATAGGTCGCGGGCGGGAGCGGTTCGTGATGGGTGTAGGTGTTCCAGGGGAAGTCGGCGGCGGTGGTGGCGTCGCTGAAGTCGGCCTGGCGCGCCCACTGGACGGTGTAGGTGTGGGCGCCGGGTTCGTGGAGCCAGATCCACGACGGCGGGTTCAAGCGGTTGGTCGAGCCGTGGGCGGGCCGGTAGCCGACTTCGCCGGGTTGCGGGGTGCGGTTGGGGAGTGGGGGCGAGGCAATGTTGGCGGCGATCGTGGCGAAAGCGAGGGTGGTCGCAGCGCAGCAGACCAGGGCTCGGAGCGGCGGAGGCGGAGTGGGCGAGGGTTTCATCGCTCCGCTTCCTAGCGCAGGCGGGGTTGGGACGGAAGTCTTTTTGCTTGCCGGCGTTGGTGGGAAAGAACTACAAGAGGACCTACATTTCACTTCAGATCAAGCCCATGAAAACCTCAAACCTGACAGCTCTGGCGCTGGGGGCCGCGCTGGGCGCGGTGAGCCTGTGCGCTCAAACCGGTCCGTTCAGTCCCGACAACTGGCCGACCACAGTCAATCCGAACGCCTTGGTGCACTACGTGGACACGACGGGTCTCTTAGAGCCGCCAAGTTTCAACTGGCAGGCGGACACGCTGCGACTGCTTACGGGCGGGGACCAGGTTACGCAGGACATCAGCATTGGGGGCCGTTTGGCGAAGAAGGTCACGGGGACGTACCTGAACGTGGCCGACTTGGAGTATTGGGTGTGGGCCAACTCGGAGTTTATCGACATCCTGGTCCAAGTGTACGGCGACGCGGCCTTGTTCAATGCGCAAGGCCAGCCGCGGAACTTCAACTTCTTGACCGGGACCCTGCCGGGGCCGCCCGCGCCCAACGGAGGCCAGGTACCGATCGAGGCCAACAACAAGAAATGGAACTGGGTCCTGTTTCGCATCCCGAATGGTATTCGTGCCTCCGACGGAACGCGGTATGTCGGTTCGATCCCCGCCAACGCGCAGGGCAACACTCAATACGGCGGCGTCAACGGCGGCACGATCCGGTTTCAGGGCGTGCCGAACCTGATTGTGCGGGTGGTGGCCTTTGGGGACGAAGGCGCCTTTGGGGCGCCGGAGGACATCAACAAGTTCTCCCCGGCGGAGGTCTGCGATCCGGAGCCGGAGACCAATCTCGCCCGTATCGATATCGGCACGGGCGTCGCGGACCATATGCAAGTGATCGACAACGGCGATCAGACGGTGACCTACGAGGACAACGTGGGCCCGGCGGGCGACAAGCGGCGCGCGGTGCGACCGAACGGGATCTTCCTGAACTTCGGCGTCACGGACAACTACTTGGGGAAGCCCTGCAACGATCCGCGGTCGATGAAGGTGTGCGTCGATTTCTACGACGACCCGGCCTTTGCTGGGGCCGGGGTGTGGTTCGGCCCCGAGGCGTACGCCACCGACGAACTAAGCGGGATCGGCATCTTCCCCATCAACCAGCGCCACTTGTGCGAGGGGACGGGCCGGTGGATTCGTCGGTCTTGGGTGGTGCCGGCGGTGAACCTCAGAGGGGTCAATGCGGGTGCACTGACTGCGGGACCGCGGTTTGCTTCTGAGAATGGCCAGGTGTTTGTGTCGCGTTTCGAGTTGGGGGTGTTGCGCACGGGCACTCACCCGTTGGCGGGGATCGATCCGCTGGCCGACTGCTATTCGGACCCGAACATCTGCACGGACCTGTACGGGAACTACGTCGAGTTGGATGTGCACCGGGACGTCCGCGACGGGTTGGACTTTGGGAGCAGCGGCGGGGATCAGGAGATGATCGTCGAGGAGGCTGGGCCGGTAGGGGATCGGCGGATGGCGGTGCGGCCGGCGCGCGAGGATGGCACGGCGGGCTTTACCCATCAGTACTTGAACTTTGCCATCCGCGACCAAGCGCTGGGCCCCTCCTCGCAGCCACCGGCGCGCTTGGCGATTTGCGTGACGTACTACGACGACCCCACGTTGGTGGGGCGCCAGTTCAAGCCGGAGGTTTACATCACTGAGGTTGGCGGCAACACGCGGATCAGCGGCACGCCGGACAGTTTCTTTGTCGTGATCGAGGGCACCGATCAGTGGCGCGAGGCCTATTGGGAGATTGCCGATATGAAGTTCAACGGGGTGAATCAAGGGCCGCAGGCGGCGGCGCGCTTCACGCTCAACGACAAGATTTTCTTCACGCGCATTCGCTATGCGGTCATTCGGCCGTGTGGCCCATTGGCGGGGGTGAACCTGCTCGAGGAGTGCAAGCCGCTCACGGAGGTGCCGCTGGGGATTGCGCGGGACGGCAACAACGTCCGGCTGTCGTGGCCGGCCCGAGCTGAAGGGTTCGCGCTCGAGCAGACGAGCGCGTTGGTGCCAGCGGAGTGGCTGCCCGTGGCCACCGCGCCCGAAGTGCAGGGTGACCTGCTCGTGGTGACGTTGCCCATCGAAAGTGGCACCCGCTATTATCGTTTGGCGAAGCCATAGCGCGGACGGCGCTCGAGAGCTTGCGCCGACGACTCCATGTGGGCCTGCATGTCGTGGCGGGCGGCCTTCTCTTGGTCGCCGCGTACGCGATTAGCCGGCGCCTCGAGTTGGCGGTGCATTGGCTCCAGGTGCGGCATATCCTGGTGGCGCTCGGGTTGATCTTGCCGCTGTTGGCTGCCTTTCATGGGCGGCCTGTGGTGGCCCGGGTGTCTGCGGGGATTTGTCTTTCCGTCAGCAGCCTGGTCTTGGCGGTTGCGTCGGCGGAACTCATGTTTCGGTGGTTGGACTTCGATTTCCGCCGGCAAGAAGAGGCTTATCGGCGGATCCCGCCATTCTTCCGCCGGCCGATGGTCCCTACGGGGACGGTCTTCTTCCGGCGAGACGGTCCCGAGGAGTGGACGGGGCCGGTGATCCGGACGTTATTGCGCCAGTCGGGGTTTCCGACGGCGGCGTATGCGGGGGAACCGGTCATCACGGTGCGGTATGACCGGTATGGTTTTCGGAACGAGCCACGCCCGGCGGGCTGGGAGATCGCGGTGGCTGGGGACTCGTTTACGGAGTTGGGGCACTTGGCTTACGAGGATTTGTTTACGACGGTGCTCGGTCGACGGGTGGGCCAGCAGGTGGTGAATTTGGGGGTCAGCCACACCGGACCGTTGACGCAACTGAGCTACTTGCAGGACTACGGTCTGTCGCCCCAGACGCGCCAGACGGTCATCGTGTTCTTTGAAGGCAACGATTTGGACGATGTGGCCGGCGAGCATGGCGCCCTGGTTCGCTATCAGTCCAAACAGGTGCGCACCTATCCCCGCTTCCGCAAGCAGACCTCGCTGTTGCGGGCTTTGGGTGAGCTCCGGCGCCGGTCGGGTGTGGCGGCCGAGCAGTTGGCGCCTCCCGTCGATGCGTATTTCGATTCTGCCGCGGGCCGGGTACCGCTCACGCTGGCCAACGCGCCACCCGAGCCCGGCGAGCTTTCGGCCATGATGCAATCGGCGCTGGAGATCTTCTTCGACGCGTACGCCGCCTTTGGGGAGGAGCATCGGCTCAGGGTTTGGTTGGCCTACATGCCCTGCAAGCTGCGCGTGGTCTACGGCCGCGTCGAGTATGCGGAGGCGGCTCCGCCGGCGGTGAAGGCGTGGCGGTCGACGGACCTACCCGATTTCATCGGGGCCGAATGTGTCCGGCGCGGCATTGGATTTGTCGACCTCACGCCGGCGCTGGTCGAGGCGACGGAGCGGACGCGCCAGTTGATGTTCAACGCGCTGTACGACACGCACTTGAGCGCCCGGGGCTCGGCGGTGGTGGGCGAAGAACTGGCCCGGCACTTGGGGGAGTGGCGGTTGGAGCCGTAGGTGCGGTGCCGAGCGGGCTGGGGCCCGGCGTGGGCGTGTGCGGGGGCTGGGTCATCGGACTCCTAGGCGCGGTGGCGTGCAGCCAGGGATTTGGGCCAGGGCGACGGATGGGCCGTTGCGGCTTGACCGAGGTGCCATCGCCGTCTCATCGTGCTGGGGCAGCAACTGAAAGACACAAACACAGAAAGCCTAAATCTATCCTCCTATGATGCGCGTATCGTTATGTACTCTGCTGGTGGTGGCCGCCTTGGGATTCTCCGCCCAGGCCAAGGCCGCCGACGCCGCCCCGCCCAAGATCAAGGTCCTGCTCATCACGGGTGACGACGTGTCACCCGCGCACAACTGGGCGGCGGTAACCGCCGCCACCCGCGAGATCCTCCAGGCGGCTGGCCGATTCGAGGTGCGAGTTTGCGAGGACCCGGGGATTTTGGATTCCGCAGCAAGCCTGGGCCGCTACGACGTGGTGTTCTTCGCCATGTACAACGCGCGCACGCCCACGATTAGCGATCAGGCGAAGGCCAACCTGCTGAGCTACGTCCAGGGCGGCAAAGGCTTCGTGGTCACGCACTTGGCCAGCGCCTCGTTTCGGGAATGGCCGGAGTTCCGCCGGCTCTGTGGGCGGGTGTGGGTCATGGGGACTTCCGGGCACGGCCCGCGCAGCCAGTTTAGGGCTAAGATCGTCGACCGCGAGCACCCCATTTCGCAAGGCCTCGAGGACTTCGAGGCCGACGACGAGCTCTATGCGAAGCTCCAAGGCGATGCCCCGATCCACGTGTTGCTCGAGGCAGATTCAGACTGGAGCAAGCGCACCGAGCCCCTGGCTTTCACCCTCACCTACGGCCAGGGCCGGGTCTTCCATGAAACCTTCGGCCACGACGCGCGCGCCCTGGACAACCCCTCGGTGCAACGCGTCATTCAGCGTGGCGTCGAGTGGGCTGCGACAGGCGCAGTGAAGTAACACGCGTCATCCAAGCCGTTTAGACCCAACCTGCCGGGCTGGCCCGGCAGGTTGGCGGCTTTTTGGGAGGCCGCGCCCTGGCGCCCAGCGGGGGCGGCTTGGCCGGGCTGGCATGCCGTGCGCGCGAGCGGAGGTTGGCGGGGGGAGTTGTTAACATGATATTCTTATTGTGACAGCAAAACAAAAAAGGATAACTTTTGACCAAAACTGGGTTGGCTTGGGGTTGGCGCGCGGCGTATCCAGCAGGGGTGGGCGGCCGAGTCGATGCGACGAGCGGTAGCCGAGGCGGCCCACGCCGAGCAAACGGAAAGAACGCAACGATGCAACCGACCCTTGCCATCGCACCCGCGAGAGCGCGGGTAGAGCGGGGTGGCCCAACCGGCTCGAGGGCTGGCGGGACGCCCCGTGCGTGGGCTGGGCCAGGGGGGGGCTCGTGACCCGCGGGTCTGACATGGGCAGGGCACAGCCGGGCAGATGGCTGGCGCGGTTTCGGCCGAGCGCGACGGGGGCCTACAAGATCCGGATCGCCACGAAGCTGGTCTTGAGCTTCTTGCTGATCATTTTGCTGACGAGTGTCACGTTCAGCGTGGTGGGGGTGCGGGTGATTGGCGGTCGGGTGGTCGAGGAGGCGCAGGCCAAGGTGCAGACGGATCTGAACTCCGCGCGCGAGATTTTCCTGAACAAGCTGGCGGCGATCAACGACGTGGTCCGCTTCAGCAGCGATCGGGTGTTGTTGATGAACGAGTTGTTGCTGGGCGATGAGCAACAGGCAGCGGCGGCGTTTGGCCGCATTCGCGAGCGCGAGAAGCTCGATGTGTTGACGGTTACGGACCCGCGCGGGCGGGTGTTGCTGCGGACCAGCAACCCGGGCCAAGTGGGGGACGACCAGAGCCACGACGAACTGATTCAGGCGGTCCTCGAGCGCAAGGAACCGTTGGCGGCGCCCTGTGTCGTGGCGGCCGAGGACCTCCGGCGGGAGTCGCCTCCGTTGGTCGAGCAGGCCTTCTTCAAGTTCATCGAGACCCCAAAGGCTCGGCAGCGCGAGAAGACGGAGGAGACCGCCGGCCTGATGTTGAAGGCGGCGGCGCCGATCTTGGATCCTGCGGGGGCGTTGCTTGGGATCGTGTATGGCGGGGTGCTGTTGAGCCGCAACTTCGAGATCGTGGATCGCATCAAGCAGACCGTCTTCCAAAACCTCCAATACGAAGGCAAGGACATCGGGACGGCGACGATTTTTCAGGACGACCTGCGGGTGTCGACCAATGTCAAGAACGAGGACGGCTCGCGGGCGGTGGGGACGCGGGTGGCGGAGGACGTGTACCGGCAGGTGGTGCAGCAAGGCCAGCGGTGGACCGGGCGCGCTTTTGTGGTGAATCATTGGTACATCACGGCTTACGAGCCGATTCGCGACCTCCGCCAGCGGATCATCGGGATGCTCTATGTGGGGGTGCTCGAGCAGAAGTACGTGGATCTCCGCCAGCGCGCGGTGCTGGTCTTCTTGGCCATCACGCTCTTGGGGGCGCTGGTGGCGTTGGCGCTGGGGTACTTCATCTCGAGCCGCATCTCGGTGTCGATCCGCAAGCTGGCTGTGGCGTCGGAACAAGTCGCGCACGGCAACCTCGATGCCCAAGTCGAAATCCACTCCCACGACGAGCTGCGGGAGCTGGCCGAGACGTTCAACTTCATGGCGGCGGCGTTGAAGAAGCGGGACGACAAACTGCGCGAGTTCACCACCCGCCGCATCAAGGAGTCGGAGCGGTTGGCGCACATTGGCCAATTGGCGGCGGGGGTGGCGCACGAGATCAACAACCCGTTGACGGGGATTGTGACCTACTCGCATTTGCTGCTCGAGCAGGCCTCGGCGGCGAACGGGACGCGGGCTTCGCTCGAGAAGCTGGTCAAGCAGGCCAACCGGTGCCGCGACATCATTCGCGGGTTGCTGGATTTTGCCCGGCAGCGCAAGCCGGACAAGCGGCCGGCGAGCGTGAACCGGTTGCTGGACGAGTGCCTGGCGTTAGTGGACAACCAGGCCTTGTTTCACAACATCCGCATCGTCAAGCGTCTGGCGCCGGACTTGCCGCGGGTGTGCATCGATCCCTCGCAGGTGCAGCAGGTCTTCATGAACCTGATCATCAACGCCGCCGAGGCCATGAGCGGTGCGGGTCAACTGACCATCACCTCCCGGCACGAGCTGGCCGAGAACGCGGTCGAGGTGGGCTTTGCCGACACGGGCCACGGGATCAAGACGGAGGATTTGGATCGGATTTTCGACCCGTTCTTCACGACGAAGGAGGTCGGCCATGGGACCGGCCTAGGCCTGGCCATCAGCTACGGCATCGTCGAGGAGCACAAAGGCACCATCACGGTGGAAAGCGAAGAAGGCCAGGGCGCCACCTTCACCATCCGCCTGCCGGTAACCAACGGCGAACCCGCCACTCTGCCCCGTGCCGCCTAACCCCACCATCCTGGTCATCGACGACGAGGAAGTCGTGCTCGACGCCTGCACGCAGGTGTTGGCGAGCGGCTCGTGCCAGGTCTGCACGGCCGGCAACGGGGCGGAGGGCTTACTGCGGCTCGAGGAGGTCCAGCCGGACCTGGTCTTTGTCGATCTCAAGATGCCGGGGCTTTCGGGCTTGGAAGTGCTCGAGAAGATTCGTGCCAAGCATCCGCGCATGGTGGTCATCGTGATCACCGGTTACGCCACGGTCAGCTCGGCGATCGAGGCGATGAAGAAGGGTGCGTTCGACTTTCTGCCCAAGCCCTTCACGCCCGACGAACTGCGGCTGATCGCCCGGCGCGGCTTGGAGCATCACCGCTTGGTGCAGCAGACCCTCTCGTTGCGCCGCGAGCAGGAGATGCTGCGCGAGAACTTCGCGGCCATCGTTTCGCACGAGCTGAAGTCTCCGCTGGGCGCCCTGCAGCAGAACTTGTACGTGCTGGTGGCCGAACTCGACGAGCAGCTTTCACCGGACCAGCAGCAACGCTTCGCGCGGCTGCAAACTCGGCTCGAGGACCTGCTCAAGCTGATTCACTCCTGGCTGCGGGTGTTCTCGGTGGACATCAACAAACTGAAGGAGACCTTCCAGCCGACGGCGCTGGCCGAGGTGGTGGCGAAGGCGGTGGAATCCGTTCAGCCCCACGCGACGCGCAAGGGGATTTCGATCGAGCCGACGGTGACGGAGCCGCTCCCGCTGGTGAACGGCGACGCCGGCAGCCTAGCCGAGGTGGTCGTCAACCTGTTGAACAACGCGGTCAAATACTCCTTTCCCGATCGCCCCATACAGGTTCGCGCCGACGCCGCCAACGGCCAGGTGCGGATTGCCGTGACGGACCGCGGCGTGGGCATTGCGAAGGAAGACCTTCCCCACCTCTTCCAGGATTTCGCGCGCGGCCACACGCAACCGGAAGGCGTCAGCGGCTGCGGGCTGGGTCTGGCGATCAGCCGGCGGATCGCCGAGGTGCACGGTGGCTCGATCTCGGCGGCGAGCGAGCCTGGCCAAGGCAGCACCTTCACGCTGTCGCTGCCGGCGGTCGCAGCCGCCGCGGATTCTCCTCCCTCTCCCAACTCCGAACGCAAGGTTTAATATGAGCGCACCAAAACAACTCCTGATCATCGACGATGACCCCGATTTCGTGGCGGGCATCAAGGCCATCTTGGTGAAAGCGAAATACGCGGTGGATGTCGCCCACAACCCCAAGGATGGCCTCGCCGCCCTGAAGGCCAAGCCGTACGACCTCCTGTTGCTGGACGTGATGATGGGCCGCGGCGCGGAGGGGATCATGATCGCGCGCAAGCTGGGCAAGGACCCGAAGCTGCGGGACCTGCCGGTGCTGATCATCACGGGGATCCGCGAGCAAATGGCGTTTCTGTTCCCCGGCCAGGCGGTGCATCCGCATTTTGTGAATGTGGATGAGTTGGTGGAGAAGCCGGTCGAGCCGAAGCTGCTGTTGGAGAAGGTGGAGGCGTTGCTGCAGAGCGCCGGCACGCGGAAGGCCCAGAGCTCATGAACGCCGCCCCTACGCCCACGGCCACGGCGACCGCCGCGGCGCCGCCCGACTCCGGCGTGTCCTTCGTCGAGGAGATCGGCCATTTGCTCTATGCCTCGAAGGGCAATCCCCTCAACACCTGTATCCAGTGCGGCACCTGCTCGGCCACTTGCCCGGTCGCCTCGGGCGGGTTTATGGACAACTCGCCGCGCCGGGTCATCGCCCTGATCCGGGCGGGGTTCAAGGAGCAGGTGCTGAAGGCCAACACGTACTGGTACTGCGCCTCCTGCTACCAATGCACCGTGCGTTGTCCGCGGAACATTGACATTGCGGAGCTGATGTACGGGCTCAAGCGCTACACGGTGTGGAAGGCGAAGGGGCAGGAGGACTTGATCGGGCCCACGTTCACCGAGACCTTCGTGAAGACGATCCTGCGCAGCGGCCGCTCCTACGAACCGGTGTTGGCCACCACCTATCTGTTCACTTACGGCCTGCCGGAGATGATCCAGGAGGCCCAAACCGCCACGGCCCTGATGATCAAGGGGCGGCTGCCGCTGTTGCCCGCCCGGATCAAACGGCTCGACAACTTCAAACGCATGATCCAGCACATCATCCCGCTGGGAGACAAGGAATGAAGAGCTACGCCTATTTCCCCGGCTGTTCCCTCGAGAAGATGGCCCACAGCTATCACCTCTCCACCATCGAGACCGCCCGCGCCCTGGGCGTCGAACTCAAGGAACTCGAGGACTGGAACTGTTGCGGCGCCACCGCCTATTTCCACGTGGACGAGTTGCTCGCCTTCACGTTGTGCGCCCGCAACATTGCCATGGCCGAGCAGCAGAAACTGCCGCTCGTGGCCCCGTGCAGCGGCTGTTACAAGAACATGTATTTCACCCGGGACCACCTGCGGCACGACGCCGATTTGGCCGAGCACATCAATGACGCTTTGGCGGAGGACAACCTGAAATTCTCCGGCGACTCGACGGTCCACCACCTCATCGAGGTGTTCGTCAACGACGTGGGTCTGAAGGAGGTCAAGGCCAAGGTGACCCATCCCTTGAAAGGCCTGCGGGTGGCTGCCTATTACGGCTGCCAAATCCTGCGCCCGAAGAAGTCCAAGGCTGAAGACGTCGAGCAACCGCAGTTTTTCGAGGATCTGGTCGCCGCCTGCGGTGCCGAGCCGGTGCCTTATCCGCTGCGGCTGACCTGTTGCAGCGGCGCGCTGATCATCACGAATCGCGAAGCCGCGCTGAGCCTGGTGCGCAATTTGCTCGAGAGCGCCGTGCAGGCGAAAGCCGCGGTCATCGTCACCGCCTGCCCCCTCTGCCAGGTGAACCTCGAGTGTTACCAGAAGCAAGTGAACCGTGAATTCGGCACGGAATTGAACGTGCCGGTCATGTATTTCACCCAGTTGCTGGGTCTGGCGCTGGGCCTACCCCCCAAGCGCCTGGGCCTCGGCTCGGAACTGGTCGCCGTCATGCCTGCGATCAAGGAAGCCCAGCGGGTTGAACCGGCACTGGCCTCAACCTCGTAACCATGCCCACCCCGTCGCCCAACCAACTGAA
>VHCO01000071.1 GCA_016871715.1 Verrucomicrobiota bacterium
GCGGGCTCGGCGCAGGGCGCGCCGGGGGGCATGGGGGACGCGGCGGTGGCGGGATGGGGGTTGGAGGCCACGGTGGCCAGCATGATGGACAACTCGTATTTGATCGAGGAGGCCTACAACCAGGAGGCTGGCGTGGTTCAGCACATTGTCAATGGCCTGCACGGGGTCAACCGCTACGGTAGGCCGGATGAACGGAGCTGGGATGTTTCGTTCACGCAGGAATGGCCGGTGGTTTCGCAACGGCACCAGTTGAGCTACACGATTCCGTACCAGTTTCGAGACGTGGGCGGGGTTGCGGTGGACGGGTTAGGGGATGTGTGGTTGCACTACCGGGTGCAAGCGTATTTGAACCCACGCACGGGGATGGCGTTGGCGCCGCGGGCCAGCGTGAGCCTGCCGACGGGCGATGCGGATCGCGGGTTAGGAGAGGACACGGTGGGGTTCCAGGCGAACGTTCCCTGGAGCGCGGTGCTCGGCGACCGCGTAGCGGCGCACATCAACGCGGGCTTGACCTACTATCCGGAAGGGGGTTCGGCTGCGCCATCCGACCGGCTGCATTTCCACGCCGGGGCCAGCGGCATCTATGCGGTGTCGAGGTCGGTGCATCTGATGCTCGAGGGCGTTGGGACGTGGACCGAGTCCGCGGGTGGAGGCGGACGCGAGTTTGCGGCGGTGTTGGCTCCGGGAGCGAGGTTCTGCGTCGAGCTTGGCCGGGAGCGGCAGCTTGTGTTGGGGGCTTCAGCGCCCTTCGGGCTCAACGGCGCGGCAGTGGACTACGGCGCGTTCTGCTATCTTTCGTTCGAGCACCGGCTGTGGCGGGAGCGCCTTTGAGGGCGGGGCGCAGTGTGGGCGGTCTGGCCGGCGGGGTCTTAGGCGGTGCGCCCAAGACCCGGGGTAAGGCGCGGCCTCACGAGGCTTTGCGGGGCGGGAGTTTTTTCTCGATACGCGCCTTCTCGAGCACGACGTACTTGGGCAGGCCGCCGTCCATGGGCGGCTTGACTTCGCCTTCGACGAGCGGGCGGGCGTACTCGATGAACTTCTCGTTGGGCAAGAAGCCGTCTTCGGCGATCCACTCGCGCGGGATGCGATGTTCGACATTGGCGATATCGCGGAGGTCCTGAAGCGCGGTGGTCGCGCGATAGGGCGGGTTCGGATCCCGGACGAGCTTGACCATGTAACCGCTTTGCCCGGCGACGGCGGCGCGGACGGCTTCTTCGCCGCAGCGGGCGGCCTCGGCGGCATCGGTGGCGCTGGCGAGATGGGCAGCGCAGCGTTGGGCGTAGCCAAGCTTGACGGTGCGGGTCTTGGTGCCGAGGTGTTGTTGGACGATTTCCGCCACGCGCTCGGCGGCGCCGGACAAGACGGGATGGCCGAAGGCGTCCAGGCGGGTGCGATCGGCGGCGACCTCTTGGCCGGAGGCGTCCTTGAGGCCTTCGCCGACGACGACGACGCAATAGCGGTGGGTCTGGACGGTTTCTTTGACGCGGGCGAGGAACTTGGCTTCGTCGAAGGCGATTTCTGGGAGAAGGATGATATGGGGCGGGTCCGAGGGGGTACGGCGGGCGAGGACGGTACCGGCGGCGATCCAGCCGGCGGCGCGGCCCATGACCTCGATGACACAGCAGGAGCCGTCGTCGGTGGCCATGCTGCTGACGTCGGCGCCGATTTCCATGACGGTGGTGGCGTTGTACTTGACGACCGAGCCATAGCCGGGGCAATGGTCGGTGTGGGGCAGGTCGTTGTCGATGGTCTTGGGGATGCCGATGACGCGCATGTCCCAGCCGCGTTTGGCGGCTTCCTCATGGATCTTGAGGGAGGTGTCTTGGGAATCGTTGCCGCCGGTATAGAGGAAGTAGCGGATGTTGTGGGCCTGAAAGACCTCGAAGAGGCGGTCGAGGTCTTGGGCGGCTTGCTCGGGTTGTTTTTTGAAATCGAGCTTGTAGCGGCAGGTGCCTAGGGCGGCGGCGGGGGTATACTTGAGACCTTCGATGGCGTGGCGTTTCTCTTCCTGGAGGTCGATGAGGTCTTCGTTGAGGATGCCCAGGATGCCGTTGAGGCCGCCGTAGATTTCCTCGACGAGTTCCGGGTGACGACCGGCTTCCTGGATCGCGCCTGCGATGCTGGCGTTGATGGCGCTGGTCGGACCGCCCGACTGGGCGACCAGCAGATTGCCTACTAAATCAGCCATATTATGATGTCCTAAACAGCGAGGCCTCGGGTTGTACACAGGTTAACGAAGCCCCAGTCTTCCTGCATTAAAGCGGTGAGAACTTGCCTACCGGCGGAGGCGATGTCAAAGACGAATTGACCGAACGGCTTCATGGCCCGAATCCCTAGCGAGGTGCTTGAGGGCTGCCCTCGCGGGTGACACCCGGCAGGCTCTCTGTGGGGCGCGAATCGTCAGATCCGCTTGGCGGACGGTGTTCTCCGCCCAGCGTGTCTCAACCGAATGAGCGCGGTTGTTGGATCGCCACCGCCAAGCGCCCGAGGTATTCGGTGCGCGGGATGAGGACGGCCCCCAACGCCAGGGTGATCGGGGTGAGCATCTGGATGTCGAACAGCGTGAAGTTGTGGCTGCGCAAGTGTTCGACCAGGTGGCAGAGGGCGACCTTCGAGGCATCGTCAACGCGGTGGAACATGGATTCGCCGGCAAAGAGGCCGCCACAGGCGACTCCGTAGAGGCCGCCGACCAACTGGTCGCCTAGCCAGCACTCGACGCTATGCGCCTGGCCGGCTTGCTGAAGGGCGCAGTACGCCTCGATGAACGCGGGTGTGACCCAGGTCGAGCGCCGGCCCGGGGCCGGTTGCGCGCAGCCTTCGATGACGGCGCGGAACGCCTGATTGTGGGTAATCCGCCATGGCTGCACGCGCAGCGCGCGGCGCAGGCTGCGGGGGACATGGAAGCGCTCCAACTCGAAGATCGCGCGTGGATCGGGCGACCACCAGGTGACCGGGTCCGTCGTCCAGGGAAAGACGCCGGTCCGGTACGCGGACTGGAGTCGGGGGACGGCGAGGTCGCCGCCGACGGCGACCAGGCCATCGGGCGGGGCGGCGGCCGGGTTGGGGAAGGGGGCACGGCGATCGAGGAAGACCGGGTAGCGCATAAGCCGTTTGCGCTGCGGGTTGGGCCGGTCGGGGTTAGCCGGCGGGGCCATCGAGCGCGGCGAGGAGGTCGCATTCGAAGTGGCCGGCGAGTTCCATGGTGAGCAGGTACCGCGTGTTGTGTGCGGTGAGCTGGGCGGGCTTGCCGTCGTCCGGGTCAGGCGAACCGAGGGCGAGCCAACTGCCGACGCGGATGTCGTTCAGGACTTGGAGCAGCCATTCGAGCTCCTCGCGGTTGAACTGGGTGCGGTAGCCGCTGGCGTCGGCTTGGAAGCGGTCGGTTTGGGCGAGGAGCATGTCGAGGCGGCGGCGGTAGGTTTCCCGGTGAGTCGAGAGGGCTTCCTGGAGGAGTCGTTGGGTGGCGGGGTCCGTGCGGTTACGGGAGACGCGGTGATGGGAGGTGGGGGTCAAGGGGTAATGCTTGAGCAACTCCAGGAGGAGCCGCTTCTCGCGTTTGCCCAGGTGAAACAGGAACACGTCCGAGTCCACACGGAGCAGTTTCATGCTGGGTCGCGCTCCATGGTGGCCTGGAGGCCGTATTTTTGAAGTTGGTGCACGTAGAATTCGGCCCGTTCGAGGGTCTCGCGGCTGAGCACGCTTTTGCCTTGGCGATGGACCTGGAGCATGTGGTGTTCGGCCTTGGGCCGGTTCCAGCCAAAGACGACCTGGAAGACGTGGGTGACGTAGACCATGAGGTTGACGGGGTCATTCCAGCAGACGACCAAGTAGCCCGGATCCAAGGCGTCGCGGTCCTGGGTCTGGTCCGATCGTTCGAGGTCGGGCGCCACCACCGGTTCGGCTGTCTGAGGCATGGGCGCAGCTTACGCAGCGCGGGTCGCGGATGCAACTCTGCAGGGGGCCGAGGCGGGTGGGGCGGTGGGGCCAATCCGGGCTCGACAACGCGGCGGGGGGCCCGAAGAGTCAGCGGAGCATGCGGTTGTTGGATCGCTATTTACTGCGCGAGTCGCTGATGCCGATCGGCTATTGTCTGGCATTTTTCTTCGTGTTTTGGGTTTCGTTCGACTTGATCGGCGATCTGGATGAACTCCAGCAGCGTCAGTTGTCCGTGCGGGAGGTGGCGGAGTACTACGCGATTCGGACGCCGGAGTTGTTGGTGACGGTGATGCCGTTGGCGCTGCTGTTGGCGTTGTTGTACGCCTTAACTCAGCACGCACGGCACCAAGAGTTGACGGCCATGCGGGCGGCGGGGGTGAGTTTGTGGCGGTTATGCTGGCCCTACTGGGGATTGGGATTGGGGTTCACGGCGGGCGTGTTTGCGCTGAACGAACTCTGGGTGCCCACGGCGTCGGCGCGGGCGGAGCGGGTGTTGGCTCGGCACCAGGCGGTGGGGGCCGCGGGGTACGGCCCGGAGTGGCAGACCAGCCTGACGTTCCACAACGAACGCGACCGTCGGGTATGGAACATCGGGGCGTTCAACCGCGAGACAGGCGAGATGGTCTCGGCCCACTTCGAGTGGACGCGGCCGGACGGCTCGCGGCGGGTGTTGGCGGCCGAGCGGGCGCGTCATGCGGAGGGAGTGTGGCGGTTCGAGTCGGTGAAGGAACTCCACTATGCGGCGGGGGCGAGCCTACCCGATTACCGTGGGGAGACCGACCGGTTAGACTTACCCGAGTTAACCGAGACACCCGAGTTGATCGATAGCGAGATCAAGTTCAGCGAGCTGAGCAACACCATGGCGGCGAAACGGCCCCGGCTTTCCTTGCGGGAAGTGCTCAACTACCGGCGGTTGCATCCCACGTTGGGGCCGGCGAATCGGGCCAAGCTCGAGACCCAGTTGCACGGCCGGTTGGCCGAGCCCTGGACTTGCCTGGTGGTGGTCCTCATCGCCATCCCGTTCGGCGCCCCGTCGGGGAGGCGGAACGTGTTCGTCGGCGCGGCGGCGAGCATCTTCATCGGGTTCGGCTTTTTCGTGCTGCAGCGGCTTGGATTGGCGTTGGGGACGGGCGGGTGTGTGGCTGCGTGGCTAGGGGCTTGGCTGCCGAACGTTACCTTCGCGGTGGCGGGTTGGTGGCTCACGTCGCGCGTGCGGTAGGGGCGAGGGGTGAGGGGGAACGATGCGTGCTGACGTGCGCCGCTGGTGCTGGCTCCTCGGGGTGGGGTGGTTGCTGGTTGGGGCGGCCTTATGGTTCGGCTACCGCCTGGCGGAGGAGGGGGCAGGGCAGGGGACGGGCGCGCCGGTGTCGGAGGCGATGGGGGCGGTAGCGGTGTTAGAGGCGCGGGAGCGGACGGCGGATGAGACGGTCTGGGCCAAGGAACTTCTAGCGCAGGCCTGTGGTGAGAGATTCGATAGACTCTGGGACGCGCTCAACGCCGCGACGAACCGGTTCGAGACAGCGGCAGCGTTTGCGCTGGGGGCAGTGGTCCTGGGAGACTGGAGCCAGCCGCGCGAGTTGAGCCACGGGGTGAGCGAGCGAGTCTCGTTGGGACGCGGGGAGACCCTCGCGTGGGCAGCGTGGCGGTCATGGTTGGGGCGGGTCGACCAGGCCGGTTGGCGCCTGGGCCCGGTCGAGTTTCGGCACCAACGGTTCACTGTGGATGGCATCGGGCGAGCGCGAGAGAGCGGGTTTTGGTTCAGTGCGCACTTAGAGAACGAGGGGCGCGCGGAGCGGGCCACGGTGACCGGCGAGTTGGTGGTCGAGTGGGATCTGCCCGGCGGCGAGAAGAGCGCAGGGGTGGCGATTCAGCGGGTGGACGCCAGCGGGTTAACGGTGCGGACGCGCGCGGGACCGCCGCCGTTCGAGTTGACGCTGAGTGAGGTGGTCACGCCCCTGGCTCGGCTCTATCCGATCAGCCCATTGATGGCCTACGACCTGGACGGGGACGGTTCGGCCGAGATTCTCCTGCCGGGAGTGAACCTGTTTTACCGACGGACGGCGGACGGCGGTTACCGATCGAGCTCGCTGTGCCGGCATGCTCCCACCCCGCTCTTCACGGCGGTGGTAGCGGACTTCACGGGCGATGGCGCGGCGGACCTATTAGGGGTAAAGGTCGAGGGGTTACTGCTGCTGAGGGGTTCGGGGCAGGGCGCGTTCGAGGAGCGGGGTCAGCCGGTTTGGGTGGCGGACCGGCCGTTGCAGAATCCGATGGTGCTCACTTGCGGGGACATCGATGGGGACGGGGATTTGGACGTGTTTTTGGGGCAGTACCGCGTGCCGACGTTGGGTCAGGCGCTCGAGCCGAATTACTACGGCGCCGAAGACGGTTACCCCGCTTACCTGTTGTTGAACGATGGGCCAGGCGGTTTCCGCGATGTCACGGTGGCCGCCGGGCTCGAGCGGAAACGGCGGCAGCGCACCTACTCGGCTTCATTTGTGGACTTGGACGAGGACGGCGATTTGGATCTGGCGGTGGTGAGCGATTTTGCCGGGCTGAGCTTGTATCGGAACGACGGGCAGGGCGGGTTTGCCGATGTGACCGGCGCCTGGGTCGAGGAGCCGCTGGCCTTCGGGATGGCGCACACGCTCACCGACTTCAACGCCGACGGACGGTTGGACTTGTTGATGATCGGCATGAATTCGCCCACGGCGGATCGGTTGGCGCACTTGGGCCTGGTCCGCGCGATCGAGGTGGACCCGCTTCCCCAACGGCGGGCGATGACGTTTGGCAACCGGCTTTTCGTCGCCCGCCCGCAGGCTGGATTCGACCAAACGACGCTGAACGAGACGATCGCGCGCTCGGGTTGGTCATGGGGGACCAGCGCGGCCGACTTCGACCTGGACGGCTACCCGGACGTCTACATTGCCAACGGGAACGAGACGCGCCAGTCGGTGCGGGACTATGAGACGGAGTTCTGGCTGCACGATCTTTATTTGGATCGGTCGGTGGATGACGTCACGGCCAGTGCTTATTTGCTGGCGAAACACGCGCGGACACGCGGCGCCGGATGGTCGTACGGCGGTTACGAGAAGAACCGGCTTTACCTCAACGAGCGAGGCGAACGCTTTATCGAACTCGGCCACTTGCTCGGTGTCGCCCTCGAAGAGGACTGTCGCAACGTCGTCACCGAGGACCTGGATGGCGATGGCCGGCTCGACTTACTCGTCACCACGTACGAGTTCTGGCCGGTCGAGCAGCAGGTGCTGCGGGTGTACCGCAATCGGCTAACCACGGCCGGCCACTGGATCGGGTTTCGCTTGCGCGAGGCGGGTCCGGGCCGCTCACCGGTGGGGGTGCGCATGGCGATCGAGGCCGGCGAGTACCGCGCCGTGCGCTCGCTGGTGACGGGCGACTCGTTCCGGTCGCAGCACAGCCCGACGGCGCACTTCGGCCTCGGCCAAGTTAGCCGCGTCGACCGTGTGCGCTTGGTTTGGCCGGATGGCCGGACCACGACCTTGGTGGGGCCGGAGGTCAACCGGTACCATGGGGTCGAGGCGCCGGGGCGGTAGGGTCGCCGCGTTGCTGCCGCGGCGGCATGTCGACATCACGACGGCGGGCTTCCAACAGGTGGCCGAGGATCGCCATCAGGCCTATGATCGGCCCAAGCAGTCGTTGGTGCGTGAGTTGGTCAAGGACGCAGCCTGGGGTTTACGGGCATGGCAACTGCCGACCCCTTGAGAGGCGCGCGTCGATCGCCGCGTGCGCGGGATCGCACCGGTCCAACTTTCTTTGCGAAAATGAGCCGCCGCATCGGCCAAGTGGTTCGTGGCATCACCCGCCCCGTCTGACTTTAGAGCAGCCCTGCGCGCGCCAGGATTCCGCCATTTTTATGTTGACGTGGCGCTGGCCAGTGTGTAGGAAGCGGGCGGTAAGCAACGGTAGAAGTCGGCAGGCGCAACTGCCTAGCACGGGGCACGGGAGCATGCGTCTAGTTGGCGGCGCAGCCGATTCGACCACGTCACATCACATCAGCCAAATGTCCACGATGTCGTCTGTGCTCACAGGGAAGCGGGTCACAGTTGAGGCAGAGAGCCGGGGGCTTTCCGCTCCGTCGCGTGGAGTTGGCCCAAACCACATCTAAGAACAGCCTATGTGTGTCCAATCCGTCCGGAGTTCGCCCCCAGGGTTCGGGGCTGGTAGCGGTCCCGGCCCAGGGGCCAGGAAGTCCCTCAAGCTGCTTTCGCTGACTGCAGCTCTATCTTGTTCGGCGCTCATGCCCGCTTGGGCGGGTTCTGCGACCTACGACCTGAACTCGCCGCCCACGGGCTTCGCCCTGGTGGGCAGTGCTGAGTGGGTCGCCACCGGTGGAGTCAACAACAGCGGTCACATCAAACTGACCGACGCCACCGGCCAATCCTGCGCGGTCTTGTTTCCCGACTTCGACGTCGGCCTCGTCGTCGCCTCCTTCGAGTTCGAGTGCATGATCAAATGTGGCGACTGGTACGGCAACCCTCCGGCTGACGGCTTCAGCGTCAATTACGCCAGCGCAACCGACCCGATCATCGCACTGGTCGAGGGTGGGACGAACCCGGGTCGCGGTGGCCGAGCCAACGGTTGGGCGGGCAGCTTCCAGAACGGCGGTGATGAAGACAACCTGCCCGAGGAAGGCACCAAGACAGGCATTGCCGTTGGGTTCGACACCTGGGGCACAGGCACCGCGCCGGTCGGGGGCAGCAACGGCCCGCAAGACGTGCGCGGCATCAGTGTGCGCGTGGACGGCAATCAGATTGCCCAGATCGCCATGCCGGCCGTGCTCTTCACCGAACCCTACGACTATGCGAACGATCCCAACACGCTGATCACCGGGCCGTTCTCTTGCGGACCCGATCCTGCCAACGCCAACTACGGTGACCCGAGCTGCAACGGCGGCAGCCCGCCGGCCACGGGCACCCGGCTCCTTTGGGCGCCGCTGAAGGTCAGCGTCAGCGAGGCTGGCATCTTGAATGTCTTCTGGAAAGGCGCCAACATTGTCAAAGACTACCAGACTACCTTCAACCCGCGCCCGGGCCGCATCATCTTTGGCGCCAGCACGGGTGGGGCGATGGAATACGCCGGCGTCGACGACATTAAGATCACGACGACGCCAGCCACCAAGGTGATCATCTCGACGGTCACACCCAACCCGGTGGGCTTCCGCGTCGTGATTATTGACTCGGGCCCGGCAGTGCTCGATCCCAACAGCGTCACCTTCAAGCTGGACGGGGTGGACGTGCCAGTGATCGAGCGGAGCAAGAGCGGCATCAATAGCACCCTGGGCTGGTATGACGTCACCCAGCCGATGGCGGCCGGCAGCGTGCACAAGGTGCTCGTCAGCGCCAAAGACACTCGTGGCGAGACGGTGTCCAGGGAACTCGAGTTCACCGTGTCGCCCTACGTGACCATCCCGGCGGCATTAGCCGTCACCGACGTGAACACCGGCCAGCCCGGTTTCAACGTCCGCACTCATCAGACTGCGGCCCGAAACCAGGAAAACACGGTGGCCCGGGCCGAGCAGCAACTTCAGGGAATGCGCGGCGCGAACGTAGCTGACCTGGCCTTGTTCTCCGGTGGTGTGTACGCCGAGACGGCCGTGATTAACTACAACCAGGTGAACAGTGCCGGCGCCGTCGAGCAAAACGGCGTGTTCCAAGAAAACACGGGGGCGCCCGACGTGGTCATTCCGGGCATCCCGAGCACGACGGAGTTCAACGCCGACTTCAGTCCCTATACGGACAACATCGCGGCGGAGATTACGACCTACCTCCACTTCCCGGCGGCTGGGGTGTACGAGATCATCTTCAACAGCGATGATGGTTTCCGCACGACGGCGGACGCCGGTGTCAAGGAGGTGCTAGGCTCGCTGCTCGTCGCGCAGTTTGACGGTGGGCGCGGCGCCAGTGACACAGCGGCTACGCTCTATGTGCCGCAGGCCGGTTATTATGCCTTCCGCACCGTCTGGTTCGAGGGCGGTGGCGGGGCCAACCTCGAGTGGTCGGGCCGCCAGCACGTGCCGGCGCTGACCGCGCGCCAGTTGCTCAACTCGACCGCGGCCGACTCGATCAAGGCCTACCGAGGCCGCGCGAGCGCCGGGCCGGCGGTGGTGAGCTTCACGCATCCGTTCCGCACCTCGGGCAATCCGTATCTGCCGACGGTCACCCTCTCGGCGAAGCTCGAGGATGGCGCGACGGCCGTGGACCAGGGTTCGATCAAGATGTTCTTGGATGGGGCGGAAGTCGCTGCCACCAAGAGCAAGTCGGGAGCGACGACCACGGTCAGCTTCAAGCCGACCGCGAATCTGGCCGCGGGCACGCGGCGGCTGAAAGTCGAGTTCGCCGCAGGCGCTCAGAGCTACTCGGCCGAGACCACCTTCGACGTGCGCAACGTCCCGGTGGTGCCGCCGAGCTTGGCGTTGCCGGCCTCGGCCGTGAACAAGTCCGACATTGGGTTCTTGGTTCGGACCGTACAGAACGATACCTATACGGACCTGGGCACTCGCGAGAACGCCACGTATGCAGCGGAGGTCCAAATCCACGGGCTGCTCGGGCTACCCGAGTTCCGCGATGACACCTACTTCACCGGGCCGCTGAGCAAGCAGGGCTGGTACCAGGAGATCGGTGTGATCAACTACCTGAGCACGGGGGATGATGGGTTCTTCGACAATGGCTCAGGCTATCCCGACTCGCCGGTCCCTGGCATCCCGGGCCGCTTGCGTGCGGATGGCGTCACGCCGACTTCGGACAACGGCACCGACAGTTACTCGCAGGAGATCCTCACGGTCCTGGAGCTCCAGGCGGGTTTGTACGCCATGAACGTCAACAGCGACGACGGCTTCCGCCTCACGATCGGCAATCCACTCGAATGGTGGACTCTGCCGTTGGTAGTGGGCGAGTTCAGCGGCGGCCGCGGCGCCGGTGGCGGTTTCGGCTCGGGCACGACCTTCTACTTCGAGGTCCAGCAGGCTGGTCTCTATCCAGCTCGGCTGCTCTGGTACGAGGGCGGCGGCGGGTCCAGTGTCGAGTGGAGCTCGCGCACGGTCGACGTCAACACGAGCTACACCAGCAACGCCATCCTGGTGAACGACTTCTTCTTCCCGGCCTCCATCAAGGCCTATCAGTACCCGCTCGCTAGCCCGGGCGTGCCGTACGTGAAGCTCTTCAACCCGGGTCGCAATCGCGCTTCAACGGCCAGTCCGGGGCGCGCCGGCAAGGACGCTACCCTCACGGCGGTGCTCGTTCAGGGCACAGGTAACCTCGATCCGGCCACGGTGAAGTTGCAGATCGACGGTGCGGACGTGACTCCGACCGCCACCAAGACGGGCAATGAGGTCACGGTCACCTACAAACCGGCCGGCGGTTGGACGCCGGACAAGGACACTGTGGCGCGGCTGACCTTCGGCGACCGGACCGTCAGTTGGACCTTCCGCGTACAGGGGAGCTTTGCGACCCCGGCCTTCTTCATCGAAGCTGAAGACTTCGACAACAACGGCGCCGCGCAAGCGGCGGCCAGTCAGATGCCGTACATGGGCGGCGCCTATGCCGGTTTGACGGCCGTCTCAGGCACGGACTACTCCCGCGGCGATTCCGCCTCTTCGCCGCTGTACCGTTTCGGCGTCAATCCGCGCGTGTCGATGGACCGCACGGGCGATCGCAATCGTGGCTTGGGCGAAGTGGCGGTGAACTTCAAGCTGGGCTGGATCGGTGGCGGGCAGTGGTACAATTACACCCGCAACATCCCGGCCGGGAAGTACAACGTCTACGCGGCCATCTCACACGGTGAAAGCAATCCGAACCAACTGGATGCCAAGCTGCAGAAGGTGACCAGTGGCACGGCGGCTGACCTGGGCGTGTTCAACGCGCCGGGTACCGGTGGCTGGGGCAATAACGCCCTGGTACCGCTCAAGGATACCGCGGGCGGCAGCGTGTTGGCGCTGGATCTCGGTGGCCAGACCACGTTGCGCTACGCGCCGACGAGCGGCGATTGGGACTTCATGCTCCTGGTGCCGGCGACGGAAGAGCCGCCCAGGTTCGTGAGCATCGTGAGGAACGCCAACGGCACGATCACCGTGACGTGGACCGGCGGAGGCACTCTCCAGGCCGCCCCGTCGGTGACGGGTCCGTGGCAGAACGTCACGGGCGCCACCAGCCCGTACACCTTCACGCCGACCGACGCGATGCTCTTCGGTCGGATCATGAAGTAATTCTGTTTGGTTCCGTTTCTCTGCAGAGGGACCGGGCGCAAGCCCGGTCCCTTTTTGCGTCGAGACCGGCGGCGGTCGACCTGTCAGAGGGGAGCGAGGTCGTGCGCTGCCGCTTTTTGTTTTCCTGGGGCCAGGTCCAACGGCTACCTTTGCCGGGTTGAAAGGCTCGCGGCACAAGTCGAAGCGGAGACGCGGCGTGGACGGCGGCGCGCCCGGCGCACCCAGCACAGGCGAGACGGGATCGGGCACGCCCCACCGGAGCGTCTGGCGGCGTTGGGCGTTTCGGTTGCTGGCCGTCCTGTTGGTGCCGGCGCTGGCGCTGGGCCTTGTCGAGTCCGGTTTGCGGCTCGCGGGCTACGGCTACGAGACGGCCTTTCTGCGGCCCACGCGCATCGGCCAACGGGAGGTGTGGGTCGAGAACGACCAGTTCGGCCTGCGCTTCTTCCCGCGGGCGATGGCGCGGACGCCGCCGCCGGTTGTGTTGCCGGCGCATAAGCCCGCTGGCACGTATCGCATCTTTCTTTTCGGCGAGTCGGCTGCGTTGGGCGATCCGCGGCCGGCCTACGGCATGGGGCGGTACCTCGAGGTGCTGTTACGGGAGCGCTACCCGGGGACGAAGTTCGAGGTGATCTGCGTGGCAATGACGGCGGTGAATTCGCATGCCATCCTCCCCATCGCGCGCGCCTGCGCGCCGCACGAAGGCGACCTGTGGATTCTCTACCTCGGGAACAACGAAATGGCCGGGCCCTTTGGCGCTAACACCGTCTTTGGACCGCAGGCCCCAAGCTGGCGCTGGGTGCGCGCGTCCCTAGCCTTGCAGGCCACGCGCACCGGTCAAGGCATGGCCGCGCTCGCCAAACGACTCAAGGGTACCGCGGCTGAACCGGCCGGTTGGGCGGGTCTGAAGATGTTCAGCCAGTCGCAGTTGGCGCCAGACGACCCGCGGCGGGAAGTCGTGTACCGCAACTTCGAGCAGAACTTCGAGGACATCGTGAGCTGCGGGTTGGAGGCGGGCGCCCGGGTTCTGGTCAGCACCGTGGCGGTCAATCTGCGCGACTGCGCTCCGTTCGCCTCGCGACACACGGGCGGACTGGCCGAGCCCAACCTGGTGCAATGGGAGCAGCGTTGGCAGGAGGGCAAGCGCCTCGAGGCCGAAGCCCGATTCCAGGACGCCCTGGCGGCATACGGCGAGGCGGCGACATTGGACGCGCGGTTTGCCGAGCTGCAGTATCGTCGAGGCGTGTGTTGGCTCGCGTTGACGAACCAGGAAGCGGCCCGGCCTTGTTTCATTAAGGCCCGAGACGACGACGCGCTCCCGTTCCGTGCCGACACGCGGCTGAACGAGATCGTGTCGGAGGTGGCGGCGCGGTTCGCCGGCCGTGGCGTCGAACTGCTGGATGCGCCGGCGGCGTTGGCCGAACACGGTCCCACGGGTCTCCCGGGGCGCGAGTCCTTCTACGAGCACGCCCACTTGACGTTTGCGGGGAACTATTGGCTGGGGCGGGCCATGGCGGAGGCGGTGGCGCCTTCGTTACCAGTCGCCCTGACTGCAGGCGCCCGACCGGGCTGGGCTAGCCAGGAACGGTGTGAGGAACGGCTCGGGCTCACGGATTGGAATCGGCACGGGGCACTCGAAAACATGCTGGGGCGCGTGCTCGAGGCGCCTTACACCCAGCAAGCCAACCACGCCGAACAAGCGCGCGCTTTGCGGGAAGAGTGGGCGGCCGCGAAGGCGCGGTTGCACCCGCGCGCCTACTTGGATGCGCGGTTCGTCTACGAGCAGGCCGTTGGGCGCGCGCCCGACGATCATCGTTTGCACGAGAACTTCGCGGAGTTCCTCGAGGCGACCGACCAACTGGCCGAGGCCG
Source organism: Verrucomicrobiota bacterium (assembly GCA_016871715.1). Lineage (GTDB taxonomy): Bacteria > Verrucomicrobiota > Verrucomicrobiia > Limisphaerales > J093 > VHCO01. The sequence goes on from VHCO01000071.1 coordinate 14,044, forward strand.
CGCAGCAGTGGCAGCACGTCCGCGACCTCTTGCCGCACCACTACTTGCCCTGGTTCCACGTGGGCAGGTTGGCGGCGCGCCAAAGGCAGTATCCCGAGGCGGAGACGGCGCTTGGGCGGGCACTCGAGTTGCGGCCGGACTTGGCGGAGGCGCACCTCGAGTTGGGCAAGAGCCAGGCGGCGCAGGGCAAGCTCGACTTGGCTTTGGCCAAGTACCGGGAGGCCCAACGGTTGCGCCCGGACGACGCGCGGGTGCCGTTCGAGATGGCGAATGTGCTGGCGGCGCAGGGTCAGCGGCCGGCGGCTACCGAGCAATTGCGCGCGGCGATTGCACTGCGGCCCACGTACTGGGAGGCGCGCTATTTGCTCGGCGTCGAGTTGGCGATGGAGCGAAAGGTGAAGGAGGCGCAGGCCGAGTTCGAGGAGGTGATTCGTTTGCGGCCGGACTACGTGCGGGCGCATCTGAATCTGGGCGTGGCCTTGGCGCAGCAGCTCGACCTGCGCGGCGCCCTTGTCCATTTTCGCGAGACGCTCCGGTTGGACCCGACGAACCAGACCGCCCTCGGGTACCTTCAGCAAGCCCAAGCCTTTCTGAGCGGCCAGACCAATGCCGCGCCGGCGCCGAGCCTGCTGGCGCCACCCAACCCGGCGCCGTAATTGGCCACACCCTGTGGGCCAAGGTCCCGGGGGAGCGACTCCCGAGCGCAGCGAACCGCGTGGGGAACGCTGGGCCAATCTCGGCTCGCAGGGGACTGCGAGCCCTACCTTCAGACCTCACTAAATGGAAGACTTCCGGAACTCAGAAGGCACAAGATGAAGTCCGCTGTTGTCCTTCTTCGTTTCCTTGCGTTCCTTCTGTAGATCCCACACAGCGGACGAAGCAGCAGGGCATTGGATCTGGCCTTCGCCGGAGGTTCAATCGGTGCTGTTGCTGAGATCTGACCACGGCCGACCGCCTTGGAGGGCGGAGCTCCGCGACGCCCTGATTTCGCATCGGGTTCGGCCTTCGGGGTTTTGGGCATGAGGCCCTGGGCTCGTGGAACTCGCCCCTCGATTGTCAACCGCCTGTCAACCGCCTTGGAGGGCGGAGCTCCGCGACGCCCTGACTTCGCATCGGGCTCGGCCTTCTGGGTTTGGGGCATGAGGCCCTGGGCTCGTGGAACTCGCCCCTCGATTGTCAACCGCCTGTCAACCGCCTTGGAGGGCGGAGCTCCGCGACGCCCTGATTTCGCATCGGGTTCGGCCTTCGGGGTTTGGGGCATGAGGCCCTGGGCTCGTGGGACTCGCCCCTCGATTGTCAACCGCCTTGCCGCCTTGGAGGGCGGAGCTCCGCGACACCCTGACTTCGGTCCGGATTTCGCCTCGATCTCGACCTCCCAGAACCGCGGTCCATGCTAGCCAGTCGTCTTGCCGCCGCACGACACCCTACAGCCGCGACAATCTGTGCAGGACGTTTCTCAAAGGTCCAAATCCGAAATCTGAAATCCTAAATCCTAAATGTCCTTGGCTAGGTCCTCGCGGATTGGCGTGCGCGGTCGAGGGCTTCGCGCCAGCCGGCTCGAAAACGCTCACGCTGCGCGGCCGGCATGGTCGGCTCGAACCGGCGTTCGGCGCGCCAGAGCTGGCTCAACGCCTCGACGTCGCGCCAATAACCGACGGCGAGTCCCGCCAGGAAGGCGGCCCCGAGCGCGGTGGTCTCGGAAACGATCGGGCGCACGACCGGCACGCCCAGTAGATCCGCCTGGAACTGCATCAGCAGGTTGTTCTGGCACGCGCCACCGTCCACGCGGAATTCCTTGGGCGCGATGCCCGAGTCGGCCTGCATGGCGTGGGAAACATCGGCCACCTGATGGGCGATGCCTTCGAGAGCGGCGCGGGCCAGATGCGCCGCCGTAGCGCCCCGGGTCAGCCCTGTGATGGTGCCGCGCGCGTAGGGATCCCAGTGCGGCGCGCCGAGTCCGGCAAAGGCCGGGACCAGGTAGACGTCGCCGTTGTCGGGCACGCTCGCCGCCAAGGGCTCGACGTCGGCGGAGGTCTTGATAATGCCCAAACCGTCGCGGAGCCATTGAACCACGGCGCCGGCGATGAAGATGCTGCCTTCGAGGGCGAACGCGGTTTGGCCGGCGGCCCGCCAAGCGACGGTGCTGACTAGTCGGTTCCGTGAGGGGATCGGCTGGGGGCCGGTGTTGAGGAGCAGAAAGCAGCCCGTGCCGTAGGTGTTCTTGACCATGCCCGGCTGGGTGCAGACCTGGCCGAAGAGCGCGGCTTGCTGATCGCCCGCAATGCCGGCCACCGGGACGCCGGCGAGCAAGCCGGTGGCTTCGGCGTACACCTCGCTCGAAGCGCGCACCTCCGGCAAGATCGCCCGCGGGATTTCGAGGAGCTCGAGCAGTTCGGCGTCCCAGTCGCCGGTCGGCAGGTGGTAAAGCATGGTGCGCGAGGCGTTGGTGGCGTCGGTCAGATGATGCCGGCCACCGGTCAGGTTCCAGATCAACCAGGTGTCGACCGTGCCGAACGCCAGTTGGCCAGCCTCAGCCCGCGAGCGCGCCCCGGGCACATGATCGAGGAGCCAGCGCAGTTTGCTGGCCGAGAAGTAGGCGTCGATCACCAGGCCGGTCTTCCGTTGAATGAGGTCGGCGTGGCCGTCGCGCTTGAGCCGATCGCAGAACTCGGCGGTCCGGCGGTCTTGCCAGACAATGGCCGGGTGCACCGGCGCGCCCGTGGCGCGGTCCCAGAGCAGGGTGGTCTCGCGTTGATTGGTGATGCCGACCGCGGCCAGGTCGGTCGGCTTGAGCCCGGCGCGGGCGAGGACTTCGGCGGCCACGCCGATTTGCGTGGACCAGATCTCTTGCGGGTCGTGCTCGACCCAGCCGGGTTGAGGAAAGAGTTGGCGGAACTCCTTCTGCGCGACGGCGCGCGGGGCGCCTTGCTCATCGAACAAGATGGCCCGCGAGCTCGTTGTGCCTTGGTCCAGGGCGAGGACGTATTTCATAGGGTCACCAGAGCCAGCGATAGACCAGCGCGCCCAGGAGCCCGCCGAGAATGGGCCCCACGACCGGCACCCACGCGTAGCCCCAATCCGACGGGCCCTTGCCGGCTATGGGCAAGAGCGCGTGGGCCAAGCGCGGACCTAAGTCGCGCGCGGGATTGATCGCGTAGCCGGTCGGGCCGCCGAGCGACGCGCCGATGCTCAGAACCAGCAGCCCCACCAGGAGCGGCCCCATGCCGGTGGAAAAGCCGGGCTGGAGGTTGTTGGCCGACGGGATCGCCAAGGCGCCGAAAACCAGTACGAACGTGCCGATGACCTCGGTGAGGGTATTCGAGGGCAGATGGCGGATGGCGGGCGCTGTGCAGAACACGGCGCGTTTGGCGGCGGGGTCGGGCGTCTCCTTCCAATGCTGCAAGAACGCTAGCCAGACGAGTGTGGCGCCCACGAAGGCGCCCAGCATCTGGGCCAGAATGTACGTGGGCACAAGCCCCCACTCGAGTTTGCCGATGGCCGCTAACCCGATCGTGACCGCGGGGTTCAAATGGCCCCCGCTGATCGTCCCCACCGCGTAAACCGCCATCGCCACCCCGAGCCCCCAGCCGGTCACAATCAGCAGCCAACCGCCCTGCTGCGCCTTGGACTTGCCGAGCACGACGTTGGCTACCACGCCATCGCCGAGTAAGATGAGCAGGGCGGTGCCGACGACCTCCGCGGTGAAGACGGACATTTCCGGGACGACGACTGACATAGCGTTGCAGTTGCCCGTGGCGGTCTGCCGAGTTGATGGACCGAGACGGCGGGAAACTTAGCCGGGATGCGGGTTGGGCGTCCACCGCATTCTGGCAGCGCGATGCCGTGCCCGAATCCTTAGCGAGGCGGAGCGCGGACGGTCACGTCCGCCAAGCGGATCTGACGATCCGCGCCTCACAGGGAGCCTGCCGGGTTTCACCTGCGATGGCAGCCCTCAAGCACCTCGCTAAGGATTTGGGCGCCGTGCCGCAGTGCGCGTTCAGGCTGTGCTCACCAGACGACGATGGACGACGCGGCGCAGATGCGGCGCACCAGGTCGTGATAATCGGGCTGGGGTAGCGTGAGGTCGAAGACCTCGACCTCGACCTCGACCTTGTGCAGGGGCTGCTGTTGGCGAATGAGGTCGTGCGCCAGGGGATCCTCCGGTTGGGTCAAGATGTGGAGGCAACGTTTCATCGTGGGCTTCGTCCGGGCTTCAGAAGCGCAGCACATAGGTGGCGTCAGCCAGCCTCCGAGCCCATTCGGCGTCGTCCAGTTCCTCCCACGGCACGGGCGCCTGGCCGACCTCCGCGAGGTGCGCGTTACCCTGCTGGACATACACTGGCCGACCCCACTCGCGTACGATGGGCCAATACCGCCGGAAATTGTCCTCGTCCAGCAGCTCGTCGGGGTCCTCGAGCAACGTCAGCACGGCGGCGTCGCGGAGGTAAAGGGTAACCTCGAGCTTCCCCCACGCCCCCAGTCCGGCGGCGATGCGCACGGCCTCGGCCGGCCGTGGGCTGCTCCGGGGGTCGCTCGTAATGACGAACCAGACGCGCGGGTTCATGGTTTATGGGGCCGGGGCGGCAGCCGCCGAGTTGAAGCTCACGAAGCGGTCGGTGCCGCCGATCAGATCGTTCAGGAGGGTAAGCCCCGCGAAGGTGGCCAAGTCCGTGCGGGGGATGCCGCGGCGTTGGGCGCCGTAGGCGCAGGCAAAGAGCCGCAGACCGCGCGCGCGCAGCGTTTGAAGGCCCGCATCGCTCACGCCATGCACGGCGTCGTCGATGCAGTAGAGGTAGACTTCGAGTCCTTCGCTTAAGGCCGCCTCGGCGAGCCGGAGTCCATGGACGAAGCCGGCCGTGCCGGGTCGGGTCGAGATCAGAATACCGAGCTTGAGTCCGCGCGGCGACACGCGCCGCACGGTAGGAGGGGGCTAGGGGGCTGTCAACGTTGCGCATGGTGCTTGGGCGTGGGCGGCAATCCAGGGGAGCAGCGGGGCAGAGGTCCAGAGGGGCGGGGGTGCGGCAGATCGGCCGGTTGGGAAACCGGTGCAAGCAGCAGCGTTACAAGGGATCAGCCGGTTGGGAAGCCGGCGCTACAATGGGTGGGGCGGGAGGCACTATGGGGCAGGTACGCCGATCGCGCGAGGTTGTGCTGTGCTATTCAACAGCTTCATAGAACTTGACAGATCTGCAGGTCGGCGGGTTCGGGGTAGGGTAGGAACAAGGGGCATGGGTATGGGCTGCAAGGCAGGGGCGGCGGGGCAGCGGGGCACCCGGTGCGGCAGATGGCTGGGGATGTTGTTCACTAGACCAGGTTAATAAAACTTGACAGACCTGCTAGTCAACGGGCTCAGGGTAGCGGCGAGGGGCATGGGCATGGGCGGCAAGGCAGGGGGCAGCGGTACGGCAGATCGGCCGGTTGAAAAGCCGGCAGCTGGTGGGAGCGGCCCCGGGCTGACAGCGGACGATTCGCAGCGAGGATTTGCGTTGCGGAGTAACGGGGGCTGTCCTTAAGTTGACGCGGGCTGGATCGGCACGGGTCCTTCAGGGCCGTGGCCGACCTGCCATCACGCCAATGAAACCGCTGAAGAAACCCAAGTCGGCCTCCGCGAGAGGCGCGGCTGCGTCCTCCGGCGCCGGTCGAAAGGCGAAGGCTAAGGCCGTTCGCAAAGGAACTGCTGGCCCGGTCAAGCCCGGTCGTTCCACGGCAAGGCGCAGGCAGACCGAGGCTGGGGCGGAGCCGCCTGCGCCGAGTCCGACTACGCCAGGCGCGGCGGGAGCGGCTCGGGCTAAGGGCCAAGGGCAGGCGCGAGCCCGGGCGGGGCGGACCGGGAGCGAGACAGCGGGGGTGGGCAAGGCAGCAGGCAGTGGAGGCGGAGGCGCACGGACCGTTCGAGGCGAGGCGAAGACCGGCGCGCAAGGGGCCAAACGGCCGCTGCGGATTCCGCCGATTTTGTTCGAGGGCGATGAAGCGGGCGGGTCGGTTAAGAGCGGGCCTGGGGATCGTTATGCGGTGATGCCGCCGCAGCCCGTGGCGGCGGCGGTTGGGACGCCGAGCGCTACGGAGAGTCCGGGCGCGCTAGGGGCCGTTGCGTCGGGAGGGGAATCGCCGCTGGCGGACCTGCCGCGGGCATACGGTACGCGACGGTTATTCGTGACGGCGCGGGATGCGCATTGGCTGCATTTGCATTGGGATTTGAGCGACGACCAACTGGCGCAGTACACGGCTTTGGCCGCGAGAGGGCATTTGGTACTGCGGCTGCACCTGGAGGAGTTCGGGGAGGAGCCGTTTCGGCAGGTGGTGGTGACGCCGGGTACGCGCTCGTGGTATGTCGAGGTGGGTCGGGGGGACACTCGGTACGTGACGGAGTTGGGGTACTATGACGCGGCGGGGGCCTGGCGGGTCGTGGCGGCGTCCGAGGCGGTGGTGACCCCGCCGGAGGCGCCGTCCGAGCGTGGCGAGGAGGAGTTTGCGACGATTCCCGTGGATCTATCGTTTGCGGAGCTGGTGGGGCGGGTGCGGTCGGCGATTCCGGAGACGGCTTCGTTGGTGCAGGCGATCGAGGAGTTGCGCCGGGCGGGCCATTTGGATTTGCCCGCACCGGGCGAAGTGGTCAGCCCGCTGTGGACCGCGGAGCAGGAGCTGGCCTTGGCCGAGGTGATGCGATTGGACGCGCTAGGCCGGCTGTCGGTTGGGTCATTGGATGTGACCGAGCTGGTGCGTGGTCGTGTGGGCGAGGGAGTATCGTCGGCCGAGGCGCCGAGGCCGGGGCGGCTCGGTCCGGCGCTGGCGGGGGTTGAGGCGGGTGGTCCGGCAGCGGGTGTGTCCAGCGATGCGATGGCGGGTGGCGCGCCGGCGCGGCCGGCGGGTTTTTGGTTCAACGTGAATGCCGAGCTCGTGGTATACGGCGCCACGGAGCCGGATGCGCGGCTGACGGTGGCTGGGCGGGGGGTGCGGTTGCGGTCCGATGGCACGTTCAGTTTGCGATTTGCGTTACCGGATGGCGAATACGAGTTGCCCTGTGTAGCGGTATCGGGGGCAGGTGCGGAGGCGCGTGCGGCTCGACTCGAGTTTCGACGGCGGACGGAGTACCAGGGCGAGGTGGGGGAACATCCGCGCGCGGGTGAGCTCGAGCCGCCCGGAGCCAAGGGAGGCGATTGACCCGGCGGGTCGAGCGCGGGGTGGGGCGGAGCTCGATCGGCCCGGCTCGGCCGGGGACCAAGACCGAGGTTATTGATACATGGCGGGGTATTTAGCACTTGTACTGCATGCGCATCTGCCGTTCGTGCGCCACCCGGAGCACGAGCGGTTCCTCGAGGAGAGTTGGCTGTACGAGGCCATCACGGAGACGTATTTGCCGCTGGTCGAGTTACTGCAGGCGTGGGAACGCGACCGAGTGAACGCGCGGTTGACGGTGGCGCTGTCGCCGACGCTGTGCTCGATGCTGTTGGACCCGCTGCTGCAGGCCCGGTACGAGAGTCGCCTGGCGGGGCTGATCGAGTTGGCGGAGAAGGAGACGTTCCGGACCCAATGGGATCGGGCGTTGCAGCCGTTGGCGGCGAGGAACCTCGAACGGTTTTGCCGCCTGCGCGAGCTGTGGCGCGGGTGCGGGCGCGATTTGGTGGGTGCGTTTCGCGGTTTGCAGGAACGTGGTCGGCTCGAGATTATCACCTGCGCCGCCACGCACGCGTTGTTGCCGCTCTTGGCGGATCATCCGCCGTCGTTGCGGGGCCAAATCCTCACTGCCCGCGATCATTACCGGGCCTGTTTCGGGCGCGATCCGGTGGGGATTTGGCTGCCCGAGTGCGGGTACACGCCGGCGGTGGAACCGTATCTGCGCGAGGCGAACCTGCGGTGGTTCATTGTGGACACGCACGGGTTGCTGCACGCTACGCCGCGGCCGCGCTATGCGGTCTTCGCGCCGGTGTTCACGCCTCAGGGCCTGGCGGTGTTCGGGCGCGATGTGGAATCGGCGAAGCAGGTCTGGAGCCGGAACGAGGGTTATCCCGGGGATCCGCGCTATCGGGATTTCTACCGCGACATGGGGTTCGACCTGGATTTCGATTACTTGCGGCCGTACTTGCCGTCGCCGGACCATCGTGGCTTCACGGGCATCAAGTACTACCGCATCTCGGGGCCGGCTGGGGAGAAACAGGTGTACGCGCCGGAGGTGGCAGAGGCGGCGGCGCGGGAGCACGCGCGGCATTTTCTGAGCGGGCGACTGGCGCAGTTGGGTCGGTTGGAGGAGATCATGGATCGGCCACCGGTGTTGGTGGCGCCGTACGATGCGGAGTTATTCGGGCATTGGTGGCACGAGGGACTGCTGTTTTTGGATGTGCTGGTGCGGGAGGCGTTGCGGGACCCGCCCGCGTTTAGTCTGGTGACGCCGACCGACTACCTGCGGCAACAGGCGACGCACCAGGTGGTGCGGCCGAGCGCATCGAGTTGGGGCGAGGCGGGGCACCTGCGGGTGTGGTTAAACGAGAAGAACGATTGGATTCTGCCTCACTTGCGAGTGGCGCAGGCGCGGATGACCGAGGTGGTTGGCGCGTTGAGCCAGCCCACGGAGCTGGAGGCGCGGGCGCTGCGGCAGGCGGCGCGGGAGTTGATGTTAGCCCAGGCGAGCGATTGGCCGTTCATTTTGCATACGGGGACGAGCCCGGGCTATGCGCTGCACCGCGTGAATCATCACTTGCTCAACTTTCTGCGGTTACACGAACAGTTGACGGCACGCAAGGTGGATGAGGCGATCCTGAGCCGGATCGAGTCGCAGGACCTGCTCTTTGCGCAGGTGGACTGGCGTTACTGGAGGTAGGGCGGTCCGCGCGGGGTCGGTTACGGTTACGGGTCCTCGCAGAGGCGGAAGAAACCCTGGCTTTCGGTCGTCTTGACACGGAGTTCATTGCGCGGCGTGGTGGCGATGATGACAGCAAAGCGGATCCGCTTCATACACCTGTTTGATGAGCGCCGGCGACAGGCGCCCTTGATGGCCAGCGGGCGCCCCGGCGTTAGCTCTTCGGATCTTGGCTGCCGAGTGGCCGGGAGCGCTCCGCGGCAATGTCGGCAGCGGACCGGAGCGCTGGCGAATGCAGCTTTTCGTACTCCTCGCGAAATCGTTCGAGGTATTCGAGATCGAGGAGGTCTTTCTCGCGTCCGCTGGACCGCTTGCTGGCGATGATGTCGCGCAGGTTGGCAATGCGAAAGCCATCGATCTCGAGGGCTCGCGCTTTCGCACCGGCGAAACTGGCAATGCCGTCGGGGGCGAAGACCAGGTCCACGTCGAACGGGCCGGTCTTGATTTGGACGAAATCCTTGCCGGCGATGATCGCCTGTTCGAGCTCGGAATCGACCTCGAACCCACTCGCGCGCAAGGCTGCCACGATGCGGCGCCCATTGGCGGGTGAGCGGGCGACGAAGACGTCCACGTCTTGCGTCAGGGCGGGGAACCCGAGCAGGATCGCACCGCTCTTGCCGATGAAAAGGTAGTCCACACCGTGGGCCGCGAAGGCCTCGGCGATGATGCGCGCCTGCTCGGGACGGAAGGTGGGGCGATTCATTTCGGGGCCGGCCTGAAGCCGAGGTAGGCGGGCAGGTTGGCCGAGCACCAGGCGCGATACTCACTCATGGTTTCGAACGCCCGCCAGGGAGCGTCGTCGAGCACGGGCTTGTACAGGCGGCAGAAACCGAAGCGAATGCGGTTCTCCATCGGCCGCTGCATCTGCCGGCGGCATTGCTCCCTAAAGTCCTGCCACCCTTGGTCTTCAATCTCGCTCATGGCCCTACTCGCATACGGCCACCGTGCCCGACCCGGGAGGGCCGTCAAGGCGAAAGGAGCCGCTGGGTGGGCGCCTGCAGACTGTTCGAAGCGGGTTCCCGGCGCTGGACTCGTCCCTGCAAGCACTCCCGCGCGCGCCCTCCGCCGCCTGGTTGGCCCTCTCCTCATGAACCGTGGAGTCGTTCCGTTGATTTTCAAGACTTACGATTCCGCGGTTCAGGGCGCCGATGCGCTGCTCGCTCGCAGCGTGATGAACTCACCCACCGCTTCATCAGTCGCCTTGAAGCCCGCGTCGCCGCTCTGGTTGACGCAGACGAGGATGGCGAAATCGCGCCGCGGGGCGACCCAGACGCTGGCGAAGTTCATGGTGTTGTCGCCGCCTTGAGCTGTTTGCCGGCGGAGCGACCGCGGCGGCGTGCTACGCGGGCGGGTGTCTCAGGCCAACTCGGCCAGCAATGCGCGGGGCGTGAGAATGTGCACGCCCCACGGCTTGCCCAGGGAGAGCAGGTCCTTGTCCAACGTCGCCAAGTAAGCGGCCTTCGCGCCGACGGCTACGGCTAAGACGACATCATCTGCCGGATCCCGTTTGACCGTGCGACCGAGTTGGGCCGGTTCGATGGCGCGCGAGGCGCGCCGCAGCCAATCCAGCCCGGCGGACCAGTTGGCGTTGCGCCAGCGCGGTTCTTCGGCGGCCGTCGCAGCCAGAGCGTCAGACCATTCACGCGCCAGTTCGTGGCTGTAGCGGCTGCCGAAGGATCCGAGCGCCAACCGGACCAGCACCTGACGCGATTCGCCGCCAGCCCAACCGATGCCCCCGACGACCACCGAGCTATCCAGCACGACGATGGGCAAGTCGTTCACGTTTGACCTTTCGGCACAGGGCCACCACGGCGTCAGTCGGTTCCGCTCCCGCCACGCCATCGGGTTGGAGTTCGCGGAAGGTGCGGCGCAGCCCCTCCGCTTCCGCGGCTTGGGCTTGCCGGATCAAGTCCTGCACGACCGCCGAGACGGAACCAAAGTTTCCAAGGTCCTTCCGTTGGCGGATCCAAGCGACTTGGGCCTTGGGCAAGGATACGTTCAGCGTGTTCGATTCCATACGGTAAAACTGGCGGCTTGGCAGAGATTGTCAAGTTTTGCCACTGGCGGTCCCCGACGAACCGGCTCGGGCACCCCGGGCATTCCTGGCCAGAGGCACCGTGTCGCTCGCCCCCAACCCCGCCACCGCTCAGGCCGGCGAAGCGGATCGTCTCCCGCCACGCTGGTTGAGCTCAGCCGAGTTCGCAGACCGATCGAGTCCAGCCGCTGGCAGCGTCACTCCGAGCCCGAACCTTGTGGTCAACTAATTGTAACCAACGGGCAACGTCGCGCGTATCTAAAGAGTGTGAGGCCATATGCAATTGTCGGCTGGGGCCGCGTCGTGCGCCGCGGGCGGCGCGGGCTGGGTGTGTTGACTGGCAGCCGCGTCCGCGCTGCTAGCGTGGCCGTGGTCGCCCTGCTGGTGTGCGGCTGCAAACGCTCGCCGACGGCCGTCCCGGCGTCGCCCCCCGAGGCGATCGAGACGGTGATCACGGGCCTGACCGACAATCAACCTCAAGTCCTCTGGCACGCACTGCCTTCCAGCTACCAGCAGGACCTGCGGGAAGTCATCTCCGCCTTTTGCGCCAGCATGGACCCCCAGATCTACGACCGCGCCTTCCGGATCCTGGGCAAAGCTGTCCAGGTGATGAGCAAGAAGGAGGAGTTTATCTTCAACAGCCCAATCATGCTCAGCACACCCTTCATCGAATCGAGCATGGGCGCTCGCTGGAACGAAACCGTCGCACTCCTGGACACGATCGCGACCAGCGATCTGTCCACGCTGGAATCCTTGAGCCGGATCGACCCGGGCGCCTTCCTCGCGTCCACCGGTCACAAGGTCATGGAAGGCATGGAGAACCTGAGCCTCAGCACCACGCGTTCCCCGGGGCAGAACCCCTGGGACCGAGCGCGGCAGGCCCTGGAACAGGCCCGGATCGAGTTTCAGCCGGGCACCAACGGTCTGGGCCTCCTTCGCTGGAGTTCGGCCGCCACCGATGCGGTGCGTGAGGTAACCATGACGGCCGTGGAAGGGCGCTGGCTGCCCGCGGATATGGCCGCTGCCTGGCATGACCGAGTGGAACAGGCCAAGGAAGGACTGAAGAAACTGGGCGGTCCCGAGTTCGAGAAAGCCAAACCGATGCTCCACCTGGCCCTGGGCGCGCTCGAGGGGGCCATGGACTCGCTGCTCCAGGCCAGGAACCAGCAGGAGTTCGACACCACCCTTCGCAGCCTGGCTACGATTGCCGCGATGATCCCGTCCCCCAAGAAACCCGCTGACTGAGGTCAACCCGTGAGAACGCCCTTCCCAGCCAAGGCCCTGAGGGGCTTCACCCTGATCGAACTGTTGGTGGTGGTCGCCGTGATCGGGATCCTCTCCTCCCTCCTCCTGCCGGCCGTCTCCCGCGCGAAAGAGAAAGGCCGGAGCACAACGTGTGCCTCGAATCTCCGGCAGTTGGACTTGGCCCTGCTGATGTACGCCAGCGACCATGGCGACCAGTGCCCGCCCCGGCAGTTCATCCCCTACTGGCCGCTGCCGCTCCACCCGTACTACAAAGAGGTGGCGTTGCTGAAGTGCCCCTCCGATGAGCACGGGTCCCGCCGCAGCTACATCATCAACGGCTGGAATGACTACTTCGAGAGCACGCTGTCCCGGGAAGAGTTCGAGGCCTTCAAGGCCTTCCGGTGGCCGCACGGAATGAAGCTCTCCCAGATTCCCAACCCCGCGGAGACCATCACCTTCGGCGAGAAGCGAACCGGTTCGCCCCACGCCTACATGGACTTCCACCAGGGCGTCAAGGGCAACGACCTCGAGGAGCTCGAGCACGGGCGGCACGGCGGCCGGGCAGGCACCCAGACGGGCAGTTCCAATTACGGTTTTGCCGACGGGAGCGTCCGCGGCCTCAAGTACGGAAGATCCATCACCCCGGTGAACCTCTGGGCGGCCACCGATCGCTGGCGGAATGGTCCGCCGGTTCCCCTCGATCGAATCGAGTAGCGCCGCCCTCTGCGACCAGGCCAAGCAAGCGGGCCTGGTGGACTTGATCGACACCCAACTCCCCAGGCGCGACCAGGGCCTCTCGGTCGGCCGGTAACCGCATGGACCGCGTCGGCGAAGCCGACATCCTCGCCCTGGAGATCCAACTGTCCCAACGCTTGGTCCGCGACTTCAAGCTCAACCTGCGGACACAACATGAGCATGCCTCGGTCCACCGTGTAAACGGAATCAGAGAATCGATGCGAGCGCTCTCGGGTTAGTGGGCGACGTGACCACGAGCCGAGCGCCGAGAGGGAGGGTGCGATGGAATGGACGCTGGGCCAACTCCGCACGCGCTCGCGGGGGTGGTCCGATCGGCGTCGGGAGCCCGCGGGATGCAGCGGGAGTCAAGCGGCCTGGCCCTTCCGCCGTGAGTCGTACCGGACCGATCCTGGCAAGGTTAGGGGGTGGGTGTGGGCGAGGTGGGCGAGCCTGCGCTAGGCGAGTTGGTGCGGGGGCTGACGGCGTTGGTGGGCACAGTGCCGGGCGGCGCGTTGGTGGTTGCTCGGAGGAGGTTGGTGCGTGCGGCGGCCGGCTCCGGTGTGCTCGCCGAGGGCGGCGCGGAGCCAGCCTTCGGGACGACGTCCGATCCGGCCAACTCCTCCGAGAGCACCACCACCGCGATCCGGCGGTTCTTGGCTCGGCCTTCGGCTGTCGCGTTGTCCGCCAGCGGATGAAACTCGCCGTACCCGACGGCTCCCAACCGGCGCGGATCCACGTTCGCCGACTCGACCAAGAACCGCACGGCGGCGGTCGCCCGAGCGGTTGAGAGTTCCCAGTTGCTAGGGAACCGGTCCCGGGCCGAAGCGCGGATGGGGACGTTGTCGGTGTGTCCGATCACATGGACTTGGCGGGCGGGATATTGGGCGAGGACTTCAGCAATCTTGAAGAGGACCTCGTGGCCCTCGGGTTTGAGGGTGGCTTCGCCGGAGTCGAACAGGATTCGGTCGAGGATATTCACGGTGAGCTTGCCTTGCAGCTCGGAGATGGTGATGTCTTTGGAGGCCAGCGTGCGGCGCATTTCCTCCTCGAGGCTCTTCTGGTTCCGCGCCACGGAATCCTTCTCCCGCTGCAACCGATCGGCCTGGGCGCGGCTCGCCTCGAGGGCCGTGCGGAGCGACGCTTGTTCGGTGAGATTGGTTTCTCCGGCGGCTTGGGCCGCCGCCAACTCGGCGGCCAACGTTTCCAGTTCGAGGCCTTGGTTCCTATAGCTTAGCCCCAGGAAACCGAAACCCAGCAACACAACCACGGCCAACGCCGCCAACAACGCAGGTTTAGGCATGAGGCGATCTTGTCGCATCCGCGGCCGAACTCAAGTGTCTTGTTGCCGTGGGTGCCCGAATCCTCGGCCACCGTTAGCCCTTAAGTCCGCGCGTATCAAATTCCCAAGCCTCGCCTCGAGCGAGCATATCCGCCCAGGTCACTTCGCGTTGGCCGTAGGCGGCGAGGCGGCCGAGGATGGTGGTGAGGTTGCTGCGCACGCTGGGGGCCACGGTCTGATTCGAAAAATCGCCTTGGGCGATGCATTGGTGGAAGGTGGCGATGTTCCGCACGGCGCCGTCCTGGTAGAGGTTCTTGGCGTCGCCGTTGTAGGCGTCGTCGCGCGTGCGGAAGGTGACCTTACCTGAGTAGTGGGTTTCGACCGTGCCCGCCAGTCCATAGGCGCGGCACATGATGTCGTCGTAACCGTAGCCGACCTGTTTCGAGCTGAAACTGACGATGACGTCTTGCGGGAAATAGAAGATGACGGCGTAGTGATCCCAGCAATCGCCCAAGTAATCCCGCGCTCGCCCGCCGGTGCCGTAGGCCTTCAGCGGATCGGCATTCGTGAACCAGGTCGCCACGTCCAGGGAGTGGATGTTCTGCTCCGTGATCACGTCGCCCGACAGGACGCGGTCAATCGCCCACGCGCGCAGCCGGGCTTCGGCGCCGCGGTCGCTCGTCCGGTACTCGGCATCCATCGCTTGGAAGTAGAGGTCGCATTGGTAGCCGGCGTCCAGGGAGATCAGCCGGCCGAGTTGGCCCGCGTGAACTCGCCGGACAACTTCCTGGTAGGCCGGGTGCGCGCGTGTTTGGAAATCGACCAGGAAACACAGCTTCTCTGCGGAGGCGCGCCGGCCGCTTGCGGCGATGTTCTGGCAGCCGGGCACGTCGACCGCCAGCGGCTTGGCCAAGTAGACGTGTTTGCCTGCGGCTACGGCGTCCGCCGCTTGGAGCGGATGGAAATAGGGTGGGCTCTCGATGGCAACGGCGTCCAGGCCCGGCTGCTCGAGTAACCGCCGGTACCCGTGCAAACCGGTGTAGCGATGGGCCGCCGGCACCTGGAACTGGTCGCCAGCCGCGTTGGCCCGGTCGGCGAAGTAATCGAACACCCCCGCGATCGCGTAGCCGCCGTGCTGAACGAACAGATTGGTGATCCAGCGGCCGCGACCGCCGCAGCCAATCAACCCCAGGTTCAGCTTCGCGTTCGCGGCCGCGCCGCGGATCAGCCGCGGCTCGAGCAACGTGATACCGGCGGCAGCCGCGCCGGCACTGGCAAGGAATCGGCGGCGGTTGAGGTTTCCAGGGTTCGACGGTTGACTTGGGTCGCGAGGTTGAAACATAGATCGAGTCTCCAGATTCGGAATCGCATCGGCGACGAGTCGAGGGAACATCCCCCTTCGCCCAGGACCCGGCTTGCAGACCAGAGGACCAGGGCTCCAGCCACTCTTCGCACACGGCGCTGATGAAACCTGCTTTGCAGGCTCGAGGCAACGCGAAAACCTGACGGAAAAACCTGACCGGACAACCTCACGAGAGCGTCCGTACCCGTAGGTCTCGCAACGCACTCAACCCGGCCAGTGTCTTGCCCCCGCCGCGGATCGATCGTGCCCCGCTCCGCCGCCTCGGTCCGAACCGAGCCCGATGAGCCAACCATACCCCGTCCACGAAGCCCTTGGATCCCAAGACCACCCCGTCCGTCAAGTGCCGAATCCGGAGTCGTAGCACCTCGCCCAGGCTCAACTCCCCGCCCTTCTGCAACACCCGCCTAATCTGCTCTCGACTCAACGCCACCTTCCCACTGCTCCCAGACACCCCACCACGCACAAACAACCGCCGCCGATACTCCGCACCCACCTCCTTCCACTCACGCGCCTTCACCTTGGCCTCCCCCGACTCGCCGGACACCGCTGCAACCTGCGCGCCGGCCAAGAACGGAGCGCGGGCATCTTG
>VHCO01000072.1 GCA_016871715.1 Verrucomicrobiota bacterium
GCGCGGGAAGGTGTCCAGCGGGTCTTTGTATTGGACGCCTGCCGCAACGACCTCGAACCGGGGCGCGAGGCGGCAGGGGCGGGTCTCCAGGGGGAACAACTGTTGCGGGATGTGGTCTGTGCGCCGACGCCGAAGGCCTCGGCCTCGCTGGCCCTGATCTGCTCGTGCGGCGAGGGGCGCAAGGCCCTCGAGGCGCCGCAGTTGGGCCAGGGCCTGTTCAGCCGGGCCCTGCTCGATGAACTCGAGGCGGCCCTGGACACCGAGGCGGAGTTGACCTGCGGGGAGGTGCTCCAGCAACACCTGCGGGAGCGGATGGGGCGGTTGGCCGCGCAATGCGGCTTGGCGGCCGACCAACGGCCCTGGGTCCAGCTCAGCGACCAGGCGCCCGTGTTGATCCCGGGCCGTTGGGCCACCACCCCGAGACCAGTGACCCCGCCGCCGGTCCCACCCGCTTCGAACCGAGTGTTGTGTCCGGTCTGCGGCCTGCGGAATGACCCGGACGGCACCTTCCGTTGCCGGCTGTGCGGGCGCGACTACCTGTGTCGCGACCATTTCGTGAGGGGGGAGCGCTGCTGCGAGGAATGCGCGGCGAGACTGGCCGAGGAACGCCAGCGGGACAAGGAGGCGGCCGAACGGCGCGCGGCCGAGGAGCGTCAACGCGAAGCGGAACGGCAGCGGATCGAGGCCGAGCGGGTGGCCGCGGAACGGAAGCGGCAGATGGCGCAACAGGAGCGGCAAAGGCAGGAGGCGGCGGCTCGGAAACAAGCCGAGGAAGAAGCCCGGCGCAAGAATCCACGCAACGCGACGAAGGAGCCGCCGTGGGAAAACAGCCTGGGGATGCGGTTTGTGCCGGTGCCTGGGACGGAGGTGTTGTTCAGCGTTTGGCAGACTCGAGTGCGGGATTACGCGGCGTTCGTGAAGGCTACAGGGCGGGAGTGGGAGAAGCCCGGCTTCGAGCAGGGGGCGGAACACCCGGCGGTGAATGTGAGCTGGGAGGATGGGATGGAGTTTTGTGAGTGGCTGACGAAGAAGGAGCGGGGTGCTGGGCTACTCATGACCGGGCAGGAGTACCGATTGCCGGCGGATGCGGAATGGAGCTGGGCGGTGGGGATCGGGGATCGGGAAGGTGGAGGCACGCCGGCGGAGAAGAGCATGAAGCTGGGTGGTGTGTATCCCTGGGGAACGCAGTGGCCGCCGCCCAAGGGTGCGGGGAATTACGATCCGGGTCTGAAAGTAGACGATTTCGAGTACACCTCGCCGGTTGGGAGCTTCAAGCCGAGCGAGCATGGGCTGTACGACCTGGGCGGGAACGTGTGGGAGTGGTGCGAGGATTGCTACGATGGGCGCAGTGGCGCCCGGGTGTTGCGCGGGGGGTCGTGGAACAACAACGACCGCGACAACCTGCTCTCGTCGTCTCGCCGCAACGGCTCGCCAGACCGCCGGTTCGGCAGCTACGGGTTTCGGGTGGTGTTGGCGGGTGTGTTCGCGGCGGGGTGACCTTGGTTTTCTTCTCAGCCGGCCAAACCAGGGGCTCCTGCGGCTCTGGCGCCAGCCAGCGGCCCCATGCCGTTCGCGGTTGGCGCCTCCTGTCAACGTCTTTATGCCTGGCAGAATAAAGTCCCAGCCCGCCCAAAGGCAACATGCCAAAGACAGGGCGGCGGCGTGTTGGCCAACTGACCTCGGCCTGGGAGAGGTGGGAGAATGGGAGAAGGGCCTTTCATTCAGAGGGCCCGGTGCGTTAGAGTCAGAGCGGTCTGCCGGCGGCGATCGTACTCGCACCCCGCGCCGTGTGGCAGGTCGGATACAATGCCCATGCCATGACGCTGGAACAATGGAAACGGCTGGCGGGCTGCGCTCGGGGCGATGACCTCGCTGCGCCGCCGGTCGCGTTGATTGTGGACAGTCCTTGGATCCCCGGCTACCTGGGGCTTTCCACGCTGGATTACCTCAGCCTTCCCGAGGTTTGGCTCGAGGCCAATCTGCGGGTGGTGCAAGAGTACCCGGACATCGCCTTCTTGCCAGGTTTCTGGCTCGAGCTGGGGATGGGGGCTGAACCGAGCGGGTTTGGGTGCAAGCTCACCTTCTATGCGGACAGTCCGCCCGCCGCGCATGCGATTGCGGAGGACATCCGGCAACTGGACCGGTTAACGGTGCCTAACCCGCACGCAGACGGCCTGATGCCGTGGCTGCTGAACTACTACCGCCGGCTGGAACCCCGGGTAAACGAGGCCGGGCAGCGGATCAAGATGGTGGCGGCGCGCGGGCCGCTGGCGACAGCGAGTCACTTGCTGGGCGTGTCGAGTTTTCTGCTGGGGCTCAAGCTCGAGCCGGCAGCCACCCACCGCCTGCTGCGCACCACAACCGCGCTGGCGCGCCACTGGCTCGAGGCCCAAGCCGGAGCGCTGCGCGAGGTCGAGGCCATTCTGGTGCTCGACGATCTGGCGGGTTTTCTCTCGCCCAAGGATTACCTCGAGTTTGCGCATCCGTACTTGCGCGAGATCTTCGCCGCGTTTCCGGGGGTGCTCAAAGTGTTCCACGACGACACCGACAACGTGGTGCCCTTCCCACACCTGCGCGATCTGGGAATCGACGCGTTCAACTTCACGCACTTGCAGCCCCTGGACAAGGTGCGCAAGTTGGTGGGGCCCGAACTGTGTCTGATGGGCAACGTGCCGCCGCTGGAAGTTCTGGCGCAAGGCACGCCGGACCAAGTTCAAGCGGCCGTCCGCGCTTGTTTGGCAGCGCACGGGGGCGGAAGGCGGTTGTGGTTGTCCGCCGGGGGTGGGGTGTCCCCGGGGACGCCGGCCGCCAACCTCCGCGCCTTGGTGACCGCCGCGCGGGGTGGCTAACACACGACGCCTATGCTGAAGGTTGCGATTCTCGGTGCGGGTGCGATCTCGGACAGTCATCTGGAGGCGTATCTGGCCTTTCCGGACCGGTGCCGCGTGGTGGCGCTCGCCGATGTCTTCCCGGAAAAGGCCGCCGAAAAAGCGGCCCGGCACGGGTTGGAGGCAGCCGTGTTCAAAGGATGCGCCGACCTGATCGCTGGAGCGGAGTTCGACCTCGCCTCGGTCTGTTTGCCACCGTTCGGTCATGCGGACGCGACCATCGAGTTGCTGCGTGCGGGCAAACATGTGTTGGTGGAGAAGCCGATGGCCACGTGCCTGGAGGAATGCGATGCGATGGTGGCGGCGGCGCGGGAAGGGGGGCGTGTGCTGTCGGTGGTGGCCCAGAACCGGTTCAAGACCCCGATGCACAAGCTCAAGCAAGTGCTCGCGTCCGGCCTCATGGGCAAGGTGCTGCACGCCCAGGTGGACTCGCTCTGGTGGCGGGGCAGCCACTACTACGACCTCTGGTGGCGCGGCACGTGGGAGAAGGAAGGGGGCGGTTGCACCATCAACCACGCAGTCCATCACCTCGACTTGTTCCAATGGATGATGGGTCTGCCGAGCGAACTGCGCGCCTTCTTGGCCAACCTCAGCCACGACAATTCCGAGGTGGAAGATTTCTCGACGGCGATCTTGTTTTACGCCGGCGGGAGCGTGGCGCAAATCACCGCTTCTCTGGTGCATCACGGTGAGGAACAACAACTGGTTTTCCAAGGCGAATGGGCCAAAGTGGCGGTGCCGTGGCACGTCAAGGCCGGCAAGCAGCGCCCGAACGGTTTCCCCGAGGACGACCCGGCGCGGGTGGCGGAGGTGCAGGGGTTCTATGACCGGTTGCCGCCGCTCGCGCACGAGGGGCACCGGGGGCAGATCGCCAATGTGCTGGCGGCGATTGCGGGTGAAGAACCGCTCTGGATCGATGGCCTCGAGGGGCGCAAGACCCTCGAACTGATCACCGCCATCTATCAGTCCGCGCACCTCGACCAAGCAGTGCGCCTGCCGCTGACCGGAACCGCCCCCTGCTACACGCGCGCCGGCCTCCTCCGGCACGCCCGTCATTTTCACGAGAAGACGCGCAACGTCGATAACTTCGCCGACAACGTCATCACCCTCGGGCGCAACTACGAAAAATGAGCAAAGCCGACGGCATGAACTACGCGCCCAAGGGCCAGGCCCGGCCGGTCTGTGGCCCGGGCGAATTCCCTTTCGCCGCCCTGGGGCTGGATCACGGGCACATTTACGGCATGTGCAACGGTTTGCTCGAAGCCGGAGGCGAGTTAGTGTGGGTCTACGATCCCGACCCGCAGAAAGTAGAGAAGTTCTGCCAGACCTACCCTGGCGTGAAGGTCGCCCCTTCGGAGGAGGCGGTCCTGGCGGATCCGGCCGTGCGCCTGATTGCCAGCGCGCCTGTCCCGTGCGAGCGCGGCCCGCTGGGCGTGCGCGCCGTCGAGTCGGGCAAGGATTACTTCACCGATAAACCGCCGTTGACAACCCGGGCGCAACTCGAGGCTGCTCGCGCCGCCGTGGCGGCGACGGGTCGGATCTTTGCGGTCTATTACGCGGAGCGGTTGCACGTCGAGGCGGCCCTGCACGCCCAACGGTTGATCGAGCGCGGCGCCATTGGCCGGGTCGTCCAGGTCATCGGTCTGGGGCCGCACCGGCTCAATGCGCCCAGTCGCCCCGCCTGGTTCTGGGACCCACAGAAGTACGGCGGCATCCTCGCCGACATCGGCAGTCACCAGATCGAGCAGTTCCTTTGGTATGCGGGCGCGCAAGACGCCACCGTGCTCCACAGCAAGGTGGCCAACTACCAGAATCCGGAGCATCCGGATTTCCAGGACTTCGGGGACGCCACCTTGGTGGCGGACAACGGGGCGACGTTCTATTTTCGGGTGGACTGGTTCACGCCCAAGGGGCTGGGGGCCTGGGGCGACGGACGCACCGTCATCCTCGGCACGGACGGTTACCTCGAGTTACGCAAGTACCTTGACCTCGCCCGCGACCCGTCCGGCGACCACGTTTATCTGGTCGATCACCAAGGCGAACACCACTACAATGTCCACGGGCAGGTCGGCTTTCCATACTTCGGTCGATTGATTCGTGACTGCCTCGACCGCACGGAGCTGGCCATGCCGCAACGGCACACCTTCCGCGCCATCGAACTGGCCCTCGAGGCCCAGGCTCAAGCGGTGCGCGTGGCCTAGCCCGAGAGGGCCGGGAGATCCGTTAAGGTGTCTTGTGCGGGATGAGCACCTCGCGCACGAAGCGGCGCGGACTCGGTGAGGCGTCTGCGGCGTAGCCCAAGCGCAGGAGCACTTGGGGACAGCCGGCGCGTCCGATGAGCGCGGCGAGTTGGTCGCGCAACTCGGGTACCTCGATCGGTTGGTTCAGGAAGGACGCCCATACCTCTTCGGTGCGAGCGCGGAGCAGGACGTTTTCCAGGGCCTGTCCCGCCTTCAACCATGCCAGGGTGTCTTCCGTGTCGGTGCCTAACACCGCCAGGACGGGCGAGTGCACGGCCACGTCGCGATCTCGCGCGGCCTGGCCGCCGCCGCGATCGAAGGTCCGGATCAGGGCTGGCCCCGCGAACGATAACCAGTCCTGCACGCCGAGGTCGTGCGCCAGCAATCCGTCGCGCGCCTCGGCCGGCTTGGGGCGAATCCAGTGCGCCAATTCTTGCCGGAAATTGCGGTCGGCCCACTGGAGGCGGTCCGCCTGGGCGACGAGATCCGCGACGGCGTTGCGGGCTTCTTCTTGGACGACGAACTCGAGCCAGGCCCCCTCCCGTTCCGCGCCTTCGCGGAGCGCCTCGAGCACCGCCTCGGGCACGGGCTCCTCGCGAAACGCCTGCCGGTTGGTGTGGCGGCGGGTCAAGGCCCGGAACAGGAGGATGTCTTCCGAACTGGTGTCGCCGCTGAGCCCGAGGTGGAAGCGCGCCAGCAGGTTGGGGTTGGCGGGGTCGGGGAGGAGCTCGACCGAGTAGGCGTGGCCGAAGTACTCGGCCGCCACGCGCACATTGTAGAGCGCAGCGCTGCAACTCAACGTCAGCTCCCGATCGTACGGATCCACCACCCGCAGCGCCCGACGCCGGTCCGCGAACAACTCGAGGTTCATCGAGTTGATGCGGAACAACCACGGCTGCGAGTTGTGGCTCGAAGGGGCCAGAATCGCGTAGCCGATCAGAAACTCGAGCTGATCGGAGGCGTAGCTGTCGGCGGGGAAGTCGTCAGCGTCGATTTGCCAGGGGCGAAGATGCGGGTTCATAGGCGCAAGGTGGCGGTCAGGTTCACGCCAGAGGCGGCACGGGCTTCACGATCCGACTGTGCCCCGCGGCCCGACGCTCGGCAACTGGGATCAGAACTTCTTTACATCCCTTCCTGACCGGGGAAAGCTACCCGCCCACTATGATCTCACGCCAACCTGCCGGTCGCTGTGCCCTGCATACCTCCCCTCGCCACCCGCTCACCCGGCGCCAGTTCCTCGGCCGCGCCGCCCTCGCCACCCTAGCTCCGCTCGTGGTCTCGCCCGCCACGCTCGGCCGAGCGGGCGCAGTCGCGCCCAACAGCCGAATCGCCTTTGGCGGCATTGGCATGGGAAATCGGGCGCTGCACATTCTGCCGAATTTCCTGGCGCAGCCGGATCTCCGGTTTGTCGCCGTGACCGACGCCCGTGAAGACCGCCGGCAGGCCTCGAAGAAGGCCGTCGACGCCCACTATCGCAACCAGGATTGCCGCGTCTATACCGACTTCCGCGAACTGCTGGCCCAGCCGGACATCGATGCGGTCCTCATCGCCACGGGCAACCGGTGGCACGCTACGGCCTCGATGTTCGCCGCGCGCGCCGGCAAGGACGTCTACTGCGAGAAACCCATCAGCCTCACCATCCGCGAGGGCCGCGAACTGGTGGACATCGCCCGGCGTTGCGGCGCCATCTACCAGGCCGGCACCCAACGCCGCTCGACCGAGTCCTACCAGTTCGCTCGGGACATGGTGCGGCAGGGTCGCATCGGGCGCGTCCACACCGTCGAAATGCAGGTCTGGACCGGAGGCACCGTGCCGCACCAGAAGGCCACGCCCGTTCCTCCCGGCTGGGACTATGATCAATGGCTTGGCCCAGTCCAGTGGCGGCCTTTTGTGCCGGGGCGCGTGAACGCTTGGACTTGTTTCTGGGACACCGGCGAAGGCATGCACACCGACATGGGCACCCACTACACGGACTTGATGCAGTGGGCCCTCGAGACCGATCACACCGGCCCCATCGAGTTCGAGACCTCCGACCTGGTCTGGCCCGATCCCGCCCAATGGATGAGCGAGACAGCGATCTCCGGCACCTTCCAGTGCCGGTACGCCAACGGCGTGCGCGGGGTCCTTTACCAGCGCAAGGGCTTTACCGACCGTTACCTGCGTTACATCGGCGAGGAGGGCTGGATTCAGGTGGATGATGAAACGGACCTTGTCACCGCCGAGCCCAAGTCCATCCTTGGCCTCAAGGAAACCGGGGGGCTGAGCTGGGCCAACGCCAGCGCCCACATCCGCAACCTCCTGGATTGCATCCGCAGCCGCCGCCCAACGCTCTGCCACCCCGAGGTCGCCCATCGCGCCCAGTCGATTGTCGAATCCATGACCATCAGCGCCCGCTTGAACCGCAAGTTGCGCTGGGACCCGGTCAAGGAACGCTTCGACTGCGAGGAGGCTAACCGCATGTTGTACCGAGAACCGCGCGCGCCGTGGCGCATCGCCTGACGGTCCAATGACAATCTCCCAACCGTGAACCTGGTGAACACGTTGCCCAACCATGAAGCCTCGTACCCTCCGCCTCTGCGCCGCACTGACCTTTCTGCCCCTGGCCGTCCTCGTCGGGTATGCCGATCTCAAGGACACCTTAGCTGCGGCCGCTCGCTATGAATCCGGATTGGACGTCGCCCCGCACCGCGAACTCGAGCGGCTCGTGGCGCAAGCCATCGGCAACGCCGCACTCCGCCAGCAACTCGAGGCTGGCTTGGCCGCCCAGCTCACCGAGCCCGCGACCTTCGAAGGCCAGCGGTTCATCTGCCAACAACTGGCATTGATTGGCGGTGAGGCGTGCGTGCCCGCCTTAGCTGATCTGCTCGCGCGCCCTGAGACCGTTGGGCTGGCGTGCCTGGCCTTGGCCAACAACCCAACCCCCAAGGCGGAGGCCGCCCTTCTGGCCGCTCTCCAGGCCCTCGAGGGCAACCCGCGCGTCCAGGTCATCAACACCCTCGCCCATCGACGCGCCGCCAACGCCGTGGCGCCTCTGACCGCGCTCATCTCGGCGACCGATCCGGCCTCGGCTGCCGCCGCTGTCCTGGCTCTGGGCCGCATCGCCACGCCCCCAGCCCTGAAGCAGTTGGCCACCCTGCGACAGCAGCGTGGGCCGGAGTTAACCGATGCCGTGAGTGCCGCGTCCCTGCTCGCGGCAGAGACCCTGGTTACCGGCGGCCAACGAGGCCAAGGCGCGAAGATCTACCAGGAGCTGCTGCAGTCGACCGGCCTGGTGGCACAGTTCCGGCGCGGCGCCTTCGAGGCCCTCCTGCGGCTGGATCGCGACGGCGGCCAACAACGCATTCTCGAAACGCTCGCGGGGACAGAGTCGGAACTGAAACCCTCGGCCATCGCCGCCATTCCACAGGTCAAAGCCCCTAACGCCTCACCGCGCTTCGCTGCCGTCCGCACGCAGTTGCCCGCGCCCGAACAGGTGCTCCTGCTCCAGGCCCTCGCCGCTCGCAACGACCCGGGCGCGCGCACGGCCCTCGAACAAGCCTTAGGTGCGCCCGAGGCACCTGTGCGACTGGCCGCCATCCGCGCGCTCGGGACCAGCGGCAACGCCGCCACCGTGCCCGTCCTGGCGCGCTCCCTGGCCAGTTCATCGAGCAGCGAAGAAACCAAGACCTACGAACTCGCCCTCAGCGCCCTGGGCGGCGGCTCAGCCGTCGACCAGGCCCTCGTTCGTCAGTGGCGAGACGCCGATGCCAACTCGCAAAACACCCTCCTCGCGGCGCTTGTCCGCCGAGCGAACCCGACCGCTGTGCCGACGTTCGTCGCGGTAGCCGCTAGCTCCGAGCCCGCAACCGCCCGGCTCGCCTTCCACGGCCTGAGCCGAGCCGCGCGGCCCACGGAAATGCAGACCGTCGTCGAAGCCCTCACCCGTCTGCAAGCCAGCGAGGTCCGCGCCACCGCTGAGGCCGCGGTGGGCCAAGCCCTCAGCCGCGCGGGCGATGTGGCCGGGAACTCCGCCCTGCTGAGGCGCGCGTTGGCACAGGCAACCAGCCGCGAAGCCCAGGGCTCCTTGATTCGGCTGCTGGCGGTAGCTCCGGACACCCTCGCCCTGGCCGCCGTGAAGGCCGCCCTGAACGATGCGGACCCGCAAATCCAAAACACCGCCCGTCGCACCCTCGCCGATTGGCCGGATCCGGCGGCCTGGGACAGCTTGGCGACCGTTTACGCCTCGGCGCGGGTCGAACCGGAACGGGTCGTGGCGCTGCGAGGTCTGGTGCGGTTGCTTGGCGAACAGAACTCCCAACCGCAACCCCAGCTCATCGGCCGTTACCGTGACTTGATCGCGAGTGCCCAGTCTGATGACGATCGCAAGCTGGTGTTAAGCGCGCTCGCCGGGTGGGCGCACCCATCGGCGCTCGAGTTGGCCGTCGCTCAACTCTCCTCCTCCGGCGTCCGCGCCGAGGCAGAGGCGGCGGTCAAACGGATCGCTCAGTCCATCAAAGCCGATCATCCGCAAGCCGCCGAAGCAGCCCTGCAACGACTCGGGAGCGCCGAGCGCTAGGGTCCTCGAACTCGAAGGGACGCTGCCGCCAAATCCATCTGCGGCGCGGGCCCTTTGCCTTGGCCCGCTGGACCTGACCGTGCTTCGGAGCCAGGCCGGCGTGGTCTGGCCTGATTCGTCTCGGCGTAGCCTACAGCGACAGTTGCGCCTGCGTGCCGGCCGACCCTGCCGGCGACTCGCCTCCACGCGCGGGCGCCGGGGCGTCCGTCTCAGGCTGAGGCGAGTGTCCACCCGCCTCCGCTGAGGCGGCGGCCTCGCCTCGAGGCGATGAGGGACGCTCGGCGGTCGGCGCCTGGCTCGGTGCCGGACCATCGGCTGGAGCGGGCGCCTGCGGGCTCACCAATGCCCGACGGATCAATTGCCCTTGGAAGCTGTAGCCGCAAGCCAACACTTGGCCCACCGTCGCCCCTCCAGGCACCGCCGCGCCCGCCTCGGGTGGCTCGCACACGGCCGGATCGAATGGCGAGTTGAGCTGCGGCACGACGGGCGCCAATCCCACCCGCCGCACGACGTCCCGGCAGGCTTCCTGGAACCGGCCGATCTGCTCCGTCAACCCGGGTTGCCCGGACCGCACGGCCGCCAGAAACAGGGCATACACATGGTCCAGCATCCGAACCGTCACGCCTAACCAGTCGCCTTCGGTCCGGCGCAGCTTCTCCACCTCGAGCCGCAAATGGTTCCGCTCAGCGTCGTTGGCCTTTTCCATGAACGCAAAAAACTCTTTCGTCTCGGCTGTCATACGCTCGGCGACCTCACGCGCCGCGGCGCTCGCCCGCGTGGCATGTTCATGGACCGATTGCCACTGGCTGGTGGCCTGCTGGATGCGGGCACCGACGTCTTCAACCCGCTCGATCTGGGCGAGGGTGTCCCGCAACTCGGCCGTCTCCGCCAGCTTCAGCTCGCCCCGTTGGCGCAGGACGAACGGCCACACCCCGAGCCAGGCGCCAAAGCCCACACACAGCCCAAAGGCTCCTACCTCGTAGGGCGTCATGGGGCGCGCTGCCTGGCCGTAGATCAGCCAGGCCGCCACCAACAACAATCCGTCCCCCACGAAAAACGGGGCGAAAAACCTCGGGCCGGTCGTTACCGGCGCCGGCGTGGCGCGTTCGGTCATAGACCTCAACACTTAGGGCAGGTCACCAGCCCTGGCGATGCAAAACTGCCGACCTGCAAAACTGCCGGCTGCGTCTCAGCATCCCCCCGCCATCCCCCCGTCCCCCCGCCCCCACCCACCGCGTGGCTTCGCCCTTGGCCCGATCCGCCCAGGCCGGCCTGGTGGTCATGGCTTCCCACAGTGTCAACTACTAAAAACCAGTTCGATTGAATGAAACGACAGTTCAACGGAGTCGTCCCGGGGGTGGGGGCCTCGACCTCAGCCGCACCTCCACCTCCGACTCGGCCCCTGTCAACCATTATAAACCAGTTCGATTGCACAATAGGATAAGACAGTGCGAGTGAGGCGTTTCTGGGGGCGGGTCGTCGATCTCAGTCACACCTCTACCTCCCACCCGAACCCTGGCCCAGAGGGATGTCCCAGCGGGGTAAGGCGCCAAACCGCATACCGTGGGTCCATCCCCATCTAAGCCGTACCGATCTAAGACGTGCCGGCCGAGGAGGCACCTCCGCCTGTCCTCGAAGGGGCCTTGCCCCGAATCCTCAATGGGGTGGTCGCGGCCCGGCAGTAAGGTTGGAATCCGGCAGGCACTGCGCAGGACGCGGTTCGTCCGATCCGCTGGGCGGGCGTGACCGGCCCAGGGCATACCAAGCCCAGGCCGCAGCCCCAGCCCCGAGGACGGCCCCGGCCACATAGGGGGAGTGCGGCGAGCTGGCATACAAGCTGGTGGCGAACACCGGGCCAAAGATGCGCGCCAGGGTGCCGGCGCTTTGGGTCACACCCAGGGTACCGCCTTGTTCTTCAGGCGGAGAGTAGATCGAGATCAAGCCCATGGTGGGGGCTCGATTGACGCCGGAGCCGGCCGAGAACAGGCCCAACGCCAGCAACAACCACGCGGCCGTGTCTGCGTAGGGGATCAATAGCATGCTCCCAGCCACGACGACCAGACTACCATAGATCAGCTTGACCTCGCCGAAGCGCTTGACGAGCCGACCGATGACGCCTCCCTGGACAAGGGCCGAGATGAGGCCGCAATAGGCAAAGATGTACCCGACATGGCGCTCGTCGTAGTAGAAAGCCTGCCGTTTGAGTTCTGCGGGGTAGGCGTCCTCGAGCAGGAGCCGGTTGCGGCGTCGGAGGGCGTCGCCCAGCACCGGCTGGGCGCTCAGCCGCTGCGTCTCCTCGCGCAGCGCCACCTGACCGAACGCGGTCGCGTCGTAGAGCGCCGGCGACTTCAACAACCGGTTGAGTTCCTCGTACAAGGCGTGGCGCAGAACTCGGGTCCGGCCCTCGGCCACCGTGCCGATCGTCTGCAAGCCGTCCGGGGTGAGCCGGGGGCGCAGGTGCGCCGAGACTGGGTCGCTACCCTCCGCGAGTCGCTGCGCCAATGCGACCGGCCGGTTGATTTCGTCGGGGTGAAACCCAGGGGAACCGAGCAAGAGAGGCAGCGTGGTCTCGAAGCAGGCGAAGCAGAAGGTGGCGAGGAAATACAGGCCGATGAGTAGGCCGACCCTCGGCAGGCGGAGGGTGTGTCGCCACTGGGACAAGCTGGGGCGGGGCGTCGAGGGGTTGGCTCCGGGCTGGCGGCTTTCAACGAGGATGACGCAGGCGAGGACGAAATTGGCCGCGCAGAGGCCGGCAGCGACACAACCGGGTCCCGCCAGGCCGAACCACTGGGCGCTCAAGGCGCCCAGGGCCGGGCCGAGGATGAAGCCCAGGCCGAAGGCGACGCCGATCAGTCCCATGCCTTTCGAGCGCTGCTCCCGCGGGGTGATGTCCGCGATGTAAGCCGAGGCGACCGAGATGTTCGCGCCGCAGGCGCCTGCGAAAATGCGCGAGGCCAACAACAGGACCAACGCGGCCGAGGGCGCTAAGGCGGGAGCGGCGGCGAGGGCGAACATGGCATAGGACAGGGTCGAGCCGGCATTGCTGATCAAGAGGACAGGGCGCCGGCCGATGCGATCCGAGAGGCGGCCCCAGGCCGGGGCGCAGAACAACTGCATGATCGAGAAGGAGGCGACGATGAAACCGATGGTAAAGCCTTCGGCGCCGAACCGCTCCGAGTATCGGGGCAACAGGGGCAAGACGATGCCAAACCCGATCAGGTCGATGAACACGGTCAGGAAAATGACCAGCAACGAGGGCTTCTTCACCATAGGCTTCGGCAGGGTGCGAACGATCGCTCGGGCGTTTAGCCCGCATAGGCCGCCACCTCCGGGCACGTGCACACCGGGTTGCGGTCGCCGTAAACGTTGTCGATGCGAGCGACGGCGGGCCAGAACTTGAGGTCGAGTTGGTGGCGGGTGGGGAACGCGGCCTGGGCGCGCGTGTAAGGGTGCGCCCACGGTTCAGCGGCGATCATATCGGCGGTGTGGGGGGCGTTCTTGAGCAGGTTGTCTTGCTTATCCACATGGCCGGATTCGACCGCCAACACCTCGGCGTGGATGGCGATCATCGCGTCGCAGAAGCGGTCCAACTCGGCCTTGGACTCGCTCTCGGTCGGCTCGATCATGAGGGTGCCGGCCACGGGCCAACTCAAGGTCGGCGCGTGGAAGCCGTAATCCATGAGGCGCTTGGCTACGTCCTCGGCGGTGACGGTCTCGAACGAGCGCAAGTCAACGATGCACTCGTGCGCGACGAGGCCGCCGGGGCCGCGGTACACGACCGTGTAGTGGCGGGCCAGGCGATGGGCGATGTAGTTCGCGTTAAGGATGGCGACCTGGGTGGCCTCGAGCAGGCCGCGCGCGCCCATGCAGGCGATGTACAGCCACGGGATGGGCAGCAGACTCGCGCTGCCCCAGGGAGCGGCGGCCACCGCACCCGTGGTGCGGGCGCCCGGGGTTTGGGCCAGGGGATGCCCGGGCAGGAACTCGGCCAGGTGCGGCGCGACGGCGATGGGGCCGACGCCCGGGCCACCGCCACCATGGGGGATGCAGAAGGTCTTGTGCAGGTTCAGGTGGCAGACGTCGGCTCCGATCGCGCCGGGACTGGTCAAACCCACTTGGGCGTTGAGGTTGGCGCCGTCCAAGTAGACCTGGCCGCCGCAGTCGTGAACGATCCGGCAGACTTCCTGGATGCCGGGCTCGAAAACGCCGTGCGTCGAGGGGTAGGTGACCATGATGGCGGCGAGGTCGTGCCGGTGCGTGGCGGCCTTGGTGCGCAGGTCGGTCAGATCGATGTTTCCGCCGGCGTCGCAGGCGACCGGGAGGACGCGCAAACCGGCCATGACGGCGCTGGCGGGATTGGTGCCGTGGGCGCTGGTCGGGATGAGACAGACTGCGCGGCGGCCCTCACCCCGAGACTGGTGGTATTGGCGAATGACGAGGAGGCCGGCGTATTCGCCTTGGGACCCGGCGTTGGGCTGCAACGAGACGGCGGTGAACCCAGTGATCTCGGCGAGCCAGGCCTCGAGTTGGCGGCCCAGCACGTCGTAACCCTGGGTCTGCGACCGCGGCGCACACGGGTGCAACCGGCCGAACGCCGGCCAAGTCACGGGCAGCATTTCGCTGGTGGCGTTGAGCTTCATGGTGCATGAGCCCAGAGGGATCATGGCCTGGCACAAAGACAAATCCCGCGCTTCGAGCCGACGCAAGTACCGGAGCATCTCGGTCTCGGAGTGGTACCGGTTGAAGACCGGATGCGTGAGGAATGGCGATTGCCGGTTGGCGATCGCAGGCTCGTCGTTGGCCGGCAGAGACGGCTCGAGCACGATTGCCCGGTCCCCATTGAAGATCCGCAGCAACCGCCGCACGTCCGCCGCCGAGCAGGTCTCGTCCAGGGAGAGTCCCACGTGCTGGGCATCGAGGCGGCGCAGGTTGAGCCGGTGCGATTGGGCGCACCGATGCACGGCCTCGGCGTCGTCGACCGCGACCGTGAGGGTGTCGAAGAAGGTGGGGTTGACCACGCGCCGACCCAACTGCGCCAGGCCTGCAGCGAGGTGGGCCGTGAGGCGGTGCACGCGCCGGGCGATGGCCTTGAGCCCCTGGGGGCCATGATAGACCGCGTAGAGGGCGGCAAGGTTGGCCAGCAGGGCTTGGGCGGTACAGATGTTACTGGTGGCCTTTTCGCGGCGGATATGTTGTTCCCGCGTCCCCAACGCCAGTCGATAGGCCGGGCGGCCGCGCGCGTCCTTCGAGACGCCCACCAACCGACCCGGCATTTGGCGCTTCAACTCGTCGCGAGTGGCCAAAAAGGCCGCGTGCGGGCCGCCGTACCCGAGCGGAACGCCGAAGCGTTGGGCACTGCCCACCACCACATCCGCTCCACATTCGCCGGGGGGCCGAATGAGGGTCAACGCCAACAGGTCCGTGGCCACCACCAGGAGCGCGCCGGCGGCATGAGCGCGCTCGGCCAGTGGCGGCAGGTCCGAGATCGAACCGTCGGTGGCTGGGTACTGTGCCAGCACGGCGAGTGTTTGGGGTCCGAAGTCGAAGTCGTCTCGGCGGCCGACCTGGAGGGCGAGGCCCAGGGGTTGGGCGCGGGTGTGGAGGACCGCGATGGTCTGGGGGTGACAGTCAGCGGCAACACAGACCTGGTTGCGCGCGGAGGCGCCGGCGAGCCGGTGGCACATCATCACCGCTTCGGCGGCGGCCGTCGCTTCGTCGAGCAGCGAGGCGTTGGCGATGGCCATGGCGGTGAGATCGCAAACCAGGGTTTGGAAGTTGAGCAACCCCTCGAGTCGGCCCTGGGCAATCTCCGCTTGGTAGGGTGTGTACTGGGTGTACCAGCCGGGATTCTCGAGGACGTTGCGCTGGAGAACCGGCGGGGTGATGCAATCGTAGTAGCCTTGGCCGATGAAGGAGCGGTAGACCTGATTCCGCGCGGCCAGTTCCCGCAGTCGTTCCAGGGCTTCGAATTCACCCACCGGCGCGGGCAAAGCCAGCGGGCGAGAGAGCCGGATCCCCGCGGGCACCGCGGCATCCGTGAGGGCCTCCAGCGAGGCGAACCCGAGCTCGGCGAGCATCGCCTCCTGTTCCGCCGGCCGCGGGCCGATGTGGCGCCGCACGAATCGGTCGGGGTGCTCCCAGACCTCGTCACCGCCGACTGGTCGTCCTTCTAGGTCACTCATGAAAATGGCCAACGCACTCCCCGCGGCACGTGCCCGTGAGTCAGTTGCCCGGTGCGCGCGGGTCGCGGTTGGGCCGCGGGGCGGGAAACGGCAAGGTCTCCGGCGTCACCCGGACGCCGGTGGTGAGCTTCAGCGGGGCGGGGCCGCCGAGGGTGTAAGTGAGCTCGACGAGGTAGGCTGTCCAGCCTTGCGCCGGTTTATCCACGCGCCCAACGTAAATCCCGGCGCCTTGGTCGGCTAGGTCTTGGCTGCGCCAAGCCGGGCCGAGGGTCTCGAGGCGGAAGTCGCGTGCGGCCGGGTTGGTGGCGTGCCAGAGCCGGACCCGGCTGGGGCGGTCGACCGCTTGGACGCGGATGGCGCCATCGGGCTCGTCGGCCCAATCGAAGCGCGGCAGCGGCGTGCGCTGGAGGAGGGCGTGGTACCAGGCGAGGAGGCTGTCCCAGGCGTCGCTGTCCTTCAGGGAGTGATCGGCGTTGGGGACATAACGCAGGTGCTTTACTCCCGGCAGCTCCCGGAAATAGAACTGCGACGAGTCGGGGAGGAAGAACTGGTCGCCACAGGCGTTGAGGATCAGTTTGGGCAGGGTGAGCCGAGACCGATACTCGAAGGGCTCGACGATGGCGAGCAGCCGTTGGAACTCGGGTGTGCCCATCCAATCCATGATGCCGGCGTCGACGTAGTCCTGGACCGCCGGTGCATAGAAGCCGTAAGCGCGGTAATGATGGACGAAGGACGGCACCAGGTTCAGCAGATCGATCACGATGGGCACGATCCCGACCACCCGCCGATCCACCAGAGCGGTCGTCCAGGTGGTCCAACCCCGTTTCGAGCCCCCCGCCACGACGAACGTCTCGACCGCGCACTCGCCGCCGGCCGGGCTGGCGCAAAAGGCGGTGATCGTGTCCAGGGCGCGCACGGCGGCTTTAGTCATGGGCAAGCGCGCTGGCCAACGCTCGTCGCCCGTGCGCAGGAACTTGTCCCAAGTGTAAGCGATGAGATCGTCCTCGACGCGCTCGCGGCCGTCTTGGCCGAAGATGAGCGGTTGGTTGGGGATCATCTTGAGTTCGGCCACCACGGACTGGGTTTGGCGGGCCACCGCGAGGAGTTGGTCGCTGGGCTTGGGAGGTCGCGGGTCCTTGTTGTTACCTCCGGAAATGAAGAGCAACGCGGTCGTATGGGCCACCTTCTCGGGCCGCACCACCACCAGCCAATGCCGCCAGAGGGTGCGGTTGACCTCGTTGGTGGTGAGCCAGCTCTGCGAGGTGAGATCGATGACCGCAACGGTCGCCCCCTCCCGTTGTGCCGTTTCCACCACCCTCCACGCGTAGGCCGGGTCAGGCGTGGCCACGTAACGGTCCAGAGCCGTCTCGAGAGCGCGGTGGTGGGCGGCGCTGTCCACAGCGGCGGTCGCCCAAACGATTCCAGCCACGAGGACGCGCGCGCGCCAGGTTGGGGATACGGACAAGGTCAGCATGTTCATAGGTCCATTGCTCGTTGGCCGGTCCAAACCGGGCCGACGTGCCCCTTAGAAACCGGAACTAACGGCGTCTGTCAATCCAGCATTGGGCCAGCACGCCTCGACGCTGCAGGCATCTTGCATCCACACCGGTCCTTGGCTAGAATGGGGCCATTCGTTCGTGGGAAGTCGAACGGACAGATTTTTTCCTATGCCGACGTACGCGTACAAGTGCAAGAAATGTGGGAAGAGCTTCACGCTCGTCCTGAGTATCACGGAGCATGACCGGAAGAAACCGACCTGCCCGAAGTGCCGCAGCTCGCAAGTGGCCCAGACGGTGCAGGGCTTCTTCGCCACCACCTCGAAGAAGAGCTGAGCGCGCCGGCGGCGTCGGGCGCCGCCCCCCCTCGCCAACGGCCAGCCACGGGTTGCGACCAGGCAACCCGGCGCGATCCCATTTCCCTGGGCGTCACTAGGGGTCAGGGAGCCGGTTCCGGCCCGTACGCCCCAATGGCCCGTTCGAGGCGGGCTCGAGCGGCGGCGTAGTCGCGCTTGGCCTGGACCTCGGTCGTGCGGGCTTCGGTGAGCGCGGTTTGGGCGCTGAGGACATCGAGTTGGGTGCCGGTGCCGGCGTCGGCTCGGGCCCGCGCCAGGCGGAGGGCCTCCGTGCCTTGCTCGACGACTTTACGCGTCGACTCCATCACTTCCCACGACTCGATCAGGTTCGAGAAGGCCGTGCGGACCTCGAGCTCGATGTGGCGCGTGGTATCGTCGGTCTCGACGAGGGCCTTGTCGAGTCGGGCACGCGCCTCGAGCACTTTGCCACGGGTCAGGGAGCCGTCGAAGATGTTCCACACTAACTCGACCCCCGCCTGCCAACCGGAGACGTCTTGGGCGATGTCACTCGTCAGGCTGGGGCTACGCCACCCGTAGCCGGCGTAGCCTTGCAGCCGGGGCCGGTAGCCGGCGCGGGCACTCACGACACCCTCGCGTCGCAACGCTTCACTGTGACGCAGCGCCGCCAGTTCCGTCCGCCGCTCGAGCGCCTGCGCAACCGCCGCGGGCAGCGCCAACTCGAGCTTCTCAACCTCGAGGGTGCCGGAGAGTTCGAGGGGAAGATCCTCGACCGCCTCGCTCGGGACGCGGTAGCCGAGGATATGGATGAGGTTGTTCTTGGCGATCCGGTACGCGTTCTTGGCGCGGATCAAGCGGGGTCGCGCGTTAGCCAACTCGACCTCTGCCCGCAGCACGTTGAACCGGGGCACCGTGCCGGCATTGAACCGCCGCAGCGTGTCTTCCAGTTCTTTCTGAAGCAACTCGACTGAGGCCTCGCTCACCACAATCTGCTGCGCGGCCAGGAGCGTGTCGTAGTAGGCGATCTGCACCTCGGTCGTGGTGTCGGCCAACACCGTTTGATGGAGCGCGAGCGCCTGCTGCTTCGTTAGCCGCGCCATGCGCAAGGCCGACAGCATCCGGCCACCCTCATAAAGCGATTGCACCAAGCGAATGCCCGCTGACCACCGGTGGTTGCTCGGCTCGATGCCCGCCAGATCCGCCGGCAACCCAGGGATGCTCGGAAAGGAGAGCCGTTCCACCGCGCTCTGGTCTATGACCGAGTAGTCGCCGGAAGCCTGCAGCTTTGGGATAGCGATCGCGCGAGTCTGCACGACCACCCCATGCGCTGCCTCGAGGTCCTTTTTGCTCTTGAGCACATTGCCGTTCTGTTCCAACGCGATGTTGAGGCAATCGGCCAACGACAACGGCCGCTGCAGCCACGGAGGCGGGTTGGGTCCGCCCGCGGCCTCGAGCGGTCCCTGCGGTAGCAGGAGCCCCAACACCGCTACCCCTGCCAGCCAACCGCCCAAACCCAAACCCGCGCGCCGGCCAAACCTGGATCCGGGACTCGATCGGCCGGGGCGTGCGGCGGACCGGCCGCCCGCGCGGCGCCAGGTGGCATGCGGCGACGGGTGCGAAGCGGCAGTCGGCGCAGAAGTGGGGGCTGAGGCTGAGTAATGTCGGATGGCGAACATGACGCCCACTCTAATCCTACCGGAGGCTCAGTCAAGTTGGCGGCTCAGCCCTCGAGCGAGGCTTACCGAGCTGGCGATTGCATGTTGTCGTGGCTCCGCTACTGTGTGGGGCGTGAGACACGGGTCGAGTCAGGGATGGCCGCGGCGACTGGCGTGGTGGTTGGGCTGTTGGTCCGCGGCGGTGGTCGCGGTCGCCACGCTGCAGGCGGCGGAGCGTTTGGCGTGGCTGGAGGCGGAGAACCGCGTCGATGCCGAGTTCCAGGACTGGCCCTTGCATCGGGTGCTGGAGAAGATCGCCGCCAAAACCCGTTGGCAGGTGTACATCGAGCCGGAGACCGACCGGCGGGTGACCGTCAAGTTCACCGGCCTGAAGCCCGGTGAGGCCCTACAGCGATTGCTGGGGAAACTTAACTTCGCCTTCGTGCCCGCCGCCGAAGGGCCAGCTCGGTTGTTGATCTACCGCACCTCGCCAGCCACCGCCACCGAGTTGGTGGCTGCCCCCGCCGATGCCGACGAGACTGGGAAGGCGCCGCGAGCGATTCCCAACGAGCTCGTGGTGGTGCTCAAACCAGGCGCCACGGAATCCATCGAGGACCTGGCGCGGCGATTGGGCGCCACGGTCGTCGGGCGCGCCGATGAGTTGCGGGCGTACCGGCTCCGCTTCGACGACGAGACTGGGGCCGACGCGGCGCGAAGCGCGTTGAGCGGCGACGCCAGCATCGAGTCGGTCGAGCTCAACTTCGAAGTGGCGCGGCCCGAGCGCCCCGAGTTGCTCGCCTTGGGCAGCGTGCCGCCCCTGCGCTTGCGCCCGCGGGCAACGGCCGACGGCAGCCGAGTCGTGGTGGGTTTGGTGGATACCGCGGTGCAGACCGAGGGGACGGTGTTGAAGGACTTCCTGTTACCGGGAGTTGCGTTGCTGGGGCAGGTGGAGGCAGCCGCAGGGATGACCCACGGGACGAGTATGGCGCAAACCATCCTCTACACGCTGGCGCAAGCGCCGGACGCAGCCGACGGCACCCCCGTGCGGATTCTGCCAGTGGACATCTACGGGAACGGGTCGAGCACGACCACCTATGACGTCGCCCGTGGGATCAGCGCGGCCATCCAGGCCGGCGCAACCGTCGTCAACCTGAGCTTGGGCAGCGACACCGACAGCGGTCTGGTCCGCTCCGTGATCCAAGCGGGTCATCAACAAGGGGTCATATTTCCGGCGGCGGCAGGCAATGAACCCGTCGCCACCCCGACCTATCCGGCCGCCTACCCCGAGGCGATCGCCGTCACCGCCATCGGCCGCGATGGCGCCCTCGCGGCATACGCGAACCGAGGCGAGTTCGTGGACGTAGCCGCGCCGGGGACGAGCGTGGTGCCCTTCCAAGGCCGGTCCTACTTGGTGGTCGGGACCTCGGCCGCAACCGCTAACGTCTCCGCGGTGGCGGCGGCGGTCGCGGCGACCTCGGGCAAGCGCGGGGCGGACCTCGAGCAACAGTTGCGTCAGGCGCTCGGAGTCAAGTCCAGCCCCGGAAAGCCCTAGCTCAAACGCCAGCTCCCCGCTTCGCCAACCCGGCCTGCTCCAACCCGGCGCGCCTCACCCGCTCAGGTCGTGGCCGAACGTGCAATCCGCACAGACACGTAGGCGGCCTCGTTCAGGATGAACTTCTTAACCTCGACGGTTACCGAACCGGCCCCGAATTCCTTGAGCACCAGGTCGGCCAGATCGACGGCCACCGTCTCGATCAGGTGCCAACTCCGGCCTTGGCCCGCCTTCAACAGCCGCCGGCTGACTTGGAAATAGTCGATGGTCCACCAGACGTCGTCCTTGTCAGCCGCCTGACTGACGTCGTGGCTGATCTCCAACGTCAACAGGAGCCGCTGAGGGTTCGCGCGTTCCTCGTCGGAGACGCCGACGCAGTAGCGCACCTCGAGATCTTTGATCGTGATAAGGTCCATGGTGAGGCCCGGGGTCGTGCGTTAGGAGGGCGCCGGCACCTCGAGCCCAGGCTCGAGTAGCACGCGCGTGGACTGGTTCAAAGAGAGCTCGAGCTCGAACCCGTACGCCAGAAGCTGCTGCTGGAGTACGCCCAAATGCTCGACGATGAGGTCCGGCCGGCTGGCGCGCAGTTGGTCCACGCCGTTGTAGCCGGTCAACACCCCGCAGCCGTACACCCCGCCATGCCGCGCCGTCTCGATGTCGTGTTCCATGTCTCCCACGAACAGCGTCTGGCGCGGATCCAACCCGTGCTGCACTAGGAGTTCGCCGATCTTGAGCCGCTTGTCCCAAACCTCGACATACGCCTGTTCGAGCAGCGCTCCGAATCCGGTCCGGGCGGCCTGGGCGGCGAAGTGGTCCCGGCGAACGCTGCTGAGCACGAAGGTGCGCCGGCGGTGGTGTCGGCAGAATTCGAGAAACTGGCGTGCTCGCGGTAGTTCGGCGACCAGATGCTGCGCTTGCTGGAAGGCGCCGTGAAACCACTCCTCCAACTGTGCCAAAGGCACATGCGCCACGTACCGATTGTAGAACTTCTGGAACGGGAGGCAAAACTCGGCCCGGAACTGGTCGCGACTCAACTCTGGCACACCCGCCTGTCGAAACACGTGGTTGCTGGCCTGCAAAACCGCCGGCAGGTCATCGACCAGCGTGCCCGACCAATCGAAGATGAGGTTCCGGATCACCGCGTTGCACTCTAGCCTCTGGCGCCGGGAGCGCAACGCTGGTCTCACGCTGGTCTCGTGTCCCAGTCTCGCGGCCCGCACCCCAGCCGGAGAGAAACAAGCCGCCCTGTCCAGGCCAGCCCGCCCCAGGAACGGCGGCCTGATCCTCCGAAAGCCGGGCGCGTGGCGGACGACCCCAGCGGACCGGTGACATTTACACCTACAATTATCCAACAAACGAATAGTTGTTGACACAACAAACGAATAGTTGTTGACAGGGAGGCCTGCTTGGCCGCATAGTGGAGGCCGTCTATGAAAACCACCCGCATCAAAGTCAGAGGCCGCATCGCCGTCTACCACTGCGTTTCCCGCATCGTCGGCGCGCAACGCCTCCTCGATGACCTCGGCAAAGAAACCTTGGTCCGGCTCCTCCGGCGCCTGGCCACCTTCTGCGGCCTGGAAGTCATCACCTACTGCATCATGTCCAATCACTTCCATGTCCTGGTCCGCGTCCCGGCCGAGCAGAACCCCACGGACGAGGAGTTGATCGAGCGCATGGAGGCGCTCTACGGCAAGGGCAACCGGGCTGGGCTGGTGGCCCTGGCCCGAGAGGGGCTGAAGGAGCGGGGTCGGGTGGACCCGGATCTGCGGGAGCAAATGGTAGCGCGGATGGGGGATGTGTCGGAGTTCATGAAGGAGTTCAAACAACGGTTCAGCAAGTGGTACAACATACGGCATCAGCGGTTTGGGACGTTATGGGCGGAACGGTTCCGGAGTGTGTTGGTCGAGGATCGGTCGCGGGTGCTGGAGACGGTGTCGGCGTACATCGACTTGAACGCGGTGCGTGCGGGCTTGGTGGAGGATCCGAAGGATTACCGGCACTGCGGGTATGCGGCGGCGGTGGCTGGGGATGCGAAGGCACGGGCAGGGTTGTTAAGTGTGTACGCGGGCGGGAGTGCTGCGGCAGGTGCGGCCGAGGCGGTGGGGGTGAGGGTAGCAGGGGAAGATGAAGGGGCGGAGATAGGGACCCGCGGGCAAGATGCCCGCGCTCCGTCCTTGACCGGCGCACGGTCTGCCGAGGTTTCCGAGGAGTCGAGGACGGTGGAAGTGCGGGTGCGTGAGTGGAAGGAGGTCGGGGCGGCGTATCGGCAGCGGTTGTTTGTGCGAGGGGGAGCGTCTGGGAGCAGCGGGAAGGCGGGGTTGAGCCGGGAGCAGATTAGGCGGGTGTTGCAGAAGGGTGGGGAGTTGAGCATAGGCGAGGTGTTGCGGTTGCGGATACGGCACATGACGGACGGGGTGGTGTTGGGGTCGAAGGGATTTGTGGACGAGGTGTGGTTGGCACATCGGGAGCGGTTTGGGTCGAGGCGGCGGAGCGGGGCGCGGCGGATTCGGGGTGGGGGAGCAGCGCTGGTGGAGCTGAGTGCGCTACGGGACTTACGGGTGGCGGGCATCTCGTGAGCGCCAGAAGCGCCTGAGTGTGGTCGGGATCGAGGGCTGAAGCGTCGCGGTCTTAGCGGGGTTAGCGAAAGCAAGACGGGTGACGGCGTGTTGATCCTTTACGGTGAGTTCCTCGTGAAGGGCCTTGTTGGACCGGCAGCACTGGAGGTCGGGATGGGGGCGGGGTGGAGGCGGCGGCGTGTAGCGCACGATGCGGGCGTACGGGCGTATGCGAGGAACAGTGGCGGCCCCGCTTTCGAGGCTGCCTGGGCGGCCAGGCGGTCGGGGGTGCTGACCTGAGCGTAAACGCCACTTGTCAACGGTTCGGGTCTCATTAGACTCCGCGGCGAACGTTGGATGCATCATGAATAAGACGCGCACCGCCACTGAGTTCTTTGCCGGGATAGGGCCCATTCGCTACGAAGGCCCGCAATCGAAGAACCCGCTCGCATTTAAGCACTACAACCCGGACGAATCGGTCGAGGGACGACCGATGCGGGAGCATCTCCGCTTTTCGGTTGTGTATTGGCACACGATTCGGGGGACGGGCAGCGATATGTTCGGTGTGGGCACGTGGCAGCGGCCGTGGGAAGTTGGGAACAACTCGATCGAGCTGGCGCTGAACCGGGCGCGGGCGATGTTCGAGTTTTGCGAGAAGTTGGGCGCGCCATTTTACGCGTTCCACGACCGCGACGTGGCACCGGAGGGGAAGAACTTGGCCGAGACCAATCGCAACCTGGACAAGGTGATCAAGGAACTGAAGAAGCTGCAGCGGGACACCGGCATCGGCTTGCTGTGGGGCACGGCCTGCCTGTTCGCCCATCCACGGTTCATGCATGGTGCGGCGACGAGCTGCAACGCCGACGTGTTTGCATATGCGGCGGCGCAGGTGAAGAAGGCCCTGGAAGTGACGCACGAGCTGGACGGGGCCGGGTACGTGTTTTGGGGCGGGCGCGAAGGCTACAGCACGCTGCTGAACACGGACATGAAACGCGAGTTGGATCACCTGGGCGCGTTTCTGCAGATGGCGGTTGCGCACAAGCGGGCGATTGGGTTCAAAGGGCAGTTCTACATCGAGCCCAAGCCCAAAGAACCCACCAAGCACCAGTACGACTCGGACGCGGCGGCGTGCTTGAATTTCTTGCGGCAGTATAACCTGCTGGACCATCTCAAGCTGAACCTCGAGACCAACCACGCCACCTTGGCGGGGCACACCATGCAGCACGATCTCGAGGTGGCGGGGGCGGCGGGGGCCCTGGGGAGCATCGATGCGAACACGGGCGACCTACTGTTGGGTTGGGACACCGACCAGTTCCCGACGGACATCTACCTGACCACGCAGATCATGCTCACCGTGCTCAAGTACGGCGGTTTCACCACCGGCGGCACTAACTTCGACGCGAAGTGCCGGCGGGAGAGCTTCGAGCCGGTGGACTTGTTCC
Source organism: Verrucomicrobiota bacterium (assembly GCA_016871715.1). Classification (GTDB taxonomy): domain Bacteria; phylum Verrucomicrobiota; class Verrucomicrobiia; order Limisphaerales; family J093; genus VHCO01. The sequence goes on from VHCO01000072.1 coordinate 24,880, forward strand.
ATGCGCACGTGGGTGGCATGGACGCCTTTGCGCGCGGATTGAAGATTGCGGCGGCGATTCGGCAGGACGGCCGTTTGGCGGCGTTCGTCAAGGACCGCTACGGCTCTTGGGATAGCGGCCTGGGCCAGCAGATCGAGCGGGGCAAGGTGGGCTTTGCGGAACTCGAGCAGTACGCCTTGAAGATGGGCGAGGTGAAGACCAACCAGAGCGGCCGGCAGGAGTGGCTCGAGAACTTGATCAACGAGTTCATCTAGCGCGGGGGCGCCCGCCGGCTGCGAAACCCTTGCCGGTCGGTTCCACGCGCCTATAATCTCGCGGTGCTCGATATCAAATTGATGCGTGACCAGGCGGACCTGGTGCGGCAACGCCTGGCCAGCCGGGGGGGCGGGGACGAGGCGCGAGTCGACGAGGTCCTGGCCCGGGACGAAGAGCGCCGCAAACTGCTCGCGGAGGCGGAGGTCCTCAAAGCGCAGCGGAACCGAGCCTCGAAGGAGATTGGCGCGCTGTTGGGGCAAAAGCGGTCGGCCGAGGCCGACGCGAAGAAGGCCGAGGTCCGGCAGACGGGGGACCGGATTGCGGCGTTGGACCGGGCCGTTGGGGAGGTGGAGCGCTGCCGCGACGGGCTCCTATTGCGGCTGCCCAACCTGCCGCATCCGGATGTGCCCGTGGGGCACAGCGCGGCTGAGAATCCTGTGGTGCGCACCTGGGGCGAGCCGCCCGTGTATGCGTTTAAGCCTAAAGCGCACGATCAATTGTGCGAGCAGCTTCAGTTGGTCGACTTTGTCCGGGGCGCGAAATTGGCGGGCAGCGGTTTTTTGCTGTACACGGGTTGGGGGGCACGTTTGGAGCGGGCGCTGATTCAGTTTCTGCTCGGGCAGCACTTGGAGCGTGGGTACACGGAGGTGTCGCCGCCGTACTTGGTCAGTCGGGATTGCATGGTTGGGGTGGGGCAGTTTCCCAAGTTCGAGGATCAAGCCTACGCGGTGCAGGAGGGTTTAGACGGCGCGAGTTTGGGCAAGCTATACCTCTTACCGACGGCGGAAGCGCCGGTGGCGAACATTCACCGCGAAGAGATATTGCAGGCGGCTCAATTGCCCCTTCGCTACGTGGCGTACAGCCCGTGTTTTCGGGCCGAGGCTGGGGCAGCGGGGGTGGGAACGCGCGGGATGATCCGGGTGCACCAGTTTGACAAGGTCGAGTTGATCAAGATTGTGACGCCTGAGCAGGGTTACACCGAGCATGAGTCGATGTTGGCAGACGCGGAGCGTGTGCTGCAGGTGTTGGGGTTGCATTATCGGGTGGTGTTGCTTTGCACCGGCGATTTGGGGTTTGCCAGCGCCAAGACCTACGACCTCGAGGTTTGGGCGCCGGGTCAGGGCCAATACCTCGAGGTGTCCAGTGTCTCGAACTGTGAGGAGTTCCAGGCCCGCCGCATGAACCTGCGCTATAAGGCGGAGACGGGCGAGAACCGGTTTCCCCACGTTCTCAACGGCAGCGGCACGGCCTTGGCGCGGTTGTTCGTGGCGCTGATCGAGACCTACCAACAGGCCGAGGGTCGAGTGACGATACCCGAGCCGCTCCAACCCTTCTTGCAGGCGCAGGTGCTCCCGGCATGAAGGCGAGCCTCAGTCCGCCGCGCCCGTTGCGTCTCCTGGTGGCCAGCGCCGAAGTGCATCCGTACTCGAAGACGGGTGGGTTGGCGGACATGGTGGCGGCGCTAGCGAAGTTCCTGGCGAAAGCGGGGCATCGGGTGGGCTTGGTCACACCGCTCTATCGCGGCCTGCGCGACCGTTTCGCCGAGATCAAGCCCTTTGACTGGGAGTTGCGCGTGCCGCTGGGGGGGCGGACGATGACGGCGACGGTTGGGGTGGCTCGGCCGCGGCCGCGGCTGACGATGTACTTCATCGATCAGCCGGAGTTCTTTGATCGTGCGGGGCTGTATACTGACCACCGGATGGAGTACAGCGACAATCCGGAACGCTACATCTTCTTCTCGAGGTGTGTGGCGCAACTGGCGCGCCACTTGCCTTGGCGACCGGAGGTCGTTCACCTGCACGACTGGCACACGGGGGTAGCGCCGTTGCTGATTCGGCATCAGGAATGGCACGACGCCTGGTTCGAAGCTCCCAAGACCTGCTTCACCATCCATAACCTGGCTTACCAGGGCCAGGCGCCGGCCTGGAAATACGAGCTGACGAATCTGCCGTGGTATTACTTCCACGCGGACGGCGCGGAGTTCTACGGCGGGTTGAATCTCATGAAGTCGGGGATTGCGTTTGCCGATGTGGTCACGACGGTCAGCCCGCGGTACGCCCGCGAGATCACGACGCCGGAGTTTGGGTGCGGCCTGGACGGTTTGTTGCGCGCCCGAGAGAATGTGCTGACGGGCATCCTGAACGGTGTGGATTACGAGGAATGGCGCACCACGCGCAATCCTCACCTGACGCACCCCTTCACGCCCCGTTACCTGGCCGGCAAGACGGCCGGCAAGCTCGCTCTGCAGGCCGAACTGGGACTGCCGCCGCGCGCCGACACACCGCTCTTTGGCACCATTAGCCGGTTGGAGGATCAGAAAGGGGTGGATCTGATCCTCGGCGCCTTAGGCGAGATGCTTGGGCACGACCTGCAGTACGTGCTCTTGGGCAGCGGGCAACTTCACTACGAGCAGGGGTTCCGCGCGTTGGCTGAGCGGCATCCGGCCAAGGTGGCGGTGCGCCTCGGGTACAACGGGGGACTGGCGCACCGGATCGAGGCGGGCTGCGATTTTTACCTGATGCCCTCGCGCTTCGAGCCGTGCGGCCTCAACCAGATGTACAGCCTGCGTTACGGCACGATTCCGATCGTGCGCGCGACCGGCGGTCTGGCGGACGTGGTGCGGGATGTGCGCGAGGACGCGGAACTGGCCAACGGCATCCAGTTCACCGAGCCGACCTCGGCAGCGCTGGCCAAGGCCATCCGCAAGGCGCTGGCCCTTTACGCCGAGCCGGACGCGCTCGAGCACTATCGGCGCAACGGGATGGCGGCAGACTTCTCCTGGGAAGCGACGGCGGAGCGGTACGAGGCGGTGTACCGGCGGATGCTGGGCGAAGGCGCAGACTAGCGGGGGTGCGGCGGGGCGCGAAGTTGGCAGTTGGCAAGGCGGTGGGGGCGGCCTAATTTGAGCGGGTTATGACGAGTAATCGTCGTCGTTTTCTTCAACGGAGTGGTTGGTTGGCCACGGCCGCGGCGGGTTTTCCCGGGTTGGCCCGAGCGGCGGAGGACCCGGCGGTGGCTTCGGCGGCGCGGCCGCGTCATGTCATTCACCTGGTGGTGGACGGGATGAGTTCGGGCACACTCACCGCAGCGGACTATTTTTCGCGTCTGGCGCGGCAGCAGGGTCTGCGGTGGTTCGATCTGGCTCGAAGTCCTGACACGGTGTCGGCCTTCGTCAACATGCGCTCGCTCAACTCGGTGGTCACCGATTCTTCGGCGGCGTCATCGAGTTGGGGGAGCGGTTCGCGCGTGGTCAACGGTGTGCTGAACCAACTACCCGACGGCCGCGATTTGCGCCCGTTGTTCAGTCTGCTGGACGAGGCGCGTTGGGAGCGTGGTTTGGTGACGACCACCGAGATCACGCACGCCACGCCGGCGGGGTTTGTGGCCAATTGCTCCTCGCGCGGCGATGCCGAGGACATCGCGGCTCAATACCTCGCGCGGCACGTCGAGGTGTTGCTGGGGGGCGGCCGCAAGTTTTTCGATCCGAAGCAGCGCAAGGACAAGCGCGATCTGCCTGGGGCTTTCCGCGCCGCGGGCTATGCGGTCATGAACCAGGCCGCTGAGCTGGCGGCGGCGCCGCTCGGCCCGCGGTGGCTGGGCACGTTCGCCAACGGCCACCTGCCGTTCTCCGTGGATCGCCAGGCCAGCAGCACTCTGTCGCGCTCCGTGCCGGTTCTGGCGGAAATGACCCGGCGCGCCTTGGCCAAGTTGGCGCGGGCAGACCGGTTCATCCTCCAAGTCGAGGGGGGGCGGGTCGATCATGCCGCCCACAATTGCGACATCGTTGCCGCCGCGCGCGACTTGGTGGCGTTCGACGAGGCGCTGGAAGTCTGCCTGGAGTTCCAGCGGCGCGAGCGTGACACGTTGGTTGTGGTGACGACCGACCACGGCACCGCCAACCCTGGGCTCAACGGGACGGGCACAGCCTACAAAGAGACACCGGCCCTCTTCGCCCACACTCTGCGAGTCACCCGCTCTTTCGAGCACCTCGAGGCCGACCTCAAGAAAGCGAGCACGGTGGCCGAGTTGAGCCGGCTCTTGCGCGAGGCGACTGGCTACAAGGTGCCCGAGGCCAAGGCGGCCCAGTTTTTGGCCTGGGCGGACAAGCGGACAGCGCCGCTCTACGACGGCATGGACTCGTTGTCGGCGCAGCTCGGCCAGTTGCTGGCCAATTATTTGGGCGTGGGCTGGACCGGCAGCGCGCACACGGCGGACTTCGTGCCGCTGCTGGCGCGCGGCCCGGGCGCGACACGGTTCCACGGTTACCTGCAGAATACGGACGTGTTTCGGCACTACCTTGCGTTGGCGGACATCGACTTCCGCAACCCGGAAGTGCCGTTGCTTGCGGAGAGCCGACCCGGTGCGGCGGAAGTGGAGGCGCTCGCCTAAAAGGCGCGGCGCCGGCGCGCTCGACAGGGCGCGCTAAGCCGAGCCGGATATGGGCGAGAGTCGGCGTGTGGCTGGCCGCGCGACGCGTGAGGATGGTTGCGATTGGACTATATGACTTACTGACGACCGGCAGCCCGATCTGGCTGTTGTTGGGTGCGTTTGCCTTGTGGATGCTCATCGACGCCATCCGCCGGGAGGAATGGTTGTGGGCGGTGCTGATCTTCATTTTTCCCTTTCTCAACGCCATTCTGTACTACTTCTTGGTGTATCGGGCGGCGGCGCCCGTCATCCGCGGCTTCGAGTTGCCGGGGGCGCATCATCGGCGGCGGATCAAGGCGCTCCAAGACCAGATCCACCACCTCGATAAGGCCCATCACCACTCTGAGTTGGGCGACATTTACTTCCAACAAGGCAAGCTGCACCAAGCCGAGGCCAGTTACCGCGCGGCCCTCGAGCGTGAGCCGGAC
>VHCO01000073.1 GCA_016871715.1 Verrucomicrobiota bacterium
GCAAGCCTTGCGAGGGTCCCAATTATCCCCGCGTGTGGTTCGTAGAAATCGAGGGAGTCCGCCCCCTTCCCTCAGCTACCGCGCAAGAACCCATCCCCCTGCGCCTCGCCTTTCGTGCCAAGGCTCACACCCGGCGGTTGCTGCTTTTCTGTTCCTGTCCATCCTGGCCAATGTCTGTCCGCGTGGTGTTCTGGCGCAGGGTCAATTGCTGTCCGGTGTGCGGATGCAGGTTTTCACAGAGCCGGACAAATTCGTCCATGCGGGTGACGCCGGACAGCCCCAATCGTTCCGCGCCGTGTCCGAACCAATGTCCCGGCACATGCTGGCCCTCGGCATAATAATCGCCGACGGTCAGATGCTCCTGAAAATAGTGCCGGGCATCTTTCAGGCTGCATTGGGGTTTGATGGCGAGCATGGGATTATGCCTCGGAGGTGGAAATCAGCCGGTTAGAATGTTTGGATTTGCGGGCGTTCTTGTCGTTGTAGTGCTGGCTGATGAATTGCGCTGCCCGTGACAGCCACTGTTCGTCCTGCCGCAGCTCGGCCAGTTTCACGGCAGCAAAATATTTGTCGCTATTGGGCTTTGGCCGGCCCAGCGGTTTGAGCAAGCCTGCCTTGAGCAGCAGCGTGATGTGGTCAGGTTCAAAACCTAGGTAATCGGCCGTCTGCGTCCGACTCAATCGCGCCGGTAATGTCACCAGGCTCAACAATGCTCGACATTCATTGTTCATGGCGCGACTGTGCCAGATGACCGCACAGCAAAGGTGGTGGACGCACACAACGCCAATCCGTGACTCGCGCCGGTTGTGCATTCAGTTTTCACGCGAAGATTTTGGCAAAACTCGGCTCGGCGGTGATGTATTACATACACGAGTTGATTGCGCCCTTTCTGGTATTATGGCCGGTTCATGGCACGGACAAATCATCGCCATTGCACAAACGACCGACGGACATTCCACGACCACCCACGGCCAGAGCAGCGGACACCGGCGGACACTGCACGGAAATATCCGGCCACGTTGCGGACAATCCCGAAAATCCGTCGGCGCTTGGACTGTCCGGCTTTTCTGCGGACACTCGAAAACCGGACAGACCAATCGCCTCCACGCAAAACCTAGCCGGTTGCGCACTCACCGCCCGTTCCTGACCCACGCTCCACTGCGCCGTCGTCCGTTCATGCCACTGCCGACCTGCTTCGTTCCGCTTCGGGTGCAGGAACGCCCGGTCAGTGCGCTTGAAATTTCAGGAAGTGTCTCGGCACGGTGTCGGAATGCACCGAGGTCAGTGCCATAGCCAGCGGGCAAATTGATGCCCGAGTTTCCACACGATTTGTGTGGATGACAGGTTGGACGCCTCACCCCTTGCCTTTTCAAGGTTCTGCTGTCCGCGAACTGGTCGCGTTCTCAGCGCGAAATATCCGCGCCGTTGTCCGGCCTGCTGGCCACAGCCATGTCCAGTCCGCATCCGCGTCCGCGTTCAGTCCGTGCCCGCAACCAGGCCGCGACCGCGACCGCAGTTTGTCCGTGTCAACGAACAATCCACGTTCGCGACCTGCCCACAATCACGTCCGCGTCCAGTCCGTCGCCGCAATGTATCCGGGATAATGTCCAGTCCATGTCCGCGCACAATCCGGGTCCAAATCCAATCCGCAGACAATCCAGAATCGCGACCGGTCGGTGTCCACGCGACTTCCGCCCGCGTCCGTACTCGCACTGCTGGACAGTAACATGCACTCATTTGTTCCGCCGCAAGGCCGCTGGGAGCAGACCAGCCGCTGGGAGTTTGGGCGCGCGAATCCAGATTCAATGATAGGTCGCCGGGCGGCGCGTCAATGTCTTGCTCGCCCTGCTGCCCTCTGCGCTCCACATTGACCCGCCGCCTGGCTCCGGGTTTTGCGCTTAGGATTTCGCGCGGGGAGAACTGTTTGCGATATGATTTGCCAGCCATCGCCAGCGACATTTCGTTCGTGGTGCGCACGGTTTGAAATCCTGTCGCAGAGCGAGATATGTAAAGGTAAAACGGTTGGTGGGCAGCCTCCCTCAAACCCAGCATCTGAGTTGTTGTCATCTGCCCGCAATGAATGGGCAGGGGCTCGTGCCCAACTGGCTCTCTTCAATGGCAATTACCTCCGCATTGCCGGCTTGTTCGCCGGAATCCAATCCGCTCGTGGGCTGGCCGCCAATCGGATACTCCTTCAGCGTTTGAGCCGCTGTTGCTCCCGGTAATCGCGAGGGCCCACGCCTTTCAGTTTCTTGAAGAAGTGGCTGAAGTAAAACTCGCTGGAGAAGTTCATTTGCTCGGCGACCTGCTTGATGGACAACCCTGGATCCGTCAGCAGCATCTGCGCGTGTTCCAGGCGGCGGCGCTGGACAAAACTGTGAAGATTCTCGCGCAGCATCGCGAAGAACAACGTCCGCAGCCCGGAGTAACTGACGCCGGCAATGCGGGCCAACTCCTTCACTTGCCAGTCGTAATAGGGCTTGGATTCCACCGCGTTGAGGACCCGAATTACGGCAGCGGGCAGGTCGGGCGGATTGCGCGAGAGCGCGTCCCGCGAATTGAGCAGGGTGCCAAGCATTTCAGTGAGGAGGAGGTGGACTTGCCACTCCCAACCTGGCCCTTTGCGGCGGCAAATTCGCCACAGGTTGCGGAAGGCTTTGTGCAGCGGGGCTGCGTCCTTTAAGTCAAACTGCGCCTGCTGGCTGCCTCCAAGTTCCTTGTGCCAGTTTTCCAGGGCGGGACCGCCGAAGCGGATGCCTCGCTTGACCAACCGTTTCCCGGCCGCAGGCGCGTAGGTTCGCACCTTGGTCATGTCCACAAGCCAAACGACATTCCCCGGTTGCAGCAGGTATTTGCTGTCATCCGTTTCCAGGGTGCCATGACCTGCAAGGACCCAGAACAAGTGGGCGCCCGGCTTTTCGAAAGGCTCGTGGTGGTCCGGGCCTTCCAAGTAAGCCGTGTCCAGGGAAAAGGCGTGCCAGAGCAGATTCCGCCCTTTCGGGGACGGAACGACCGCCTGCAATTCCCATCGGTTGCCTCTCTCGTTCATTGCGCCGTGATCGCCTGTGATCGTAGGAGGGATAATGTCAGCCGGCAAGCACTCCCAGCTTTGTTCGGGTTTGAAATGCTTTTTGGTCCTGCATTTTTTCGCATGTTTTTTGAAGTTCTTTCCATGTCGGAAAACAGGGTCCGCCGGTAGGGTAGGTTCAGGATTCAATCCAGCACAACCAAACAACCAGTTGCCACAAAATGAAAAAGCAAAAAACCTTCAGTGTCATTCTCGGGGGGCTTGTCGCGCTTGGCCTTGGCTTGAGTGCCAGTGCCGCGCTTGTTACCGTCAATTCCACGGAAACGTGGGACGGCGAAGCCAATCCGCACGCCGCGGAGGGTGTCACTCTCACCGGTACCGGTGATCTCTCTGACCCTTACACTTATACCATCCCCAATGGTCTGCATATCACCTCCACGGGAAAGATCAACCTGTGGAGCGGCGCCCATCAGAGCCGAAACATCAAGTTTGTCATCGAGGGTGGCGACTTGCAGATGGATGCCGGCGGGGTGCTGAACCATGAGCGTTATGCGGTTCGCTCCGGTTTCGCAGTGTTCATTTTGGACCTCAGTGGCACGAACAGCATCACGGGCGCAGGCTCGATCGGCCAACGCAACCATAACGACTCAACCTTCCGGGACTTGACGATTCAAAACGTCAAGAACATCAGCCTCACCGACATTTTCATGCGAATTGTGAACGGAAACCGGGGGCCGGCTGATTTCGCCCACATCAACATCACCGCCAGCGGCTCATTCCTGAGCACCGGCACCGTGGACAATAGCGACCGCGATACCGGAGGCGACGGTGCCGGCAATATCACAATCCAGGCCAATACCATTGACGTGAACCTTGTTGATGCTCGAGGCTTTCGCAACGACCCCGCAGGTCGCGACCCCTACAGCGGCAACGTCACGCTGCGGGCCTTGTCGCCCTTGGGCAACTACGATCCGGCTGACGCAGTTAATAATGCGTCCACGAACAAGTTGATCGTTCGCGGCGCGATCCGCACGATGTCGGTGGACCCGGAAACCATTGACGGCAATGTGACCCTTGAATCCGTGGCTCAACAATTGGTCTTCGGTCCCATCACGGTACCACCCTTTGCCACCATTACTTCGCGAGTCGGCAAAGTGCAGGGTGGCGCCACCGTGGCCGATCTTTTTGTGGATGTCGGTGGCAGCGGTCCGACGCCGGTCAACGATGTTGACTGGAGTGGCGCTTGGACGCCCCCGGCCGGCAGCCCTCCGGCCTTCACCAGCGATCCTGTTATCCGCGCCAATGCGACGGCAAATCAGGCTTACGCGGGGACGCTGGCCGGCACCGCCACCGATCCGGATAACGATCCGTTGACTTACGCCCGGAATGTGATCGCCGGGCCGGCCTGGCTGCAAGTGGCCGCGAACGGCGACTTGTCCGGCACGCCGGGGCTGAATGATGGCGGGCCCAATACCTGGCAGATTTCCGTAACCGATGGTTCCCGCTTCGATAGCGCCACGCTCGAGATCTTTGTGGACGCCCCCCCGCGTTGGCTCGGCGCCAATTTCACCTATCCCAATGGTGAGCAGGGCGTGGACTACGCCGGCACGCTCACAGCGCAGATCATCTATTACCGCAACGAGACACTGACCTTTCGCAAGGTCAGCGGTCCGGTCTGGCTGACTGTGGCTGCCGATGGCACGCTGTCCGGCACGCCCCATGCGACGAATGTTCTGAACAACGTGTTTGTCGTGAGCGTGTCCGATAGCCTGGGGACAAATCAGGCTACGTTGAACATCTTCGTGAACGGGAGTCCCAAATTCCCGAACAACCCGTTCGTCCGAGCCACCGCGTTTCTCTCCGACGGCAATTACAGCATCAGAAATCAAACCTTGGCGGGCGCGGCCACTGATCCCCAGGACCCGGCCAATCCGAATACGCTCACTTGGACCAAGGTGGGTGGTCCGGGGTGGTTGGACGTGGCTCCGGACGGGTCGCTCTCAGGCACGCCGACTGCCGGGGATCTTGGTATCAACACCTTCACCGTCTCGGCCGCCAACGCCTACCCAGCCACGACTGCGACACTGAGGATCAACGTCGCCGCCAGCGCCGCCTCCGCCCCGGTCGAGGTCGTCACCCGCGAATATTGGGATGGCGTGGATAATCCACATGCCGCCGAGGGGGTGACGCTGACCGGCACCGGCACCGCAGATGATCCCGCCACCTACACCGTTCCGCGCGGCCTGTCCATCTACGGCGCCGGCCAGATTTACACGAGCAAACCCACCGGGGCGCTTTCTCAACAACCGGGGTCAGCTACCTATGTGGGGAGCGAAGGTCTGCATATCCGGTTCAACATTGAGGGCAATCTCAGCTTGGACGCCAACAACAATGCCTTCGTTACCGCCGTTCATGCCCGCAACTCGGGCTCCGGCCAGAAGCACTTGATTCTGGATCTCAACGGAACCAACAGCATCGTGGGGCAGGGACGGATCGTCGGTCTCGGCAATCGGGTGGACGCCGTGGTGTTCCCGGATTGTTTCGATAACGACGTGCCCCGGATCCTGACCATCAGCAATGTCGTGGACGTTTCGCTCTATGACATCAACCTTCAGGTTCGAAATGCAAACAACTGGGGACGGCCGCTCAACATCTTGGCCACCGGAAAGGTCCAGGTGACCGACACCATTGACAACAGCGACCGGCAAGGTGGCGGCGACGGCGGGAACCACGTAACGGTGATCGGCAAGACGGTCACGGTGAGCAACGTCCTTTCGTACAGCTCCCGCACCAGCAGTTTCCGCAACGTTGGAAACATCACGCTCACGGCGCTGGCTCCGCCCGGCTTCAATCCTGCCGACGGCGTCAACAACAATTCCAACAACTGGATCACCGTCACGGGCAATCTGCGCGCCTCGACTCCTCAGACCAACGACACGTGGGGCGCCATCACTACCGAAAGTGTTGTCCTCGAGTTCGGCGCGGGTGCGACCATCAATGCCGGAGTCGCCACGAACACGCTGCCGGGCAAGCTCAGCTTCACCGTCGGCCAGATCAAAAACGGCGCGGTTGCCACGGACCTGTTCCGAAACCAATCCACCAGCCAAACCACCGACGGCGCCTTGACGGCCAACTACATCGTGGATTGGTCGGGGACTGTGCCTGCCGCGGCCCCTCCGCGTCCCACGCTCCAGTTGAGCCCTTCAGCGCCAGGACAGATCGTGCTCTATTGGACCGGCAGCGGTTTCGTGCTGCAGCAGAACGGCGACCTGAGCAACCCCGGCGGCTGGGTGAATGCGCCCTCGGGCACCGCCAATCCCGCCACGAATGTATTGGGATCGGGTACTCTCTTCTATCGGCTGAAGTGGCCACAATGATTGGGTGAGTGGCTGGGTTGTGGCCGGGGCGTCTCCAGTGCCCCGGCCACCAATCTCACCCCGCCGCCGCCTCCTTCCTTTAAGAAAGTCATGCAACTGAATACGACCCTCCGTCCGTGCTGGCGCTGCGGATTCACTTTGATCGAATTGCTCGTCGTCATCGCCATCATCGCCATCCTTGCGGCGATGCTGCTGCCGGCATTGAGCCGGGCCAAGGACAAGGCAAAAACCACGCAGTGTTTTAACAACCTGCGCCAGTTGGGCCTCGCCGCCGTGATGTATTCCAACGATCATGATGATCACGTACCCGGCGATGGTTTTGGCCAGGGCTACTTCTTCGCCACCATGCTCACTCCATACGTTGGTTCCGCCCAGTTCACGGGCAACCCCAGGGACTTCAACGCCGTATATACGAACTGTGCGCGGATTGGGGTGTATCAGTGTCCTTCGTTCAAGAGCGGGAGCGCGAACCCGCTGCCCTATACGCTGATGTACACGGTCAATACAATTGATTTCGCCCAATATGTGAGGACCCGCACCTATGCCCCCGCGCCTTATCAAAAAATGGCGAGTCTGCCTGCGGGGCCGAGCAAGGTGGCCTATTTTGCGGAGATCAACAGTGCCGGACCGATTGCCAATGCGAAGGACTTCATGGGCTGGAACCTGTGGGAGCGGGGCGACTTCGCTTTTGGGGAGAATTTACAGCCCAATCCAAATCCTCGCATGATCGGACACGATGACAAGAGGCATGGAGAAAGCACGGCTTTGGCGTTTCTGGATGGCCACACCGAGGTGGTGCGGCTCACGGCGCAGAAATGTCCCATCACGCTTTTTAATCCCTTGGCGACGGGGACAACGCCATAACGCTCGGGCTCTCGCAACGTCAGCCGCGAAAGGTTGACCTGACGCAGGTCGGTGTCAAGACTGGTGTCCTGTAGCGAGGAAATGTCCCATTTAGAAGTGGTGGTTGGGAAAAGATAATGAAAGGGCCATACTAACCAAAACCGAGCCTCAAACCACCGCAATCCAAACCATGTGGAAATGTATGCGCGCAAGTAAACACCGACCAGAGTAACTCAACGCGTGCCCGCGGGCCTGCACGCGCACAGCCAGGCAATGAAAACCAGATTCCACCAAACAAAGGGAAGCAACCATGTCCATGCTGGGCAAAGTTGAGAACCTCGTTCCTCTCATTCACCCCGGCAGCCGGCTGCGGCGGGGACTCGAACTGCTTCGAGACTGCGTGCATGGTCGCTGCCCGGATATCATGCAGCAGGTCGCCAACTTGGCGCCGGGCGAGACTTCCCAGCTATCCAACGAGGGCGAGGACCTGTATGTCCTGATGCAGTGTTACCATCCACGGGCGCGTGAAGATGGGCGGTTCGAAGCGCACGAGCGGTACACCGATTTACAGTTTCTCCTGAGTGGTCGGGAGCACATTGAGGTTTGCAGCGTGCGGTCCCAGCAGATTCCGCCGCGCTACAACAGCCAGGGTAATTTCTATTTTCCGATGGGAAACCACATGCACTCGCTTCTGCTACTGAGCACCGGGGAGGTGGCCGTATTGGCACCTGAAGATGCCCACGCACCCTGTCTGGCTTGCGCAGACAACGGAGCGGAACTGGTGCGCAAAATCGTGGTCAAGATCAGGGATGCCCACCTGCCGGATTCAGGTGCGAACAAGGATGCAACTGATGCCGCTACTGCTGGACCGGCGCTGGCTGGCTTAAACCAATAAGCAAAGAAGAATAGCGAGCTATATGGAAAACTGGCGCTGGTTGGATTTCGTCATCGTCTTCCTGTATTTCGCGCTGGTGGCGTGGATTGGCTTCCGCTTTTCGCGGCGGCAGAACTCGACCGACACCTACTTCGCCGCGCGGCGGTCCATCCCGCACTGGGCGATGGGCCTTTCGATGTTCGCCACGCTGATCAGCAGCATCACGTTCATTGCGTATCCCGGCTCGGCCCATGCCGGCAATTGGAGCGAACTCGTCCCCGGTTTCATGGTCATCGGCGTGCTCCTGTTGGTGGGCACGGTGCTCGTGCCGTTCTACCGTCACGCCGTCGGCCTGAGCGCCTACGAATACTTCGGGCAGCGTTTCGGCTACGGCGCGCGGGCCTACAGCGGACTGGCCTTCAGCGCCGGCCACTTCGCCAAGATGGGTTTCGTGTTTTACCTGATTTCCCTTACCACCAGCAGCATGACGGGCTTGAACCTCTACCTGGTGCTGCTGATCGCCGGCGTGGTGACGGTGCTTTACACCTTGTTCGGCGGGCTGGAGGCGGTGATCTGGACCGACGTGCTGCAAGGCTTCATCATGTTCCTCGGGGTCATCGTCATCCTGGGCTTCCTCATCCACCTCATGCCGGGCGGCATCGGCGCGGCGTTCGACCTGGCGAAGGAGAAAGGCAAGTTCAGCCTTGGCACGGCCAGGCTCGATTTCGCCGACCGGACCAGCCTGTGGGTGATGTCGCTCTATGGTTTCTTCTGGTACCTGCAAAAGTATGCCGCCGATCAGACCATCGTGCAGCGTTATCTGGTGGCGAAGTCCGACCGCGAAGCGCTCAAGGGCGTGGCGCTCGGGGCATTGCTGTGCGTGCCGTTCTGGACGATCTTCATGCTCATCGGCACGCTCGTGTGGGCTTACTATCAGCTCTCCGGCACGGCGTTCCCGCCCGAGTTGCTGGATAAAACCGGGAAGGTGATTTCCGACAAGGTCTTCCCGCACTTTCTCGTGACCCAGATCCCGGCCGGCCTGGCGGGCTTGTTCATCGCGGCGGTGCTGGCGGCGGGCATGTCCACGCTGTCCTCCGATCTCAACTGCCTCTCCGCCGTGGGCGTGGAAGACTACTATCGCAAGCTGCGACCGAACGCCTCCGACGCGCGCCGGCTGATCCTGGGCAAAGTCATTGTGGGCCTCTGCGGCGTGGCGGCGGTGGGCATCGCGGCGCTCATTGCGTGGAAAAGCGAGCGCGTGCTGTCGCTTTACTACGCGGTGTCTTCCATCATTTCCGGCGGCCTCGCCGGCATGTTCATCCTCGCGTTTCTGAGCCGTCGCGCGAACAAGCAAGGCCTCTGGATCGGCATCATCACGAGCCTGATCTTCACCGCGTGGGCCACGCTCACCAGCGGGAAGAACAAGATGGTTGATTTCGGTGATTACAACTTCCCGTGGGCCGGCGTGATGATCGGCGTCGGCGCGCATGTCATCGTGGTCGGGGTGGGCTACGTCGCGAGCCTCTTCTTCCCGCCGGGCGGCAAAGCCGAATGGACGCTCTGGGGCTGGTTGGAAAAACGCAAAACCCTGGCGGCCAAACAACCATGAACCTCGTCACCCTGCTCCAACCGCCCCGCGTTGCGCTCGGCAACGGCTGCGCCCCGCAGTGCGCGGAATACCTCGCCCAACGCGGTGTGCGCCGCGTGCTGCTTGTGTCCAGCACGCCGGTCCTGCCCACGCTCGGCGCGATTCGGGATGCCCTGCAAACATCGAATCTCACCGTCGTGACCGCCGCGCCCGTGGACAGCGAACCCACCTGCGCCCAGTTCGAGCAAATGCTGGCTGCCGCCCGCCGTGAGAACATCGAAGCGGTGCTCGGCATCGGCGGCGGCAGCGCGATGGATGTCGCCAAACTCCTCGCCGCCCTCATACGCGGAACTCAAACCGTGACGGATGTTTTCGGAATCAATTTGCTGGCCGGCCGCACCTTGCCGCTCGTGTGCTTGCCCACCACCTCCGGCACGGGCGCGGAGGTTTCACCGAATGCCATTCTGCTCGATGAGGCTGCCGCCCTGAAGAAGGGCGTCGTGAGTCCGCATCTCGTTCCCGATGCCGCGTTCATTGATCCGCTGCTCACGCTCACCGTGCCGCCCGGCGTGACCGCCGCCACCGGTCTGGACGCGCTCACGCATTGCATCGAAGCCTTTGCCAACAAGTTCGCGCACCCCGCCGTGGACATCTACGCGCTGGAGGGCATCCGGCTCATCGCGGCGCATCTGGAGCGCGCCGTGCATAACGGCCAGGACCGCGAAGCCCGCGCCGCGCTGGCGCTCGGCAGCTACTACGGCGGACTCTGCTTCGGCCCGGTCAACACCGGCGCGGTGCATGCGCTGTCGTATCCGCTCGGCGGGCGATTTCACATCGCGCACGGCGTCGCCAATTCTCTCCTCCTGCCGCACGTCCTCCGCTTCAACACGCCCGCCGCGCCGGAGCGCTACGCGGAGGTCGCGCTCGCCCTCGGCGTGCAAGCCGCCGGTTCGGCCGCCGCCACCGCCGAGCGCGGCGTCGAGTGCCTGGGGCAACTCTCGCGCCACTGCGGCGTACCCCAGACGCTTTCCGAAATGAACATCCCGCGCGAGGCCATCCCGTCAATGGCGCAGGCCGCGATGCAAGTGACGCGCCTGTTGAAAAACAACCTCCGCCCCGTCACCGAAGCCGATGCCGTGACAATATACGAAACTGCCTTCTGATATGAACAAAACCACCAAACACAGTGGCGTGGTTGTGCCGTTGGTTACGCCGGTCACGCCCGACGGCCAGCTTGATTTGGCCGCCCTCGACCGGCTGATCGAATTGCAAATCGCCGGCGGCGTGGACGGCCTGCTCCTGCTGGGCACGACCGGCGAAGGGCCTTGTGTGCCGCGAACACTGCGGCGTCCGTTCATCGAGCGCGCCATCGCCACCGCGCGCCAGCGGCTGCGCATCTATGTGAACATCTCGGAAAATTCGCTCGCCGATTCCCTCGCGGAGGCCCGGGGGTTTTTCTCGCTGGGCGCGGACGCGATTGCCGCGCTGCCGCCGTTCTACTTTCCGCCGCGTCCGGCGGAATTGACCGCTTGGTTTCGGGCGCTGCTCGACGCTTCGCCCGGCCCGGTGCTCCTGTATAACATCCCCATGACCACGCGCGTCTCGATTCCGCTGGAGGTCATCGGTGAATTGATTGGCCATCCCCGTTTCGTCGGGCTGAAGGATTCCGAAAACGACGCCCAGCGCCACGCGGAGTTGCTCCGGCGCTTCGGCGGGCGGGCGGACTTCTCCCTCTTTTGCGGGGTCGGCGCGCTCATCGCGCAGGACATGAAGTCGGGCATGGACGGAATCGTGCCGAGCGTGGGCAATCTGATTCCGGATGTTTGCCACATACTCTGTGCGGCGGCGCAGCGTGGCGATTCGACCGCCGCCGCCCAACATGCCGACCGCATGAACACAGTGGCCGCGCTTTACCAAAAGGGCCGCACGCTCGCCGAATCACTGGCGGCCATCAAGGGCTTGCTGCATCTGCGCGGGCTGTGCTCACCGGCGGTATTTCCACCCTTGCTGCCACTCGCGCCCGACGAACATGAAGCGCTGCACGGCCAGGCGGCAAAGCTGAATCTGGCATGAGTTTCAAACCCATCCTTGGCCTCACGATGGGCGATCCGGCGGGCATCGGGCCGGAGCTTTGTCTGCGCGCCTTGCGCGAGCCGGCGGTGCTCGCGGAGTGCGTGCCGGTGCTGTTTGGGGACGCGGCGGTTGTTCAGAGGCTTTTGTCCCTTGAGTCCTTTTCGTCACTCGGTTTGAAAGGACACGAAGGGACAGAAAGGACAAAGGCCTCGCCCTGCCGCACCGTCTCCCTCGCCGACTGGCAAAGCGGCGTGCCGGCTACCGAGCCGCTCCTCGTGGATTTCGGCACGCCCGGCCTGGACACGCTTGAGCCGGGCCAAATCTCCGCCGCCGCGGGCGAAGCGGGTTACCGCTATATCGAGGAAGCCATCCGTGCCGCGCTCGCGGGCAACATCGCGGCCGTCGTCACCGCGCCGATCCACAAGGAGGCGCTGCGATTGTCCGGCGTGGACTTCCCCGGCCACACGGAAATCTTCACGGCCCTTACCGGCGCGCCGCGCAGTTGCATGATGCTCTACTCTGACCAGCTCACCGTGAGCATGGTGACGACCCACATCGGCTACCACGAAGTGCCGGGCAAACTTTCGGTCGAGCGCGTATTGAATGTGATTGAACTCACCGCCGAGGCGATGCGCTTGATGCTGGGCCGCGCGCCGCGCATTGGCGTGTGCGGCCTGAATCCGCACGCCGGCGAACACGGCCTGTTCGGCCAAGGCGAGGAGGAGAAGTTCGTTGTGCCCGCCGTTGCCGAGGCAAAGCGGCGCGGCATTGACGCCACCGGCCCGCTCGTGCCGGATGCGGCGTTTACCGCAGGCATGCGCAGGAAGTTCGATGCCTTCGTTTGTCTCTACCACGACCAAGGCCACATTCCGCTCAAGATGCTGGCCTTCGACACGGGCGTGAACCTCACGCTCGGCCTGCCCATCATCCGCACCTCCGTGGATCACGGCACGGCGTTCGACATCGCGTGGCAGGGCAAGGCTGACCCAACGAGTCTTTACTCTGCCATCCACATCGCCGCTCAACTCGCAGCGGGGCGCACCACAAATGCGACTCCATAGCCCCACTCAAACGGAATCATTCCATGAGCAACATCCTCAAGATAAGTAAATATACCTTGGGCGTGGGCGGTCGTTTTGCGCATCAAGCCGCCGCGCAACTTCAAGCGAGCGTTTTGGCAGCGCAACAGGGTGTGGAAATCTGCCCGACGTGGAACAAGTCCAACCGCGAACACAACATCATCGGCTCGGAGCCGACGAGCGTTCGCGCCGCGGCGGACGCGGCGGTGAAAGCCGCCGGATGGAGTAAGCCATACTACGTGGACGCTGACCACATCGGGCTTCAGACGGTGGATCGTTTCATGGCGGTTTCCGATTTTTTCACCATTGATGTGGCGGATTACATCGGCAAGCCCGCCGAAGCCAGTGCCGCGAGGGCTTTCGCTGATCGTCATCCCGAACTGAAGGGCGAGGTGTCTATCGCGGGCATTGACCGGCCCTTCGCCATCTCGCGCGCCGAGGTCGAGCGCATGGCGGGCAAATACCTGCTGGCCGCGCAGGCAGCCGGCAAGGTTTATCAATACATCTCGGCAAAGAAGAACGGCACGCCGTTCGTCACGGAGGTTTCGATGGACGAAACCGATTCCCCGCAGACGCCGCCGGAGTTGCTCGTCATCCTCGCGGCCATCGCGGATGAAAAGATTCCGATCCAGACCATCGCGCCGAAGTTCACGGGCCGGTTCAACAAGGGCGTGGATTACGTGGGTGACGTGCCGCAGTTCGAGCAGGAGTTCAACGACGACCTCCGGGTCATTACGCACGCCATCAAACGCTACGGCCTGCCGGAAACGCTCAAGCTCAGCGTCCACTCGGGCAGCGACAAGTTCTCGATCTACCCGGCCATCAACCGTGCGTTGAGAAAGCACGGCTGCGGCGTCCACGTCAAGACGGCGGGCACGACTTGGCTGGAGGAGGTCATCGGACTGGCGGAGCACGGCGGCGAAGGCTTGAAGCTGGCGAAGGAGATTTACGCCGGGGCGCTGGCGCACATTGACGAGCTCTGCGCGCCCTACGCCACGGTGATTGACATCAACCGCGCCAAGCTGCCGACGGCGGTGGAAGTGAACGGCTGGACGAGCGATCAATACGTCCGGGCGTTGCGGCACAACCAGGCGGACCCGTTGTTCAACGAGAGCCTGCGCCAGTTGCTACATGTCGGCTTCAAGGTCGCCGCGAAGATGGGACTGCGCTACCTCAAGCTGCTGAAGGAATGTGAAACCTCGGTGGCGCGCAACGTGACAAATAATCTGTTCGACCGCCACATCAAAGCGTTGTTCTTGTCCTAAGTCATCTATGTTTTTACTCAAAACTACCCTCATTGAAGCCTTGGCCGTCATGATGCTGGCCCAAGCCTTTGCCCAGACTGCCAGCGATCCCAAAACCAACTCGATTGGCCTGAAGATGATTCCCGTGAAGGCGGGGAGCTTCACGATGGGATCGGCGACGAGGGATGACAACTGGAACGAGCGTCCGGCCCACAAGGTCACGATCAGCGAGGGATTCCTGATGTCCGAGACCGAAGTGACGCTGGAACAATTCCAGAAATTCCGGCGGGATTTTGAGGGCACCCCAGGCTGTGATCCCTACGTGGCCGGCGTGAGTTGGAACGACGCCACGGCGTTCTGCGAGTGGTTAAGCAAACAGGAAGGAAAACCATATCGCCTGCCGACCGAGGCGGAGTGGGAATACGCCTGCCGCGCGGGCACGGTGACTCCATTTTCCTCGGGTGATCAACCACCTGCGCCGGAAACCGCCAATGCTTGGGGGCTGAAGAACATGCATACCGGCGTGCGCGAGTGGTGCTTCGACCGCTACGGCGAGTACCCCCTCGAGTCGCAGATTGATCCAGCCGGCGCAGACCAGGGCATTACGCGCGTGGTTCGAGGCGGCGGTATGGACGAGAACAAGCCGGAATACGCGCGCTCGGCCGCGCGCGCTTCGGTGGCTGAACGCTTCGGCGTCGGTCAGACAGAGAACGCGGAACGACAGCAAGTGAAGTTGGCGACGACGTTTTTTCCGGGCATGGTTGGCCGCTTTTTTGGTGAGCCGGACCTCACCCGGCCGCATGACAAGTTCCTGATCCACAAACTCGACCTCAGCAAGAAGGACGGCGAGTTCGACAAGGGCAGCCAGTGGTCCGGTCGCTTTCTCGGGTTCATCGAGGCGCCGGTTACTGGCTCGGTCACCTTCGAGGGAATTGCCGATGATGGCATGGAAGTCAGCGTGGAGGGCAAGAAGATCATCAGCGCCTGGAACCAGAAGAACCAAGCCGTGGCGGGCACAGTAGACATGGTGAAAGGCCGCAAATACGAGGTAGAAATCACCTACACCCAGAACGGGGGCGAGGCTTTCATGCGCCTCTATTGGAGCTGGGCCGGGCAGGAAAAGCAAATCGTCCCGTCCCCGGCCATGTCCTACAACGGCATTCAGGAAACGAAAGTGGTGGCCATGGGCACCGGCGCTACCTCTGAAGTTCCCGGACATCACCTGATCGGTTTCCGCGTGGTCCAAGCGGCTCCAGCGACGCAATTCCGGCAGACGGAAGCCCCATACGCGAGCCAGGGCGTGCGGCAGGATAAGAGCATGGCCAAGCTGGGTCCGGACCTGGCCAGGCCTTACTTTCGCAAACGCTACATGATGCCGACCCCGCTCGAGAACAGCGACCGCAAGTTCATTGATGCTGCGGGCCTGCACCCTTCGTTTCGCGAACACAATCACAGCCCGGCGGTGGAGGTCTTGCCGAACGGTGACGTGTTAATGGTAATCTACACCTCGTATAATGAGTACGAACCGGGCGTGTCGCTGATCGCGGCGCGCTTGCGTTTCGGCACCGAAGAATGGGATATGCCGAGCCCATGGGTAGATTTCTCACTGGTCAACGACCACGCTCCGCTCCTCTGGGTTGACCAGGGTGTTCTGCGCCTGTTCTGGGGCAACCCAAGGCTCGCTTCCGCGTTCCCCTTCCAATGGGTCGAATCCACCGATAATGGTGCGACGCTCGGCCCGGTCCATTTTCCAAGCTTCACGAGCCCCATCGGCCCGCATTCCAAGCAACCGATCAATACCGCGTTCCGGGGAAATGACGGCACGATGTACGTCGCGAGCGACGCAGCGGGGGCCACCTCGGTCCTGTGGGCGAGCCGCGACGACGGCAAGACCTGGTACGACACCGGGGGGCGCAGCGCCGGCCGCCACACCACCTATGCGCTGCTAATGGATGGCTCAATCCTGGGCATGGGCGGCAAGAACAGCGAGATTGAAGGCTACATGCCCAAGGCCGTCTCCAAAGATGGCGGTAAGTCGTGGGAGAAGAGCAAGACCCCCTTTGCCGCCCTGTCCGCCAACCAGCGGCCAAGCCTGCTGCGCCTGGCCAGCGGGCGGTTGTTCTTCGCCGGTGACTTCCAGGATTTTCACGGCAGGCAACCCGACGGCATCAGGCAACGCGGTTCGTACGTTGCCCTCTCCGAAGACGAGGGCCAGACGTGGACGATCAAGCCCTTGTTGGGTGCCCAGCCACATGAGAACGGCAAACTGGAATCAGCGACCCTCGGATATTCGGCGGCGCGGCAGGCCCCCAACGGCGTCATCCACCTGATCACCACGATGAACCGGCCATGTTTGCACTTCGAGATGAACGAGGCGTGGATCCTGAACAAGAACGCCACGCGCGATGACCCGATGGCATCAACTTCCAGTGGTCCGCTGCTCAGCGTTAAGCAGCATGAAGAGAAATATCCCAACGGACAGCCGAGGTTGATTTGGAGCGCTGGCAAAGGTTCCGATGGCCGCTACCTGCTGGATGGGCGTGAGGTCTGGTTCTACGACAATGGCCAGAAACAGCGCGAGGCCAACTATGAGAAAGGCTTCAAGGCCGGCAAGGAAACCTATTGGTCGCGCGAGGGTAAGGTGGAGTGGACGTGGGAACACCGTCCCGACGGCAGCGCGGTCTGGTCCCAATTCTGGTCCAACGGCCAGAAGAAGTCCGTTTCGACCTGGCGCAATTTCATGTGCGATGGGGCAGCCTCATGCTGGGATCCTTCCGGCAAGCAGATCAGCCAGGCGACCTTTTCCATGCGGATTGTCAAAAAATGATCGGCGTTGTTGCAGACGATTTGACCGGCGCGGCGGAACTTGGCGCGGTGGGATTGCGGCATGGTTTGCGGGCCGAGGTCTTTCTCGCGGGCGCACCGGGCAGCAACGTGGATCTCATCTGTGTGGACACCGACTCGCGCTCCTGCGATCCCCACGAAGCCGGGCAACGCGCCACCCAGGCCGCCCGCATGTTGCAGAACTGCGGCGCGGATTGGATTTACATGAAGACGGATTCGGTTCTGCGCGGCAACGTGACGCCGGAGATCGAAGCCATCGTCAGACAACTTGGCCTGTCCGGCGCCCTGCTCGTTCCGGCCAATCCTTCGCTCGGCCGGACGATTGTGAACGGTCAATACTTCGTGAGCAGGCAGTTGATTCACCAAACGGAGTTTGCCCGGGACCCGAAGCACCCGCGCCTGTCTCCGAACGTGCTGGAGCTGCTCGACAAGCCACTGGAGCTGCCGGTTTCCGTCGGCAAGTCCACCGAGCTATTGCCCAAACGCGGGATCGTCATCGGTGAAGTGGCGAGTGCGGAAGATGTCCGCGCCTGGGCCAGGCTGCGAAACAAACGGTGGCTTATGGCGGGCGGCGCGGAGTTTTTCGGCGCGCTGTTGCCGTCGGAGATTTCAGCGCCCAAACCGACGCCGGCCTCTGGCCAGGAACTGTTCGTCTGCGGCAGTGCGAGCGAAGCCACGCGGAAGTTCGTGGCCTCTCAGGCGCGACTGGGTGTGCCGGTGTTCTCTTTACCGAACGAGCTGGTGATTGTTGGAGCTTTTGACGCAACGGCGATTTGCGCTCTTGCCGCAAGAGTAGTCACTGCTTTGCAGGAAAATTCGCGCTTAATCCTCCACGTTGGCCTGCCTCAGGTAAGTGACGTTTCACTGGCCGAGATGCTGGCAACGCATCTGTTCCGGGTGGCGGCGGAGGTTTTGCGGCTTGCTCCGGTTGGTCAGGTCTTTGCCGAGGGCGGAGCGACAGCGACGGGCTTGGCTCGGGAGATGGGTTGGCACCGGCTGGCGGTTAAGTCGGAGCTCGCGCCCGGGGTGGTGACGCTGGCAGTGAGCGGCGGTGGGGCCGAGCTGCTGACCATCAAACCGGGAAGTTACCAGTGGCCGGGGAGCCTGATCACACGCTGAAGGGTTTATGAAGCCATCAAAGCACGATCAGGCAGCACGACCGGACCAGCAATGCATCGGAGTCATCGGCCTCGGTTTGATGGGAACAGCGCTTACTGAACGTTTGCTCGATCATGGCTACCGCGTCGTGGTGTGGAACCGAACGCGGGCGAAAGCCGACCCGCTACTCGCTCAAGGCGCGGTGTGGAGCGACAACCCACTGACCTCGTGCGATCGGGCCATCATCAGCCTCTACACGACCGAACTTGTCGAGGCGGTGCTCGCCCAACTGGATATCGGACTTCACGCCGGTCAGATCCTGCTCGACACGACGACGGGTGAGCCGGAGCAGACCGCAGCGCTGGGGGCACGTCTCGCGCGGCGCGGAGTTCAATATCTGGATGCCCCTATTTCCGGTTCGAGCGCGCAAACCCGTCGTGGAGAAGCAACGGTTCTTGTGGGCGGCGACCGCGCCACCTTCGAGGCCTGCGCGGACTTGTGGCGCGTGATGGGGGGAAAAACCATTTACGTCGGTTCGTGCGGCAGCGCCGTCAAGATGAAACTCATCACCAATCTGGTGGTGGGCTTGAACCGCGCGGCGCTCGCGGAAGGTCTGGCGTTTGCAGACGCCATCGGCATTTCACCGGCGGCGGCGTTGGAGGCCATGACCGGCAGTATGGCGTATTCGCGGATGATGGACACGAAAGGCCGTAAGATGGTCGAACGGGATTACACCGTGCAAGGACGCCTGTCGCAGCACTTGAAGGATGTGCGACTGATCCTGCAAGCGGCGGCCGCGGTGGGGCTGACCTTGCCGGTGACCGACACGCACCGTCGTCTGCTGGAGCAGGCAGAGGCGGCCGGGCTGGGGGAACTCGATAACAGCGCCATCATCGAAGCCCTGCGTCAAAAGATGCAAATACCGCCTCGTCCAAGTGTAAGCACCCCATGACCGTGTCATGTCACCAGCCACCACAACCCATGAAACACCATTCCCTTCATCCGATGACCAATGCTCATCACCCAAGGCTGATGACCAGTTCCAATTGTCCGCGGCCTGCGTTCGGCGAGGCCGCTCGCGACCGTAGCAGTCTGATTGGATGCCTGCACCGGGGCGTCGGAGGCACACGGCAGCCCCGGCTTCCAGTCAGGCTGGCGGCCGCGAGCTTGTTGGTCTGCGGTGTGGTTTGGGGAGCGGACAAGGCCACCATGCCGCCGCCGATTGCCGAATCGGCTTCCGAACCAATCCGTTACGTCGGCCAGGAACAAACCGACAAGCGGTTCTACGACGGCGCACTCCGCCATGCTGTCGGCGTCCACAGGTATCAGGCGCTGCGGGCCAACCGCACTCGTCCGCCGGAAGGTGGCGCGGTGGGCTGGACCTACAATCATCAGCCGTACCTGGCCTATTGGCGCAACCGGTTTTATCTCCAATACCTCAGCAACCCGAAGGAGGAACACGTTCCGCCCGGGCGTACCTTGCTGATGATTTCCAAGGACGGCCAACACTGGTCAAATCCGCAGGTTATCTTCCCGGAGTATGCGCTGCCGGAGATCAAAACTCCCGACGGCCATCTTCCTGCGGGGACGCCGTCGGTCATGCACCAGAGAATGGGTTTCTATACCGCGCCGAATGGACGGCTGCTGACGTTGGCCTTCTATAGTTACTCCTTCCATCCCCTGCACCTGCCGAACAATGGCCAGGGACTCGGCCGGGTGGTGCGGGAAATTCATCCGGACAACACCTTCGGTCCGATCTACTTCATCCGCTACAACCGTCACGCTGGCTGGAATGAAACCAACACCAGCTTTCCGTTCTTCAAAACCAGTACCGACGCCGGCTTCGTCGAAGCCTGTGACGCCCTGCTGGCCGACAAGCTGGTGACACTCCAATGGTGGGAAGAGGACCGGGGCACCGACGGTTTCTTCACCATCAAAACCGACAGAGGGCTGGAACCCAAAGCATTGAGTTATGCGCATCGCCCCGATGGCGTGGTCCTCGGTGTGTGGAAGAACCATTATGCGCTCAGTGCCGACGCGGGCCAATCGTGGACCCCGTTCGGCAAGGCGCCTTCCCTGATGCCATGCGGCGCCAAGACTTGGGTGCAGCGGACGGAGGACGGTCGGTACGTGCTGGTTTACAACCATTCGCTCACCCGCAACAATCGTTTTCCGCTGGTCGTCATGACGAGTGACGACTGCCGGGACTTCACCGACATGCTCTGCCTGGACGGGGAAGTTTCGCCGATGCGATTCTCCGGAACTTTCAAGAACCTCGGGCCGCAATACGTCCGCGGCATTGAGCCGGGCAGCGGCAAGCCGCCGGGGTCCTACCTGTGGAATACCTACAGCATGAACAAGGAGGACATGTGGGTCAGCCGCACGCGCGTGCCCATTACGGGAACGGTGACGCAACCTGTTGCGGAGAATTTTAACAACGTGACTTCCGTTCAGGAATTGGAGTGGTGGAATTTGCACATGCCGCAGTGGGCGCCCATTGGCATTGTGGAAGACCCGCACCAGCGTGGGAACCAATGCTTGGAACTGCGGGACGAGGATCCCTACGACTACGCTTTGGCCCAACGAACCTTCCCCGAAGGTTCCCGGGTTCAGATCGAATTCCGCGTCTTGGCGGTTCAAGTCGGTCATGGCGTGCTGGAGGTCGAAATTCAGGACCGCTCCGGGCGCCGCCCGCTGAAACTGCGCTTGGATGACCAATGGCTGGCCCAGGATCAAATGGCCCGCTGGGCCCGCCCCATTCCGGTGTCAGGACAGGAATGGTTGACGGTGCGGTTGGACATCAATTGCACCGCTGGCAACTATGATCTCACGTTGAACGGAAATGTGGTTGGACGCGAGGTGAAGTTCGCAGAAACGGTGGAGACGGTCGAGCGCTTGGTTTTCCGCACCGGTCCTTATCGCGGCGATGTGCGGGCCATTTTTGTGGAAGGTGAGCACGCCACCCTGGGCTACACCAGTGAAGACCGGGGAGGCGCGGATCAGCGGGTGCCGCTGAGCGTCTATTGGATTGATAACGTGAAAACCAGCGGGCTGCCGCAGCCCTGACCAAGGACCATAGAATGAAAGAACTGTTTGGATTCTGCCTTTTCGTCCTCGCCTTGACCGTCTGCGCCATGGCCGCGCCGCCGAATGTTCTCCTGATCATTTCCGACGATCAGCACTGGGGCGATTACGGCTTCATGGGGCATCCCACGATTCAGACTCCGCATTTGGATCGGCTCTCCAAGGAAGGTCTGACGTTTCGCCACGGCTACGTGCCCTCCAGCCTCTGTTGCCCGAGCCTCGCGTCCATCATCACCGGCCGCTACCCGCATGAGCACCTGATCACGGGCAACGACCCTCCTAGACCTGCGGGGATGAAGGATGCTGAATTTTACGTTTCCGATGCATTCAAGCAAGGCCGCGCGCAGATGGTGAAGAATCTCGAAGCCTGGCCGACGCTGCCCCGACTGCTGGGGCAGGCGGGCTATCGCAGCCTGCAAACCGGCAAATGGTGGCTCGGCGATTACAAGCACGGCGGTTTCACCGACGGCATGACCCAGGGCGGACGCCATGGCGACAAAGGCCTTGAAATCGGACGCAAAACGCTGCAGCCGATCTACGATTTCATCGCGCAGTCGCGCAAAGACGCGAAACCGTTCTTTGTCTGGTATGCGCCGCTGATGCCGCACGATCCGCACACGCCGCCCGAGCGCCTCATGGCGAAATACCGCGACAAAGCACCGAGCGAGGCCATTGCGAAATACTGGGGGATGGTCGAGTGGTTCGATGAAACCTGCGGCGACCTGCTGAACTACCTGGACCGCGAAGGTCTGGCGGAGAACACGCTGGTCCTCTACCTGGCGGATAACGGCTGGATCACCGATTCGAAAACGGGCCGCTATGCCCCCAAATCCAAGCAGTCGCCTTACGACGGTGGCTTGCGCACGCCCATCATGGTTCGTTGGAAAGGCAGGCTTGTTCCGAAGACCAGTGATGTTCCCGTCAGTTCGCTCGATTTGTTTCCCACCATTCTCAAAGCCTGCGAAATCAAAAGCCCCTGCGGCACTTCCCGGCCTCGACCTCGCCGACGAGTCCGCATTGCGTGCGTGCACGGCAATCTACGGCGAGTGCTACACCCACGATTTCGTTGATCTTGGTAAAGCCGCGCCCAACTTGCGCTGGCGCTGGATTCTCCAGGACGGCTGGAAGCTCATCCTCCCCGCGCCACAAAACGAGAAAGGCGACCCGGAACTCTACCGTGTGACCGACGACCCGCATGAGGAGAAGAATCTCGCCGCCGCTGAACCCGCCCGCGTGGCCGTACTGCGCTCCAAGCTCGACGCGTGGTGGTCGGGACGACCCCAATGACAGATCGTCAACAAACATGCAAGCTCTCCTGAAAATCCCATTGATAGCCATAGCGTCTGGTCTTGTCGTCGGCACGGCTGCGGCAGCCGGAGCCGCCTCAACACCTCCCTCGGTCGAAGCCTCCGCCGCCGAACCCATCCGTTACGTGGGCAAGGAACAGACCGACAAACGCTATTACGATGGCGCGCTCCGTCACGCCGTGGGGGTTCACATGTTCCAGGCCTTGCGCGCCAATCGCACCTGCCCGCCGGAAGGCGGCGCGCTGGGCTGGACCTACAATCACCAACCTTACCTGGCGTATTGGCGCGACCGGTTCTATTTGCAATACCTCAGCACGCCGGTGGGGGAACATTTGCCTCCGGGCCGCACGCTGCTGTTGACGTCCAACGACGGCCGGTCCTGGTCCAATCCGCGCATCGTCTTTCCCGAATACGCCCTGCCGGAGATCAAGAACGACAAAGGTTGGCTGCCCGCCGGAACCGGCGCCATCATGCACCAGCGCATGGGATTCTACACCGCACCCAACGGCCGCCTGCTGACCCTGGGTTTCTACAGTTATTCTTTCAGCCACAATCCCAAGGACCGGCCCAACGGTGGCCAGGGGCTCGGGCGCGTGGTGCGCGAAGTTTATGCCGACCAGACATTCGGTCCGATTTATTTCATCCGCTACAACCGCCACGCCGGATGGAATGAAACCAACACCAGTTTTCCATTCTACCAGACCAGCGCCGATGCCGGATTCGTCGAGGCTTGCGATGCCCTGCTCGCCGACAAGCTGATGACGCTGCAATGGTGGGAGGAGGACCGGGCCACCAACGATGGATTCTACACCATCGACACCTCGGGCGGCATCATGCCCCGGGCACCCAGTTTCGTCCACCGCCCCGACGGAGTGGTTTTGGCGGTTTGGAAGGACCACGCCGCACTGAGTTCCGACGAGGGCCGGAGCTGGACGAAACTGGTGAAGCTGTCGCCCACGATGCGGCTCTGCGGCGCCAAGACGTGGGTGCAACGGACGGACGACGGCCGTTACGCCCTGGTTTACAACCACACGGCCAAGGGCAATCGGTTTCCGATGGTTGTCATGACCAGCGATGATTGCCGCGATTTTGACAACATGCTCTGCCTGGTCGGCGAGGTCCCGCCCATGCGGTTCGCGGGCCACAACAAGAACATCGGCCCGCAGTATATTCGCGGCATCGCGGAAGGCAACGGCACGCCGCCCGGAGGCTTTCTCTGGAACACTTTCAGCATGAACAAGGAGGACCTGTGGGTCACTCGCACGCGCGTCCCGGTCACTGGAACGGTGGCGGAGCCCGTCAAAGAAACCTTCAACACCTTGCAGGATGCGCGGCAGTTGGAACTGTGGAATCTCTATGTGCCTCAGTGGTGCGCCGCCAACGTGATCGGTGACCCGGGTCATCCCGGCAACCAGGTCCTCGAACTGCGCGACGAGGATCCCTTCGATTACATCCAGATCGAACGCGCGTTTCCGGAAAGCCGCAAGGCAACCATCGAGTTCCGCGTCCAGGCGGTCCAGGTCGGTCACGGCGTATTGGAGTTCGAGGTGCAGGATCGCCATGGACGGCGCCCCCTCAAATTGCGTTTCCCCGAGGGGTGGCTGGCTCAGGCTCACCAAAACCGCAATGTCGAGGCGATCCCCGTCGAGCCGCAAGCGTGGCTGGCCTGCCGCCTCGAGGTGGATTGCGATGCGCGCTCTTACAGCCTGTTTCTTAATGGAAAAGAGGTGTCGAGCAAACTGGCCCTGACCGAACCGGTCGAGTCGGTCGAACGGCTGGTCTTCCGCACCGCTCCGATACGTCGGCATGTCCGCCCCGACCACGTGGAGTATGAACCGGTGCCGTTCGGCCATGTCACCGAAGACCTGCTCGGCGCGGACCAACGCGTGCCGTTGAGCGTGTATCGAATTGATGATGTGAAAACCAACAGGAGGGAAATGCCGTGACGGTCCGCGATCAAAGCCGTCCTCATGTCCAACAAAACAGAAACGAGAACAAAATGAAAATGAAAGAGAACTGGCACCAACAAACCTCGATCCTACTCGGCGGATTCTCCGCTTGGCTCTACGCGGCCGGATGCGCGCAAACGCCAACTGGGAC
The DNA here is from genome assembly GCA_016871715.1 of Verrucomicrobiota bacterium. GTDB lineage: Bacteria > Verrucomicrobiota > Verrucomicrobiia > Limisphaerales > J093 > VHCO01. The sequence continues at coordinate 24,540 of VHCO01000073.1, forward strand.
AACATCAGGAACCAAAACACAGTCGCCGCTGGAACATTCCATCGTAGCCAGCCAGCCTGGCATTTTCTACGGCTGGCCAGCCAACAACGGGCTTTGGAGCTGGGACGGGGGGCGGGAGATTCTTGTTGGGATCTCCCGCGGCAAGTTCGACGAGCGCCGCGGTCACAACACCTTCGGCCAGGCCGACCCCGCCGAGGGCATTGACTCCGTGCTGGGGCGCAGTCTGGACGGCGGCCGCACCTGGACCATCGAGGATCCCGCGAATTTCGTGGGTGATGGCGGCCGGCCGGTGCCGTCGCTTGGCGGCATCGTCTTCAATCAGCCGGGCTTTGCCTTGCGCGCCGTGGGTTTCGGCTATCACGGCTCGGCCGATCCGCAAGGCAGTTTCTTCATCTCCACCAACCGTGGCCGGAGCTGGGCAGGTCCCTTTCAATTCACCGGCCTGATGCAGGATGCCAATCTACAAAACATGGACTGCACCACGCGCACCGGATACCTGGTCACAGGCCGGGACACGTGCTTGTTCTTCATGTCCGCCCGGCTGAAGCAAGGGGGCGGGGGGCGCGACAAGACCTTTGTGGCTGAGACCACCGATGGCGGCAAGACCTTCCACTTTGTTTCCTGGATTGTGCCGTTGTCTGATCCGCATCGCGCCGTGATGCCGGCCGTGGCCCGCTTGCCAGACGGGACGATCGTTGTCGCGCTGCGGCGCCGGGTTCCGGGCGACGATAACACGCCCTGCTGGGTGGACTGCTACGGCTCGAAAGACAACGGGCGCACTTGGAGCTTCTTCAGTCGCGTTGGGGAAACCGGTGGTTGGAATGGGAATCCCCCGGCGTTGGTCACGCTCAAGGACGGACGGTTGACTTGTGCCTATGGCGATCGCAGTCGGGTGAAAATGTTCGCTCGCTTGAGCGCCGATGGCGGCAAGACCTGGGGCGAGGAGATTGTATTGCGCGAGGATTTCCAGCGGGCCAGGTATGGCGACATGGATTTTGGCTACCCGCGGTTGGAGCAGAATCATCGGGGCGAGTTGGTGGCCTTGTATTATTGGGCCACCGAGGCCCTGATCGAGCACCACATCGCCGCCACAATTTGGGGACCGGAGAAACGCAAATGATCACTTTACGTCCTGCGGGTTTCTTGGGGAGCTGTGCCACATCTTGGATTGTGGCCAGTCTGGTGCTGGTTGCTCAGGCAGTGGAGGCGCAAGTGCCAACCTACACGGGGGGCGTGTATGGCAACGCGGGAGTGGCGCATGACAGCCGACTGCGCTGGGCCGTTGGGGTGCAGAATGTCCAGGTGGTCCGCTCCGCCCCTGACAATCCAAGGCAGACGGACGGCGACAGCACCTTCTTTCGTCACCACGTGGATATGGTTTATTGGAACGGCCGGTTCTGGTCTATGCATTATGGCGCCAGCAAGCAACTGAACTGGTCCACCAACGGTTTGGACTGGAACCCCTCCGTCTCTGCTTCCGCGCTCATGCCCGGGGGACCTACCCGGATGAGTTTCTATGTTGCCTCCAATGGCCGCCTGCTCGCCTTGGGCTGGGATGGCGTTGGGCATCGTGGTGACTGGCTGGTCCGCGAAATCTCTGGTCCGAATTCCTATGGCACGGTCTATAGCATCAAGACCAATTACCTCGGTCGTGATCCAAATAACAACTGGCCGAGTTACACGATCTCTACGAGCAGCGGCTTCAGATCCGCCTGCGCGGAACTGCGCAACAAGCCGCTTTACTGCCAACAATGGCAGGAAGACGACGAGGAGGACCCGGCGTTTTACACCGTCAACCTGAATACCATCCCTGGCATCACCGAATGGAAGGCTTTCAACTGGTACCGCCTGGCCGACAACCGAATTGTGGGCGCCTGGAAGGGCGCCTCCGGCTCCAAGAAAATCTATCTTGCCGTGAGCACAGGCACGAACTGGATTCCTGGCGGTGTGCCGACCCCGGTGACCGATGCCAGTTTCGGATTCAAGGATAACGCCAAGACCTGGGGCGCGCGGACCGAGGACGGGCGCTATGCGATGATCGGCTGCCTGGACCTGACTCGGCGCTGGCCGCTGGCGGTCACGACCTCGGCGGATGGTTGGACGTTTGACACCCCCTATCTGATCATCGCCGGAGACATGCCCATGCAGCGGTATGAAGAAAGCCGCACTGTTTACGGCGACGCCAAGAACACCGGCCCCCAATATGTCCGCGGCCTTACCCCGGGCAACGGCGACCCACCGGGAACGGATCTTTGGCTGACCTACAGTATGAACAAGGAGGACATCTGGGTGGCCAGCGTGCCCACGCCCGTCATCGGGCAGGTAACCAACGATGTGCGCGACGACTTTCAGAGCCACGCCGTCGGGCGTCGCATCGCAGGCTGGAACACCTACAGCCCTCAATGGGCGCCGGTGGCCATCGCCGCCGAGGGGACGAACCGCTTTGTGCGGCTGGAAGATCGTGACCCTTGCGACTACGCCAGCGTGATGCGGGTGTTCCCGCAGAGCAGCCTGGCGCGCGTGGTTTTCCAGGTGCGGGCGCACCAGACCAATGCGAGCAGCGCGCCCCTGGAAATTGACGTGGTGTCGGTCAACGGCAGTCGGGCGGTGGCCCTGGCGCTCAATCCGACCAACGGCCAGCTCACCGCGTGGAATGGCGGCAGCAACCAGAATGTGCGGGCCTACACCACCCACCGTTGGATTAGCGTGGAGTTGATCGTGGATGGCCCGCGCAGGGTCTATGATCTCACCGTGGATGGGGTCAATCTACTCAAGGACGCAGCCTTTCTTGAAACCGCCTCCGGTGTCGAGCGGATTGTTTTCCGCACCGGCGCGTTCCGCCTGCGCGATTTCACCCGGCGTCTCGACGACGACGGGTTGCCGAACCGGATCCCGGCAGCCGATGTGATGCAACCAACAACTCGATATGATCTGGATAACATTTCTCTGATTTCTCTCTGAGCGTCGGTGTTTCATTACGGGCGAAATTCAACTGAGAAACTCAATGAAAACAGCACCAAACAGATACGCCAATCGGCCCGGGAAGATGCTCATAATTCTCTCACTGCTGACGTGTTCAGCGGCATGGTTGCCGGCCCAATCCTTGAAATCGGAAGAACAGCCTCTCAACCTTGCCCCCTTCGCCCTGCCCGGCACTCCGGCCAATGAGGTTCGCTTCGAGGAGCCCCGAGAAATCCGTGAAGTCGTCGTTGTGCTCAAGTCGGCCGTGCCGGACAACATCGGCTTGTCCTATCTGCACAAGACCTGGCGGCGCAAACGGCAGGAACTGCTGGACCCGAGCATCGGCAGCTTTCAAATGGGTTGGAAGGTGATGGATGATTGGTTTGACGTTTCCTGGGACAAGGGAGCGGTGTGGGTGGAAAGGCCGGATGCCCGCCGGGCCATCCTGCGGTTCGACTCGTTGAGCAAGGAGGGCGTGCCATTCAGACGGCATGACGTGGATTACCGATACACGCTTGGCATTCGCGTTGACGGCGTGTCCTCCGAGGAGGTGGAACGGATCGAGGTCCGCACCACTTCAAGTCTGAGCCGGACACAAATCCGGGTGGCGCTGGACGCCGGCAAACCCGCGACGGTTCCGGAGATCTCACTCTCGGGATACAACTGTGAGGTCGTCACGGTGGAGCCGGAAACGGGTGTCGAGCGGCTGGACAACTCCCGACTGCGGCTGCTCGCCCCCCGCCCGCGCGCCGCCCGGAGTTTTTTGGTTAATGTGCGGCATCTGGTTTCCGGTCGCCGGTTGGCGAACGACGATGGATTGGTCACGTTCGGAATGGGGGACAAGACCTTCACCATTTCGTTGGATGCGCTGCGGGCCGGCGGCCCGATTTGGTACGAGGACGGAGGTGTGTTTGTAACTCTCGCCGGCGATGCGACAACGTTTGCTGCCTACCAGCGCGAGGTCGAAGGCCGTTCCGGCCTGGCGGAAACCGATGGTGCGGCTGGCGAGGTCGTCGTGAAGGGCAGCATTGCGCCGACGGTGGCCATGATGCCGGAGCAAAGCCTCAGCGGAGTCAAGCAGGGCCAGCCCGAACGGCAGCCCGTCGCCATGATGCTGGGCTGCAAATACAATCGCAACCGTTACCGCATTGAGGTCAATGGCGATGTCACGATGCAATTGGGCAATTACGGCAGCGACGACGCCCACCGGTTTATGTTTGGCTTGGGACGCTGGAGTCGCATCGCCAATTACACGGACCCCGCGCCGGTGCTGATCTACCATGTCGAGCGGCGCAACGGCGCGTTGCGCGTGCATCAGGAAAGTTTTGCGGTTGCATTGCTGAAGCCGGTGGATGCGGTATTGGACGGGGAGGAACCGACCGTGTGCCTCGTCCGGTTCACTTTCAAGAACGAGGGGGCTGTGCCCGTGGACGCAGCTTTGCCCGTTGAGTTCTCATCTCGTGCCAGGCATTCCCGGAATGTCTATCAGGGAGGAGAACGAAGCGCGGATCCCACGGCTCCGCGCGCGCCGCTGGCCACAAGGGCTTATCCGAATGATGTCATCCCTAACGGTGCCGAACAACTGCTGGTCGCAACGCTGGATGGGACATCAGTCGTTCGCGGGGCGATCAGCACTGGCATGGAGATGGCCTCGGCGGGCAATACCCTCTTGGTGCGCCAGACGTTGTCGCCCGGTGAAGGCTGCGAAGTGGTTCTGAAGGTCACGCGCACTCCCATCACCACGACGGCCGAGCGCGCCGCGCTGGCGGGGCTTGATTACGATGCCCTACGCCCGCAGACGGCCCGGCTCTGGAACGATGAAGTTGCACCTTGGGCGGAACTCAAAACTCCGGAGCCCGATCTCAACGCGTTTCACAAGGCCCACCTCGCTCACCAGATGATTGCGGACCATCGCATGCCCGGCGAGGAGGGATTGATTTCCACTTCCGTCGGACCCGACGCATATCTCAACTTCGGGAACGAGTCCGCCATGGTCATCCAGGAATTGGAAGAGCGCGGTTTGCACGAGGACGTGCGGAAGCGACTGACCCTTTGGCTCAAGTACCAGGGCACGGCCAAGCTCGCGGGGCGCTTCAGTGAACAGGAGGGAGTTTTTTATGGCTCCGGCGGCACCGAATCGGGAGAGTCCTACGTGCAGAATCCAGAACTCCTGACATGGTATTGCCGCGCTTGCGCAATTTCCGGGCATTTTCCGTGATCTGAGGTGCGAGGGGGGGGGAACCCAA
>VHCO01000074.1 GCA_016871715.1 Verrucomicrobiota bacterium
ACACACAGTTGCCGGCTGCGGCCGGTTGGGCGTACCGAGGCGAGCCCGGCTTGCCAAACGTGAACACGCTGGTCAGCCCGGCCAAGGCGCGCGCCTCGATCAAGGTCTGGTCAAGCCGCAGCGTGCCGCTGCCGTCCACGGCCCCCACCCGGCCATAACCCGTGAGCGTGGCTGGAGCGGCCACGGTAACGGGCGAACCCAGCGCGCCTGCCAGTTCCAGCGCCCCATTCTCGATGTGTAAAGAAGCCTCGTGGGCGGCGTTGTCCGCACTCAACCGGAGTGTGCCGCCGCCGGTCTTAGTCACGGGCTCCGGCCCGGCCAAGACCCCGCTCAGCTCGAGGGTGTTGCGCGCGCCATCGACGTGCACGTCCACCGGTTCAGCCAACAGGATCGGGTTGGTAACCATGGCGTGGTTGTCCTGGCTGCCGGGGTCGTAACGCAACGCGCCCAATTTCCCAAACGCGCTTTGCTCCGGAATCTCCGGGCCGCGACCGAACCCGGCCAACGACAACGGCCCGCCAAAAGAGTAGGTGCGCGCTCCGCCACCGTCGTTGGCCGAGATGAGGCGCAGTTGGCCGCCGGGTAGCACGGTGATCAACGCGGAAGCTGTCGGCGCCGCCGGTTGCGTCACTGCCAACACCCCCTCCGCAATCACGGTCGCGCCCCGGTAGGTCTTGGCCGCCCCGGTCAACGAAGCTGCGCCCGGACCGGCCTTGATGAGACCGCCCGGGCCCGACCAGCTTTCGCGCAAACGCACAGCGCCGTGTTCGAGATGCCCGGCGAGGTTCTCCACGTGCACCTCGAGGTCGGACTGCAACATGGCGCCCGCCACCACCTCGAGCTCGACATAGCCTGGGCCGCTGCCGCCCACTTCGAGGCGGGCGGGGCCGTTGGTGTGGTGGAAAGTCAGTGCATTGCCGGTGTCGCGATCGCGCACCCGCTGGCGCACGGTGGACTCGTTTTGGGGGAACAGCAGCCGCCCGATCGTAACGGGTGCAACGAGCTGGACACTGCGTTCGGCTCCGCCCGGCGGCGGGATGATGGCGACCGCCCCCGGACCGTCGGGATAGGACTCGGGATGACTGGACCAGTTGAACCTGCTGGTCCAGTCGCCGTTGCCTTCAGGCAGGAACGTTGGGGCAGGAGGCGGCACGACATACCGGACGTCAACCGCGGGGCTCCACTCGCCCGTCGCACTGCGCACGCGCGCCTGGACGCGCGTGGTCTGGTTGAGCGTGAGCGGGCCTGCGTAGGCCTGGCCCGCCACGGCACCCCCGAGCGCGCGCGGGTCGGTGCCGTCTGTGGTCAGATAGACCGTGCCCGTGGGGTTGGGGTTGGTCAGCGTGAGGCTAAAGCCGGGGTGGATCTCGCCGCCGTAGCGGCTGAACTCGGGAGCCAAGGTGGCGGGCCAATGGCCTTGTTGCCTGAGCTGAGTGAGGAAGGCGTTCCGGCGCGTGTCACTCAGGATCCAGTCGTTGTAGAAGCCCTCGTTGAGCGTGCTGCCGATGGTCTCGAGCATGATCGGGTTGATGGCGGCGCGCAGCTCGGCGTAGCGGGCCTGCAGGTTGGTCTTCACCAGGCAGCCGCCATGGAAAAGGTGTTTCTGAGCGCGATCGCCGAACCGCAGCCGGAACTCCGTCGAGCCCCGGAGTAACGTATACAACGCGGCAATGTAATGGCTGGTCGTCGTCCGGGCATCGGGCCGGATCAAGTCGCTAGTGAAACTGTTGTAGTCGGTGGTGCGATTCTGGGCTCCGAACGCGCCTTCCGCGTCCCACATGTAGAAACGCCAACGCCCTTGCGGCGTGCGTTCGCGAGCTGCCACCCAATTGTTCTGCGGCCAGTCCCACATGGCGGCGTAGGCGTTCACCAGCAGGTAGTCGATGTAGTTGTCGACGTCCAGGTAGTCATGCACCCGAGCGTACGCGGCCGGATCAAGCAGGTTCGCCGCGCGCACGAAGGCAATCATCTTGTTCCAATGAATCGGGTCGCCGTTGGCGAATTCGTTGATCTGGTTCACGTCCCATGAGGCGGCGCTTTGGTGATGCTCCTGCATGAAGCCCTCGCGCAACCGCTCGCACAGGTTGTAGTACCCCTTGAACACGCCGTTGAGATAGACCGTGTTGAAAATGCCCACGCTGCTCTTCTGGCCGGTGCCCAGGTAAATGCGGCGCATCAATTCGTCCTTGATGAATGGATTGCTGATGTCGTTCTTGCCCGCGCGCACCCGCACATCCTCGAACCGCGTCACGGGCGAATCCTTGAACAGTGGGTAATCCAGCGGCCGCTCGCCCCATTCCGAACGAAAGAACAAGTTGAACGAAGGTTTTTGGGACGAGCTGGTGGGGTTGAACCGGCTCGAGGCGGGATCGGTCAACCGGTATCGCGGTCGCAGATGGCGGCTGCCTGAGATGCGCACGCCGAAGCCGGTGCGCAACGCTTCGCCCGTGAGCGGAAAGAACTCGAGCGTGGCTGGTTTCTCGAGACCTCGCCCGCGCAACATCGGGTTGTTGAAGGCAGCCGGGTCGTTGTGGTTGGTCCAGACGCTGTTGATATAGCTGCCGCCTTTGATGGCGAAGATGCCTTGGCCCTGCACGGGTCCGCCGGAGGTGTTGGGGCCATAGTAGGTCAACGCGGCGTCGCCACCCAAACACAACGCCGGCAACGACCGGCGCGCCGCCGACTGGTTCAGCAGATAGGTGCGCGTGATCGTCCGCGACGGCAACGCCCCCGGCTGGATCGCCCGGGCGCGCACCACCCGACTTGCCGTCAGGCGCACTGGCCCGGTGTAAAGCACGCCCGGGGCCGGCTCACTCCCGTCCAAGGTGTACTCGACACTGGCCCCGGCGGTGGCGCTCGTCAGCGCCAACGTCACCGGCCCCGTGTGAAAGCCCCCAGGCACGCTGAACTCGGGAGCCGCAGGGGCGGGCCGCAGGGCCGGGCCGACGTTCGGACCGCCCGGGGTGGACTCGGCGAGGAAACCCAACGTCCCGTCGAGGTCGTACCCTTGGGAATGCAGGTAGTCCTGCGGCGGATACGCCGGTGAAAACGCGCTCACGACGATGCCGGCCGCGTCGACCAAACCGAGGTACTCGCCTTGGGCGTCCAACTTGAAGTTGGTGTGCAGGTAGGTCGCCCCTCGATCCGGCCCGGTGTCCAGGCCCGTGGCCAACACCAACAGGTAACCGCCGGCGGGAATGGCTGCGTCCGGCGGAAATCTCCACTTGCGCAGCTTCTCCGCGTCGTCGCTCAGCGACCAACCCGCTAGACTCACCTTGACCGAGCTGCGATTGACCAGCTCGATCCAGTCGTTGCCCGCGTCCGGCGCCTCCTCGAGCGGTCCGATGTCTTCCCCCTCGGCCTCGACCACAGGCTCCTCGACACCGACGAAATAACGGCACAGGTCGTCCGGTTGACAGAGCGCTCGACCACCCGCTCCGGTGGTTTCGAGTGTGACCCGGGCGATCGCGTCCGGATCGGTCAAGCTGGTCCGGTGCAGTTGCACGGCGAGCACGTTCTCGCCGCTCACCAGCAGGTTCTTGGGTGCGCCCAGCGGAATGACCTCGGTCCGCCCGGTGGTCAGGCCGCGGTTGTCGCCGTTGGCATCGTGGTTCGCGGTTGCGACCGCGTCGTGCGGCGTGGGCACACCCACTCGGCCCACGTTGCGCCGGGCCACCTCTTTTCCGTTCAAGTACACCACCACGCCGTCGTCATAGTCGAGAGTCAGGCGCAACGGTTGGTCGGAGAGAGCTTCCGCGGAGGTGAGAGTAAACACCCGCCGCGTGTAAACCGAAGATGTCTTGCCATGGCTCTCGGCGTGCACGTTCACGCCCAAGACGTAGTCGGGTGGGTCGGCTCCCTCGACGCCAACCGGGCCCGGCCCGACCGGCCAGGTGACGTCGTTGAAACTGCGCGCTGCCCAAGCCACCGCCGCGCTATCCTGCAGAAACGCCTTGAATAACCCGTAGTCCAGCACCCCGCCCGAAGGCTCGACCAGGCCGGGCAGGTACTGCCAAAGGTCGCGCTGGTTCACCAGCCGGCCCACCCCGGCAATCTCGAGCTCGGCTAACAGCAGGAACGTGCCCGCCGCAGCGCCCGTCAGCGCTTGGTTGTGGGCCTGGACGCACAGGACGTTCTGTCCCGGTAGTAACCGCGTGTGGGCCGCCCCCAGCGAGATGACCTCGGTCGGGGGGTTGTTCAGGTTGGTGTTGTAAGCCGTCTGGTCGTGGAACGCGAACATGCCGGGGCTGCCCATGTTGCGGCGGGCAACCTCGAGGCCGTTGAGGAACGCGATGAACCCGTCGTTGTAGCGGGTGACCAGTTGCAGGGGTGCACTCGAGGCGGCCTGCGCGGCGGTCGCGGTGAAGGTCCGCCGCAGGTAGAGCGACGCCGCCCGATTGCGCATGTGCGCCCCGAGGTCCGTGCCCAAGGTCACGCCGCTGAAGCTGCCAAAACCGAACGGGCCCGGACCGGACAACCAACGCGAATCATCGTAAGCCGGGGACTGCCACGGTGCGGTGTTGCCGACTTGGGGATAGCGGCCTGGGTGTCGCAGGAGCACGCGGTCCGAGGCAGCGGCTACCAACTCATTGACGATCACCTGTCCCTGGCCCTCCCGAGGACCCAACCCCAGCAGACCGGCGAGGCCCAACGCCCAGATGGATCGGGGCACCCAACCTTGCGTCGCGGGCATCCTGGATGGGGAGGCGCTCATTCGTTCCCAGCATCGCGCTTCCAACCAGACCCGGCAAGCGGTCGTTCGCGAACTGCCGAACCACTGTCGCCACTCCATGCCGTGTCGGACTGTCATTTCAGCTCCGCCGCCGCCGGCTCGATCAACGAAGTGGATCTGCTTGTCGTCTGTCCGCAGGGGGGCGTTTTTCGTCGAAATCAAGAGCCGCCGACGAAGTGGCTCGTACCGGCGGCATCCATGGCCTCTGGCTGCTCGTCCCGGCCAACGATCAGGCGCCGCTGCCGGTCCTGAACCAGAAGGCCATCCCGATCACGAACGCCGCCCAGCACGTGCGGCTCACCGAAACGTGGATTAGCAACCGGCATCGGTCAGCCCAATGGGAGCTTCATACATGAGCGCGGCATCTGGTCTTTCGAGCGCGTTCGGCGTGTCTCCCTCTCCCCTCGATGGGGAGAGGGCCGGGGTGAGGGGTGAACAAGCGCGCCGTCCTCTTCCTTGTTCCCAGGACCGCATTCCCCCCTCGGCGGAGCTCGGATCGGACGCAACGGCACTGGCTTGTCGCTCGGAGGAAGTGGCCAGGTCCGCGAGCGTGCGCTGGGCAACACTGGCGCGTTCTGTGGATGCGGCGCCCGCTCTTGCAGCAGCCGCCACAGGTTCTCCTTCACGACCCTCGGCTCACGTCGGACCTGCCAATTCCAGAAGCGCATGGTCAGGATCCCTCGCGAACTCAAATACTGCTCCTTGACCTCATCGCGCTATCGCTGATCCATCGCTGATCCGCGAAACCATGTTGCGCACCATCCAACTCCAGATTGAGCTTCGCTTCCGCGCAGTAGAAATCCAGGAAGTAAGGGCCGATCGGATGTTCTCGGCGAGACTGGTAGCCGGCAAGCCGTCGGTCGCGCAGAAGTCGCCACAAGTGGCGCTGCGCGCCCGGAATCGTTTGCCGCAGCCTGCGTGCGCGAGAGATGTCCTCGATGGTCGCCACGGTGCCACAGCCGATGAGGGAATGCGAGTGACGAGCGGGTGGCTGAGCAATCAGGCTGCCTCGGACAATCCCTCACAAGGTGTCCGGCTGTCCGTTGGGCGTGGCGTGTCCACTCGGACACGGCATTCGACACGACGGCCCGGATCGGATGTCTGTCAGAAGCCGGAATCCGGCGCCGTATACCGGGGTATGAATGCGAGACACGGCAGCAGCAAGATCCGAGCCTGCGGGCAGGGCGGCGTCTGGGCGCATCTGGAGTCCGTGCCATGCCCGCGGCACGAGGGTGCAGCCTGGACCCCGCTTTTGAGCAGCTTCTGAGCTTGCCGCCAGCGTTTGAGAGCAGTATTTGCCATGCTGTGACCACCGGAACAGACCCGTGCGGCGCGGACTACCTTCATGTGCGAAGGCCGCGCCGGGGCGCAGGCCTGACGCGTTACGCGGGCCGGCACGAATCGCGCGTGGCCTGCATGCTAAACGATCTGTCGACAGCAAGCCTGTATCTGTAGCCGCTTTGTGCCACGCTGTGCTCATGAAGGAAGCAGTTGTTCGAGCACGAATTGAATCGCGGCTTAAACGGGACGCTGAGGCGGTTTTCGCAAAGCTGGGGATCAGCACGACGGAAGCGATCCGCATGTTCTTGAGCCAGGTGCGGCTGCACCGTGGTCTGCCATTCGCCCTTTCTGTACCGGAGAAGGACGATCTGTTGCTTCCCGCCGAGAAGCGGCAGAGAGCACTGGACTCAGTCTATGACGACTAAAATCACGAATTCAGAGGACCTGTTGGCACGATTTGCGTGCCCCCATTGGAGAAGGTCCGTAACGCGTTGCGATATGCCCTGGACCTGTAAATGAAGCGAACAAATCGAGCCAGGCAACCGCCGCCACGCCGCTCGCATTCGATCGGTCTCAGTGATATGAACGTTCAGGTTCCAGAGCGGGAGGTCGCTGTCGGCGGCGGCGCCTGCTCTCTGCGTTCGGCAGGATGCCCTATGGATCGGGAAGCGAGCTTGCCAGTCCCGTGCTGGGCGATAGACTTGCACCGTGCCACGAAAGGTCAGAGAGCTGATTCGAGACCTGATGGATGCAGGATTCTACGAGATTCGCGGCGGCGGGAAAGGCTCGCACCGGAAGTACACGCACGCGGGGTATCCCGGTGCGGTCACGCTCAGCGGCGGACTGGGTGATGACGCGAAGCATTATCAGGAGAGGCAGATCCGCCGGGCCATTGAGCGCGTCCAACCATGAAAAGCGTTGATCAGTACCACAAATGGGTGGAATGGAGTGAGGAGGATCAAGTCTACGTGGGCAAATGCCCAGACCTGATCACGGGCATCCACGGGGATGATCCGGTGCAACTGTACGCCGAGCTTTGCCAAGTGGTGGAGGAGGTCGTCGGACATTTGGAGTCATCGGGTAGGACACTACCGACACCCGTGACCCGGCCGATGCAGGAGGTCGCTTGAGATCTGGCCAAACCACTCGCTCCACCGAACCCCCGCCAGCCGCCTCGGTTCCGTACCGGCTTGGTGGTTCGGTCGCCCGGGAGCCACCTCACCTCCTTCCCGGCGGCGGTCGGTGAGCTCCATCGTTCGGCGTGAAGAGTGTACTGCCCATCGTAATCGCTTTGCTTCTGATGTCATGCGGCCGGAGTCCTGATCCACAGTTTGTGAATCAGTCGGGTGATCTTGATGCATTCCTGAGTGAGTCGATTTCTGGCAGCAGTTTGCAGCGTGAGTCCTCGAATCGCCTCAATACATCTTGGTCTTCCAGGGTTCTGACCGATCGCCACCAGTCAGGCGAGTACTTGGACGGTCGCCACGCTCTACAAGTTGGGACCGCCAAGACCAACTTCGCATTCGTGGAGTCCTTCCTGACGCAGAAATATGGCTCGCCCTCGCTGCCAGTTCGGCAAGAAGACGGCTGGCGTCACGTCGGATGGAACCTTCCGGCTCAGGGAGCGGGAGTATGGTTGATCGAAGACAGCAATCACTGCAAGATTGAGATCGTTACAGAAGCATTGAAACGAAAGCGATGAAGCCGAACCAACCGCTGGGCCGAATGACGAGGAGCGCGGTTACATCCTGCCAGCAAACGAGGCGTGCTTGGCGCGCTCCTCGTCGTCGCTTGGCTTGGTCGTTCGGCGGCAGTGTGCGGCCGCGCAATTGACCCCCTCAAGCAAACGCGCTAGCCTTCCAGCATGAACGCAATCGAGTTCACGACGGAATTGAGTGGCGTGGCCACCCTCCAGATACCGACCGATCTCGCCGCTCAGTTGCCCAAGGCAGGGAAAGCTCGCGTCATTGTCCTCACGGACGAGGGGACAGATGAGGCCGAGTGGCGCGCCGCTGCCTATGAGCAGTTTTTGCGCGACGATTCCGTGGAAGACGCCATCTACGATTCGTTGCGCTGAAATGTTCGGCGAGGTTTTCATTTGCCAGTTTCCGTTTACCTCCGGTGCGACCAGCAAGCTTCGGCCGGCGTTGGTGCTCTTTGACCTGCGGCAAGATGCCATTGTCTGTCGTATCACCTCGGTCCTGCACGCTGGCCCGTTGGACGTTCCGCTGACCGACTGGCAGGCCGCCGGTTTGCTCAAGCCGTCGGTGGCTCGGCTCGACCGCCTGGTCACGGCAGAGCGGACGGTGTTTGCTCGTCGCTTGGGGGCGCTCACGGCTGACGATCTGCAGAGGGTACGAATCGTTTGGAATCAACGGATGAGACTGTGACCAGAACACCGAACCAGTCGCGCCAGCGAACGGGAGCCAGCCGAGCCGCTCGGAGACCAATTACAAGTGTTACGACTCGTGAGGTTCGCGTACGGACTTGCAGCCTCTCCCCGCATTGCACGCCCTTGGAGTGAAAGCTGGAGCCAGCAGTCGGATTCGAACCGACGACCGACGGTTTACAAAACCGTTGCTCTGCCACTGAGCTATGCTGGCCCTGAGTTGGGCGTGCCCGCGCTCAGTTATCAGCAATCGGCGGCCGTTTGGCAAGCGGATGCAGCGGATGCAGCGCTGCCCCCGCTGCGGATGCGGCTACGGGCCAGCGTCGACCACGGCCTGGGTCTCGCAGTACTCCAACAGGCCCTCGAGGCCACCTTCGCGGCCGAAGCCGGACTGTTTCATGCCGCCAAAGGGCACTTCGGGAGTGGGGCCACTGCCCGTGTTGAGGCCCACGTGGCCGAACTCGAGTCGGGCCATCATGCGCTGGGCGCGATCCTGGTCTTGGGTGAAGAGATAGGCAGCCAGGCCGTGGACTGTCCCATTGGCCATGGCGGTCGCTTCCGCCTCATCCTCGAACCGGCCCAGGGCGACTACCGGGCCGAAGATCTCCTCCTGCCAGAGGCGCATTTCGGGAACCACATCGGCCAGCACTGTGGGCGGATAGAACGCGCCCCACCGGGTCGCTGGTCGCGGCGGGTCGTAGCCGACCATTCGCCGCGCCCCGCGCGCTAGCGCATCGGCCACCAGCGCCGCCACTTTGTCGAAGGCAGCGCGGTGAATCAACGGGCCAATGTCCGTTGCCGGATCCAATCCGTTGCCCACGCGGAGCCTCCGGACTCGGTCCGCCACCAATCTAACAAACCGCTCGAACACGGAATGCTCGACGAGCACCCGATTGGCACAGACGCACGTCTGGCCACCGGCGCGGAACTTGTTTGCCAACAGGGCCGTCGCTGCCCCCTCGAGATCGGCATCGGCAAACACAAGGAACGGGGCATTGCCGCCCAACTCGAGCGCGACCCGCTTGATGTGGGGCGCCGCTTGGGCCAACAGCAACCGACCCACGGCCGTCGAGCCGGTGAAACTGAGCCGGCGCACCGCCGGATGCCGGCAGAGGACCGTGCCGGTGGGCTCGGGGGGACCCACGAGCAGGCTGATGCGACCCGGTGGCAAGGGCAACTCCGCGCAGAGGTGGACCAGCGCAACCGCCGCCAGCGGCGTCAGCTCCGAGGGCTTGACCACGAGCGTGCAGCCCGCAGCAAGCGCAGCGGCAACCTTCTTGGCGAGCATCGCCAGCGGGAAATTCCAGGGTGTGATCAGTCCTACGACCCCCGCGGGCCGGCGCCTCACCGTCCAGGCGCAACCTCGGATCGGCTCGGCCAGTCGCTCCGGCTCGAGCTGCAGCACCTGGCGCGCGGAGAATCCAAAAAAACCGGCGGCATACTCGACCTCCCCCACCGCCTCACGCAACGGCTTGCCGTTCTCGAGCGTGATGATGCGCGCGAGTTCGTCCTTCGCGGCCAGGAGTCGCCCTTCGAGCGCGGCCAGCCAATCCCGCCGCTGCTCGAGCGTCGGCGGCATGGCCAAGGCCCGGTCCGCCGCCACCACCGCGGCGGTTGCCTCCGCTTCGCCCAACGCCGGCAGCCGCGCCAGAAGCTCGCCCGTGGCGGGATTCCTGACCTCGACCGCCGCCTCCCCGCCCGCCCCGGCCTCGACCCAGCCACCGTCGAGGTAGCCGCCCAACCGTGTCAGCAGAGGCGAGGCGATCATTGGGTGCCTGGGTTTCCCGGACCGGCAGCAGCCCGCGCCAGGCCTTGCCCGAACGCAAAGCCACCCTCGAGCTGCCCGCTCACATCGTCCAAGGCGCCCGCAGCGGGCGCGCGCGCAGGGCGTTGGCTTCCGCGTCGCCGGGGAACTCTTCGCGGACGGGGTCCCAGCGCAGGGAACGCCCGAGTTTGTAGGCGATCATGGCCAGGTGACCGAGGGAAGCGGTGCGATGACCCAGTTCCTCGTCGCAGCTCGGTTGGGCGCGGGTGCGGGTGCATTCGAGCCAGTTGGCATGATGGTTGTTGCTGCCGATGTTCACCTCGCGAGTGGGCAGGGCCAACTTCTCGAACACCTCCGCCGGACCACCCTCGACAGGGCCGCCGGTGGACATCGAGGTGATCCAGCCGGCCTCACCCACAAACACGCCGCCGAAGTTGCCCGCCAACCGGGCATCTCCCGGTACCGCGCCATAGGCGTCCTTGACCAGGCCCCAGTGATCCACGAAATGAAGCAGCGTGCCGCTGGCGTACCGGCAGGTCAGCGTCGGGTACTTGCCCTCGCGCGGATGGATCAGTTCGACTGGGCCACTGGTCTCGACGCCCAAGGCGTACTGGATCACGTCGGCGCTGTGGGCCAGGTGCCACGTCAGGGCGGCCACCCCGAAGGCATCGGCAAACGACCAGGGCACAACCCCGGGCGACGGGTTCGTGTGGTAGAGGGTATGGTACGGATGCCACGGCGCCGGACCCACCCAGAGCTCCCAATCCAACCCCTCCGGCACCGGCTCCGCCGGCAGCGACAGGTCGATCGGCGCGTACGTCGTCGTGTATTTGCTCGCTTGGACCAAGTCCGCGTAGGGCTGGAAGCGGCCGTGCCGCATGAAGTTCGACAGCGGATCCAACAGGGTGAAGACCGACTTGACCCTGCCCAAACCGCCGCCCCGGACGAACTCGCACACGCGGCGGATGGTCGGGATCGAGCGGTACTGCGTGCCGGTCTGAAACACGCGCCGGTGGCCGCGCACCGCCTCGACCACCCGCCGCCCTTCGGCAATCGTCACCGAAATGGGCTTCTCACAGTAAACGTCTTTGCCAGCCTCAGCCGCATGGACGGACTGCAGCGCATGCCAATGGTCCGGCGTGACGATCACCACCGCGTCGAGGTCGGGGCGCGCGAGCAGCTCGCGATAGTCGTTGTAGGCCTTGCAGCCGTGGTAGGTCCCGCTCGCCGCCTCGGCGGCGTACTTGGCCTCGACGCGGCCTTGGGCCGCCTCGCGCCGCGAACGATCCACGTCGCAGACGCCCAGCACCTGGACCCCCGGATCGCCCATCATCCGGTTCACATGACCTGCCCCCATCAGGCCCGTGCCAATAATGCCCACGGTGATGCGGCGGTTCGGCGGCACCGCCCCGGCGGCGGCCCGCGCCGACTTGACTGGCACCTGGGGCAAAGCGAGGAGCGCAACCGCGGCGGCGCCGCGCCTCAGGAATTGACGTCGGGTCGAGTGATCGAAGCTAAGTGATTTCATGTGAGTTAGACTCTTCTCGCGAAACGCTGCGCGAAATGTCGCTTCGGTTCTAAGTCCGAAATCCTAGGTCTCAGATCTCGGTGCACGCGCCAGGAATGGGCGCGGGATAGCGGCCCTGGGCGTCGGCCCGAACCGGCGCGGGACTGTCGGCCGTCAGACGATCCACCTGCGGGCAGAACATGGAGTTGGAGGCGAGCGCGTCCTCCCAGCGAATGATCTGGCCCGAGTGAACGGCCGCGCGGCCCATGATGGCGGCCAGGTTCGAGTAGGCGGCGCGCCGCGCCTCGTTATGGGGACGATCGTTGCGGATGGCGTCGAGCAACACGTTCCATTCGGCCTGCCACGGATCGACTTTCTCCCGCTCGGGGCGCCAAGCCACGTGCTCGCGGCCAATGCGCTGGTCCTTGTACATCTGCACCGTTGGGGCGTGGATGTCGCCGGAGAACTGCGCGGCACACTTCGTCCCGTGGAGGAACGTGGCGAAATCGTTATGGCACTTGGGAATGTACCGCCCCGTCACGAGCGCCTTGGTGCCGTCGGCGAAGGTGTACTCGATCGAGTAGGTGTCGAGGTTCTGGCTGCAATCGGTGCTGTCCGGGCCCCTCCCACCGACGCCGTGCGCCGTCACGGGCCAGCCGTCCTTGATCCAACAACACTCGTCGATCTGGTGAATCATCAGCTCGATGAAGATGCCCGAGGACGCCCAGAGAAACTGGTACGGACGCCGGATCTGCCAGTAAAGCTCGTGCTCCTGCGGTTGGCGTGGCCCCATCCGGTAGCCCGAGTCCATCCGATAGGCTCGGATGAGCTGAATCTCCCCCATGGCGCCCTCGCGAATCCGCTGAATCAGGGCCTGGCGCGCCGTCGAGTGCCGGCACATCACTCCGGCCCCGATCTTGAGGTTCTTCTTCTCCGCCGCTTCGCCGGCCCGGAGGATGCGCTGGATGCCACCCGGGTCCGGCGCAAAGGTTTTCTCCATGAAGACATGCACCCCTTTCGCAATCGCGTACTCGACATGCGCCGCGCGAAACGCGGCATGCGTGGTGCACAAGGCCACATCCCCCGGCCGCAGGCAATCGATCGCCTCGCGGTAAGCGCTGAACCCCAGAAACCGCCGTTCGGCCGGCACCGCCACCCGCTCCCCGTACTTCTCCGACAAACTGCGGTGCGAGTTGCGGAGCCGGTCCTCGAACAGGTCCGCCATCGCCACCAGTTCGACCGGACCGCCGGGGGCCTCGAGCGCGTTCGCCGCCGCCCCAGTCCCGCGGCCGCCGCATCCGATCAAGGCCAAGCGGATCGTGCTGTCGCCCGCCGCGTGCACCCATGGGAGCGCAACGCCCGCCAGGGCCGAACCCGCGACGGCCTGGCTTCCGCGCGCCAGGAACACACGGCGTGTGGATCGGGAATGGGAGGTCCCGGGCGTTGGACGCGGTTGAGGGTCGGACACGGGTGTCATGGAGCTATCCCTATGGTTCAGCATAATAGATCTCTGATGGTAGATTGTGGTCGCCGGATCTTGCGGTGGGCGGTCCGCCTAAGTCCACCCCAAAACCGCCGGCACCCTCACGGAGGCGGTAGGCGGTTGTTTACAAAGGCGAGCCGGCGTGGTTGGATTCCGGCGCGTGCGCGCGAAGCGCGGGACGAGGCGGGTGGGGTCGGGTTTAGAGCGTTGGGGGGTGGGGAGTTGCGAGGCGTTTTGTGGCGATTTCAGCAAGTCCAGTCTAAAGCTGCCGCATCGAGTGTCCGATAGGTCCGAATGGAAGATATGTTGTGTATGGGTCTGCGAAGCCTCGGCGATCGCTCGGCGGGCCGCGGTGGCGGGCGCCGGGGGCTGGGCTGCCCTGGCGGGCTGAGGGCGAGCTCGCCCTGAAGCCGGGGAGCCGGGTTGGGCGCTTGGACTATGAGATCGACTGCCGCTGAAATCGCCGCGTGGGATACGTCGCCGCGGTTAAGCCTGGCCCCGGGCTGGTTGGAGGGGGGGATGGCGGTGCTGGACGCCGAGGGGCGGGTTGTCGAGGTGAGTGAGGCGCTGGCGCAGTGGCTGGAGGTGACGGCGGCGAGTTTGGCCGGTCAGTCGTTCTGGGCGGCGCTGTGGCGACGCGCGCCGGAGTGGCGATGTGAGTTGGCGGAGCTGCCCGCCCAGAGGTTGGTGCGGTGCCCGCTGCAGCTCGGGCGCGGCTTGGGGGGAGCGCCGGAGCATTACCTACTGGAGGTGGCGGTCAATGCGGCGGGCAGTTTTGTGAGGTTAAACTCGGATTTACCGCCGCTGGCAGAACTCAGCGAGTACGCCTGGGACGAGCAGGCTGGACGGGAGGCGTCGCGGCGGGAGATGCTGTTGCGGGTGCTGCGTGCGGAGGCGCAACTGGACAACCTGGTGCATCGGTGGCCGGGGGTGATCTTCACGCAGCGGGCGGATTTGTCGTTTCATTTCGCGAGTGAACAGTTGGCGCAACTGACGGGGATTCCGTTGGCGGAGTGGCAGACGCATCCGAACCGGTTTTGGCAGGTGGTGCACGAGCAGGACGCGGACGAGGTCCAACAGCAGATACGGCGCAGCCAGCAAGAGTCGCGGGGGGTATCGGGGACGTACCGGATTCGGCATGCGGGGACGGGTCGGGTGGTATACGTGCTCGAGCATCGGAAAGCGGTGTTGGCTGGGAGCGGCTTGGTGTTGGGCTACGAAGGGGTCTGGCTGGACGTGACGCGGCAGACGATTGCGGAGCGGCGCCTATCGTCGGCGGCGTGGAAGGAGACGTTGGCGGTGCTGACGATGGGGTTGGCGCACGACTTCAGCAACATCATGGCTGGGATTCTGTCGCTGAGTGAGTCGTATTTGGCGCAGCTCGAGCCGGGGCACGCGTTTGGCGAGGGGTTGGCTTTGATCAAGCAGAGTTCGTTACAGGCGCATCAGTTGGTGCATCGGATCATCCACCTGCATCACGGCAAGACCGGCACGCGGGAGTACTGCGACCTGAACGAAGTGATCCATGATTTGGTCGAGTTAGTGCGCAAGCTCATTCCCCGGCGGATCGGGATCCGGGCGGAGCCTGCCGGGGTGCCGCTGGCGCTGTATGCGGACGCGGTCGAGTTTCGGCAAGTGATCATCAACTTGTGCTTGAACGCGGCGGAGGCGATGCCGCAGGGGGGCTGCCTGACGTTGCAGACGTCGCTGCACGAACAGATGCCGGCGGTGGCGAACTTGCGGGGCTGCGTGCCGCGGGCGCCGGTGGTGTGTTTGGCGGTGGCGGACACGGGTTGCGGGATTAAGGAGCGGCATTTGGGTTCGTTGTTCGATCCGTTTTTCACGACCAAGCCCATGAACAAAGGCTCGGGTTTGGGGCTTTACAACACGCAGTTGTTTGTGGCCAAGCACCAAGGGGCGGTGACGGTCACGTCGACGGAGGGGCAGGGGGCCACGTTCTGCATATGGCTGCCGCAGGCGAATTTCACCGAAGCCGAGCGGGTGGGGGCGAGCCACGCGGTCAAGCGCCAGAGTCTGCTGTTGGCGGGGCAGGGGGATGGGCTGATCGAGAGCACGGCCGAGTTTTTGCGGTGCCAAGGCTACCATGTGGTCACGGCCACCTCGAAGGCGGATGCGTTGGGGCAGTTGGCGGCGGGCGAGTATGCGTTTGCCGGGGTGGTGGTGGTGTTGGAGCCGAACGACGCGGTTCTCGGCGCGTTGGTGTGCGAACTGCGCCAGACCTACGCGGGGGTGAAGATCGTCGTCCAACTGGCGGGCTGCCACCCGGACGAGCTGGATCCTCGAGTGCTGCGAGATGCGGACGAGTTGATCCCGCCCGATCTGACGGAAGGGGAGATCCTGCAGCGGTTGCAGCGCGCGCTCCCGGAACCGGCGGTGGAAACGGAGGAGGGGGTATGAATCGGCCGGAGCCGGCGTTGGTGGATCCATCGAAGCACCGGGTGTTGGTGGTGGACGACGAGGAGATCGTGTTGGTGGCGTTACGAGAGACGCTGCGGCGGGAGGGTTATCAGGTGGTGACGGCGCTCAACGCGGTGCAGGCGTTGGAGGTGCTGAAGCAGGGTCCCTTCTCGGTGATTTTGACGGACCAACAGATGCCGCAGGTGACGGGCCTGGAGTTATTGGCGCAGGTCAAGGGGGTGCAACCGGACACGACGCGCATTTTGATCACGGCGGTGTTGAGCCTCAACACGGTGATCGACGCGATCAACAAGGGTGAGATCTACCGGTTTATCGTCAAGCCGTGGCTGCGGGAGGAGCTGCTCGCCACGGTGCGCAATGCGGTGCAACGCCACGAGTTGGTCTGCCGCAACCAAGTGTTGCAGGCCACCACGCTGGCCATGAACGAGAAGCTCAGCGCGTTGAATCGTTCCCTCGAGCAGCAGGTCCGGCGCGTCGCGGAACAGAACCAGCAGTTCGAGCAGTTGGCGCAGGCGCTGCAGGCGAACCTGGAGCAGTCGGTGCAGTTGTGTCTCAAGACGATGGAGACGTTCTATCCCACGCTGGGCAGCCAAGCGCGGCGGACGGCGCAGATCGTCAAGGCGATGGTTCAGGGGCTGGAGATTGCGCCGGACCAGCGCCAGGCGTTGGAGATCAGTTCGCTGTTGTATGACATCGGCTTGGTGGGCGTGCCGCGGAACCTGATTCGGCGGTGGCAGAACGAACCCGAGCTGCTGAGCGAAGCCGAGGTGGCGTTGATTCAGCAGCATCCGATTTTGGGTCAGGAACTGACCGGCTTTGTGCATCACCTCCAGCCGGTGGGTCGGATCATTCGGTCGCACCACGAGCGGTACGATGGCAGCGGCTACCCAGACCGGCTGCAGGGGGAAGCGATCCCGTGGCTGGGGCGGCTATTGGCGGTGGCGGTGAGTTATGCCGAGAGCAATCTGGACCCGCGCGAGGCGATCGAGGCGATCCGTCTGGCGAGCGGGGCGCACTTCGATCCGGACGCGGTGCGGGCGTTTTTACGGAGTCTGCCCAAGGCCACAGTGCCGGCGCGCGAGCGGGGGTTGCTGTTGTCCGAGTTGCGGCCGGGGATGGTTTTGGCGAAGGGGATCTACACGGCCAACGGGATCCTGTTGGCGCCGGAGGGGCAGCTTTTGAACGAGCCGTTCATCGACAAGCTGCGCAATCATAACCGGATCAATCCGATCACACAGACCTTGCTGGTCTATTGCTAACGGCGGCGCGCAGCATGTCACCCGAGACGGTCAGTCTGACGGCGGTTGCGGATCCGGCGGGCGAGTCGGCGGGCAGTCCCTGGTGGCGTTATCTGCTCGAGGCCTCGGAGGATGCGCAACTGGTTTGCCGGCGGGACGGGGCGGTCGTCGAGGCGAATCGCCGGGCGCGGCAACTGATTGGGTTGGGGCCGGAGGTGGTGTGGCCGGCGTACCTCTTGTCGAGTTTCCTGACGTCGAGCACGGTGACGCGTTTGCAGGGGGTGCTGGGCGGGCGGTCGGGTCGGCCCGAGACGCTGGCGGCGGTGACGTTGCTGTGTCGAGGCCAGTTGAGTCTGGTGGCCGATCTGCGGGTGACGCCGTTGGGGGAGGAGCACGCGTTGGTTGCGGTGAAGGACGCCAGCCAGCGCTGGCGCATGGAATCGCATATCCAGCGCCTGATTACCGCCATTAACTCGACGACGGACGTGGTGTACCTCACGGATGCGCTCTTCAAGTTGACCTTTGTCAACACCGCCTTCCAACAGGTCACGGGGCACACGATCGAGGAGGCCCTCGGGCAGAAGGCCGATTTTCTGCGGGCGCCTGGGGTGGCCGGCCAGGCGGACGCCTACCGGGAGGCGATGAGTCGCGGCGAGGATTGGCGGGGCGAGCTGGTGAATGTGCGCCGGGACGGGACGACGTATCCGGTGGAGGCGGCCATCAGCCCGATCTTCGACAAGCACGGCGCGTTTCTTGGGGTGGTCGCCCTCGAGCGCGACATCACGGCCCAGAAACGGCTGCAAGGCGACCTGGAGCTGGAACGCGATTACGTCCAGAGCATTATCGATTCGGTCGACGCGGCGATCTACACGGTGGATCGGCAGTTGCGGCTGCGGCATGTGAACCGGCACGCGGAGCAGTTTCCGGCGGGCCACGGTTGGTTGGCGCTGAAGGAGGCGCCCCAGAAGGGGCGTTCGCTGTTGGAGTACATCCCGGACGAACCGCGTCGGGACGAGGTGCGGGAGGTGATGGAGCGGGTGTTGATCGAGGGGCGCCCGCATGAGATCCGGGCGCCGCTGAGCGAAGGGGCGCAGTGGTTGGTGAAGGTGACGCCTTGGCAGCACGACGCGGAGATTCTGGGGCTCAACTATGTGGTGGTGGACCAGACGCGCTTCTGTCAATTGCAGGCGCAGCTCTATCAGGCGCAGAAGATGGAGACGATTGGGGCGCTAGCGGCGGGGGTGGCGCATGATTTCAACAACCTGCTGCTGGCGGTGCGTGGCAATGTGACGTTGCTGTTGTTGGACGAGAAGTTGGGCGGCGACACGCGCCGGCGTTTGGGCCAGATCGACCAGGCGGCGGCCCGCGCGGCGGAGATCACGCAGCAACTGCTGTCCTTCAGCCGCACGAGCGAAGAGAAGGAAGTGGTGCTGGACTTCAACCGCCTGGTGCGCGAGGCGAGCCAATTGGCGCGGCGCACCCTCAAGCGCGGGATCGAGCTGCACTTGGCGTTGACCGAGACGCCGATCAAGGTGCGCATCGACAACACGCGGGCGAACCAGTTGCTGCTGAATCTGGTGGTCAACGCGGCCGATGCCATGCCCGACGGGGGTGCGATCACGGTGAGCAACCGGTTGCTGGCGCTTTGCGAGGACAAGGCGCTGCAGGTGGGGCGGCCATCGGGCACGCAGTTCCTGCGTTGCAGTGTGGCGGACACGGGCACGGGGATTGCGCCCGAGGTGCTACCGCGCATCTTCGATCCATTCTTCACGACGAAGGCCAAGGGCAAAGGGACCGGCTTGGGCCTGGCGATTGTGCACAACATTGTCGCGCGCGCCGGGGGGTTCATCGACATCGACAGTCGGCTGGGGGCGGGGACGACGTTCCACATTCACTTGCCCACGGTTTTGGGCGGGTTGACCGAGCAACCGCGCCATGGTCGGCCCTCGTTGGTGAAGGGCAGCGGGCGCGTGTTGGTGGTGGACGATCTGGATTTCATTGTGGATTTCACCCGCTCGTTTCTGCAGGCGGCGGGCTACGAGGTTTTCGTGGCGGGCAACGCCGACGAAGCGTTGGGGGTGTTCGAGCGCGAGGGGGGCCGGTTGGACGTGCTGCTCACGGACTACGCGATGCCCGGCCGCAACGGGGTCGAGTTAATCAAGGAGGCGCGCGCGCGCTGGCCGCACCTCCGCTGCATTTTGGCCTCGGGTTATTTGGAGGAGGAGGAGAGCCGCCGTCTGGAGCAGGAATTGCGCGTCCACATCCTCAACAAACCCTACAATGTGCGCGAGGCGACCGACGTGGTTCGCCGGGTGATCGATCAGGCTTGACCCGGGGTGGGGCAAGCGTCCTCGGCCTCCTCGGCTGCCGGGGCGTCTCCGAGGTCGACGCCTTGGGTTTTATACTCGTTGAGCTTGTTGCGCAGGGTGCGGATGCTGATGTCCAGCAGCCGCGCGGCGTGGGTGCGGTTGCCTCCGGTTTGGGCTAAGGCGGCCAAGATGTGGCGCTTCTCGACTTCGGCCAGGCTGAGGACGTCGCTAGGCGGAGCGGTTTTGGCGGCGGGCGGAGGGGTACCGCCGTTGCCCTGGAGGGCGGGCGAGGCCCAGGGGCCGAGGTTGAGGTTGGGGCCGAGGCTGGGCCAGCGCGCGAGGCCGACCTGGTCGAGGTCGATGGTATCGCCGTCGCCGCTGAGGATGACGGCGCGTTCGAGGACGTTTTGGAGTTCGCGGACGTTACCGGGCCAGTCCTGTTGGGCGAGGGCCTCGAGGCAGCGCGGGGCGAGGCCTTGGATACGGACGCCGTGTTTACGGGCGTAACGCAGCAGGAACTGCTCCGCCAACAAGGGGATGTCCTCGCGATGCTCGCGCAAAGGCGGGACACAGATCGGGACCACGTTCAGCCGGAAAAAGAGGTCCTGCCGGAACTCCTTGCGGTCGACGCAGTCCTTGAGGTGGCGGTTGGTGGTGGCCACGACGCGCACATCGACGCGGATGGTGCGGTTGCCGCCGACGCGTTCGAGTTCGCGCTCCTGCAAGACGCGGAGGAGTTTGGCTTGGACGGAGGGGGAGATCTCGCTGATTTCGTCGAGCAGGATGGTGCCGCCGTGCGCCAACTCGAAACGGCCCTCGCGTTTGTTGAGCGCTCCGGTGAAGGCGCCCTTTTCGTGGCCGAAGAATTCGCTTTCGATCAGGTTTTCCGGGATGGCCGCGCAATTGACCTTGATGAAGGGGGCATTGGCGCGCGGGCTTTGGCGGTAGAGGGCGCGGGCAACCAGTTCTTTGCCGGTGCCGCTTTCGCCTTGGATGAGGACGGTGGCGTTGGTGCGGGCGACTTTGCGGATCAACTGGCGGAGGGTCTCGATGGGCTCGCTGCGGCCGAGCAGTTCGTGGCTGCTGTCGTCATCGCTCTCGTGGCTGAGATGCTGGCTGACCTTGAGGAGTTGGGTGTATTGCTCGGCTTTCCGGAGCGTGACGTCGAGTTGTTCGGGGGAGTAAGGCTTCAGCAGGTAGTCGAAGGCGCCGTTGCGCATGCACTCGACGGCGGACTGGACGGAGCCGAAGCCGGTGGTGATGACCACCAGGGGGCGTTGGGGACGGCTTTGGAGTTGCTGCAGCAGTTCGGTGCCCTCGCCGTCGGGCAGGCGCACGTCGACGAACAAGAGATCCCACGTGTCACGCCCGAGGAGTTCGTGCGTGGCCGCCAGCGTTTCCGCCGAGGCGACATCGTAACGGCGCTGGCGGAGTTGTTGCTCGAGGCTTTTACGGACGATCAGCTCGTCTTCGACAACGATGATTTTCTCTATGGGCATGCCCTCTGCAAGGCCCGTGGACCGGCCGCCCGTTGGTACACTTCGGCCACGCGCCGCGGCTGCTGCCGTTGGGCCGGCGGCAGGTGGCGGGGCGGCACCAAGCCACGGCGGAGCAGGGTCTGCTCGTTCTCGCGGTCCAGCACGATGACCTTCATGATCAGCTCCTGGGTCTGGCGGAGCAAGGCGGCGGTTTCCTTTTGCTGCGCTCGCTCGTGAGCCGTCAGCCGCTGCCATTGAACCCGAACCCGACGGAGGGCATCTAGCGACCGGTTCAGGCGCGGAAGCAAGTCTTTTTTCGCGTGGTAAGCCGCCAGGGGAAAGGGGGAGTCGTCTTGGCGGAGGGTTTGCCCCTCGCTTTCCACCAGGGCGAGGGTTTCGCGGCAGAGGGCGAGGTGTTCTTGGAGGACGGCGGCCAGGTGGCGGGGTGGGGCGGGGTTGGGGTTCATGGGAGTTGGGCGACGGCGTTGGTGGTGCTGGCGGAGAGGAGGATGGGCTGGCTGGCCAGTTCGGCGTTGGTTTGCCACATGATGAAGCCCCGCCGCCATTTGGCCATGTCGATGAGCATCTGCAAGTTGGGGTTGGGGGCGTTGGTGCTCAGGGCGGGGGCCTGGGTCAGGATCTGGTCGTATTGCTCGTAGGCGCGCGCGGGTTGCTTGAGTTTCTCGAAGACGAGGCCGATTTGGTAAACGACGGGCAACTGCCAGGCGGGCGCCGAACTCACCTTGGCCAGTTGTTGGTAGACCAAGAGCGCGCTTTGGTAGTCGCCCTCTTGGTAGAGCCGGTTGGCGAGGTCGTTGCCGGTGCGTTGCTGCCAATAGCGCCATTGTTCGGGCGGGAGGTCGGGATTGTTCGCTTGGGAGGCGAGGAGTTGGAGGACTTGGACCAGGGCTTCTTGGTTGCGCCCGAGTCGTTTGAAGGAGGTAGCCAACAAGAACCGGACTTCCGGTTCCTCCGCCTCGCCCGGGTGTGCCCTAAGGAACTCCGTGCCTTGGGCGATGACTTCGGCGTCCCGCTCGAGTTGCGCCAGGGCCTGGAGGAGTTTGAATCGGACCCGGCTCCGGTTCAGGTGAGGCGATTCGAGTTTGAGCAGGCGTTGGAGGTTAAAGACGGCCTCGTCGTAGCGGCCCTGGAGGAGGTGCGTCTCGGCGATCTCGGCTTGGGCCTGCAGGACCAGTCGTTGGTAATAGTCCAAGCGTTCATACTTGACCGCGAGGGAACTGGAGAGCACGCCGAAGAACTTGTTGAGCGCGTTCGTGTGCGCCCCCATCTCGCGATAGAGCAAACCCTGCCGCAGCAAGACTTCCGGGACGTTCGCGTCGCCGGGGTGCCGGTGGACGTAATCCGCATACAAGTACTGCGCGCGGGCGAGCAAACCCGCTTGGTGCGCCGCCACCGCCAGCTCGAGCAGGGCCTGGCGTTTGAGTTCCTCGGTTGCCACCGGGTTGCCGATGACTGTGGTAAGCAGGGCGGTGGCCTCGGCGGTGCGGTTCTCGCGACGCAATTGTCGGGCGGCTTCGAGTTGGAGCCGACAGGATTCGATCCGGTCCTCGACGTCGGGCGCGTGGAGCGGGTTGCGGAGAGTGCCGGTGTTGACGATTGGGGCGCTTTCGATCAACGCCGGGCTGACCGGAATCAGGCTCGCCTCGTTCGTCTCGGACACGGCCAGCCGGTTGGTCGCCAGGACGGCCGGGTGGTTGGTGCTCACCGTCGTCAGGTAAGGCGCGGACAGCAACTCGGTGGGGGCGGGCAAGGTCGGTTGGACGGAGGCCAAGGCCGCCAGGGGCGGTCGGGTCGTGGTCGCTGGGGCTTCGAGGCCCCTGGTTGGGTGGCTACTCGCGAGGGCGAGTCCGCCGAGGAGCCAAGTCACCGTCAGGGTCCGACCGAGGCGTATGGGACTGCGGATCATAGGCGTCTGCAGGAGAACGGCAGGCTGAGGGCTCGGCAGCCAGTGGGCGCGCCTGGCGCGGATGCGAACTGAGGTCCACGATGGCTACGGGGTGACATAGGTGGCTGTGCTGTCGGTGCCGGGCCGTTCGGGCGGTTTGAACCAGGCGGGCGGTGGCACGACGAGCCCACCCGCGCGGCTGCCGGTGCCGCCGCGGTCTTGGAAGAAGCGGAGGAGCATCTGCGGCGTCACCGTCTCATCGTTCTCTTGGGCTGCAGGGATCGAGGGCGTGCCGCTCTGCGGGGCCTCGGGCACGGGTCCGCCGCTACCGGGCGCAGCAGGGCCCAAGTTGCCGAGGAACTGCTCCCAGAGGTCCGGCAGGACGCCGGCGGCTGAATCTGTGCCGTAGGGAGCGGCGGGGACATGGACCGGCGAGACCGGACTCGTGGGGGGTGGTGGGGCAGTGCTCGCCTCTGGGCCGGTGGGTGACGCGGCGGGGGGCGGCAGGGGCAGTCGGGCGACGCGGGCCGCGCCGGGGTCGGGGGGGTGGAGGAAACGGAGCTTAGCTCCGCCGGTGCGAGGCAAGTAGTCCGCGCGCGAGGCACTGACGAGCAGGGTCAGGCCCACCAGCACTGAGAATTGAGTTGGGCGGCGCATGCTTGGGCGGCAGGCGGTTATCGGTCATCGGACGCGCTACCGTGTGCGAGGGGATTATCGGCAGGGTGCGGAGGGGACTTTAGGCGGGGTGGGTTGATTTTCGCGTTTGGGGAAGCGGAAAAGCTAAAGGGAAGGCTTCGAGGTGACGATACACGGGCCGAACAGCTATGGATGTGCTCATCATGCCCCCCCCGGTGGGTCGGCTCGACAGCCGGCAAATCGATGCTCGCCTCAAGAGCTGCCCCCGCCTACCGTCGTTGGGCAGTATCAACTCGGCCCTGCGTGAACTGCTCAACGCCGACCAACGGTACACCTCCCAGATCTCGGACGTGATTCGCCGGGACCCGAGTTTGACCGCGCGTTTACTGCGGCTGGTGAACTCGGTCTATTACGGCATCACCACGCCGGTCAAGAGTATCGAGGAAGCGGTGTTTTACCTTGGCATTCGCCAGATCCGCCAACTGGCGATGGTGACGCCGGTGATCGAGGATTTCCAGCGGTTGGCGGGCAACTTCCCCTTTCCCTGGCGGGAATTCTGGCAACATTGCATCGGCACGGCGCTGCTGACGGGCGAGGTGATCAGCTCCGCCCAATCGCTGCCGGATGAAGCCGATTACGTGTCTGGGTTGGTGCACGACGTGGGCAAGATCGCCATGACGGCCGCTTTCCCGAAGCACTTCGCCGAGATCCGCAACCGGGTGGCCGGCGGCGAGGAAGACCTGTTGCAGGTGGAGACCGAGGTGCTGGGGATCAGCCACCCGGAGGTGGGCGCCCTTTACCTCCGGAGCCACAACCTCCCCGAGGTCATGGTCGAGGCCGCGCAATACCATCACCAGCCGGAACTGGCCAGCCAATACCCTCAGGTGGTGGCTGCGGTCCAGATCGCCGACCTGCTGGTGCGGTTCGCTCGCATCGGCATCAGCGGTAACCCAGAGAAAGTGCCCGAGGATGCCTGGTTCGAGGCGACGGGTTGGAGCATTTTGTTCCCGCACCAGAACGATTCCGAGCGCAGCATCGCAAAGGCCAACCTCGAACGCTGCCTCGAGCGCCTGCCCTCGGTGCTCGAGGGGTTGGTCTGAGCGCCGTACCTGCAACCTGTCGTCTATCCCGACCTCTCATCAGTATGTTGGGCGCGGGCGGCCGGTTCAGCGCGCGCTGGTCAGCCAGTCGAGGGTGAACCGTGTCCACCGAATGGTCTCGTAGGGGTGCTGCACCCCGCGCTCGTAGAGGCAGCCCACCGTCCGGTCCGGCAACACCACCAGGCAGGAATAGGCCGCCGGTCCGGGGTGCAACTCGCGCGCCACCGGCCAAGTCTGGCCGTCGTCATAGCTCGCCCGCACCGTGAGTTTCTCGCGTTGGGCACTGGCTGGGTTCGAGAACAAGAGCACACCGGGACGGTCGCCGTCGGCCCAGGAGTGGCGCCGCAGACTGGCTTGGCAGATGGGTTCGATCAACGCCGGCGCGTGCTGTTGATCGGTCCAGCTTAACCCGCCATCGCGGCTCATGGCCGTCTGACGAGTTCGCTGGGAGCGGTCGTAATTGCGCATGTTCAGGAGCAAGCGTTGGCCGGGCAGTTCGGCGACTTCGCACTCGTTGACCTGGGGGCGGGGGCTGCTGCCGCCCAGACGCCAGCTTTGGCCGTGGTCATCGGAATAGATCGCGTGGGAGTAGTAGTCTTTGGTCTCGGCCTCGATGTGGTCGCACGGGACGATGAGGCGGCCTCGGTGTGGGCCGTGTTCGAGCTGGATCCCGGCGCCGGGACCGGTGGCGTACCAGGTCCACGAGCTCAGTTTGACGGCGCTGGTGATTTCGCGCGGCGTCGCCCAGCTTAGTCCGTCGTCAGTCGAGTGGGTGACGAACACCCGTCGGGTGTCGTGGCTGGTTTGGTCGATGATGCGGCGCTCGGTATCGTCGCCGCGGTTCCAGGTGAGGAGGAGCCAAACGGTACCGGTGTCGCGGTCGAGCACGGGGCAAGGGTTGCCGCACGTGTTCCCGGCGTCGTCCCAGACGATCTGCAAGGGGTCCCAAGTGGCGCCCCGATCGGTGCTTCGCCGGAGTACCAAATCGATGTCCCCGGTGTCGCTCCGGCCGGTTTTGCGTCCTTCGGCAAACGCGAGCAAGGTCTTGCGCGCGGTGAGGATCGCGGACGGAATCCGGAAGGTGTGGTAGCCGGCTTGTCCGCTGACGAACACCTCGGTCTGGGCGGGTTCGCCCGGGGTGGGCGGCCGGCGGGCGGCGCGTTCGTCCAACTCGGCGAGTTCGAGGTGGACGCTGACGATGTAGGGCGACTGGCCGGGGGTCCAATGCCCGTAGGTGGTGGTCACGAAGGTGCCGTTGGGCAGCAGCTCCACGCCCGGGTAGGCGCAATCGGCGGCGTGGTGATTGTCCATGAGGCGAACGCGGTACTGGCCCTCGCGGCCCTGGGTGAGGTCGTCGTAGGTGCCCACCCAGGCCACCCAATCGCCCCGCGTGGTCGAGTCGTGGGTGGTATCGCGGAACGAGATGAACAAGCGGCCGTCCGGTGCATACTTGCCGGTGTGCCGATCGCCCGTGAGGGCGCCGGGCAACTCCCGGGGCGCGGTCCAGGTGCGGGCTTCGTCGTCCGAGAAGATGATGTAGGAATTGCGGCGGCGTGAGTTCTCCCGCAATAGCGCGGCGAGCTGCCGGCCGTCGGGCGAACGGATCACGCCCGGTTCGCACAGGTGCACGTCGGCGCGGGCTCCGATCGGCTCGGGAGCGGACCAGGTGAGCCCGCCGTCGCGCGAACGGGTTTGGTAGAGGGTGAAGACGACGGGCTGTTGGACCTGCGGTTGCGGGGCGATGAAGCGGCCGTCGTCGTGGAACATGGCGAGGTAATGCCCCGAGCCGGTGGCTAGCGGTTCGACACTGGCCATGACAACGACGCCGCCCCAGTCGCCCACCGGTTCAAGTTCGCTCCAGGTGCTGCCGTCATCCTCGCTGACGGCCCGTCGGGCGGGTTGGAGCCCCGACCACAGGATCAAGCGCTTGCGCCCGTCCGGGTCGACGAGGCGGTGGAGGGTGGGCACTTCCTTGGAGGTCGCCCAACTTGGCGGCGTCGGGAGCCGTTCGCTCCAGGTGCGGCCGCCATCGGTGCTGCGCTTGTAGACCAAGGCACCGCGGCCGTGGCCTTTTGGGTAGACGCAGAGGATGGTACGGCCGTCTTCGAGGAGGCAGGTGGTGGGGTGTCCCAAGTATTGGCCTGGCTCACGATCCACGACGACTTGCCGGTGGGTCTCGGCGGCGAGGTCGATGAGCGGGAGACTATAGCCGCGGGGGGGCGTTGGGGTGGGGGAGGAGGAGGCTGCCCAGAGGGCGCTGGCGCAACCGATGGCCAGCCAAGGCCGGCCCAAGTCGAGGAGGGATTTCATCTTCGTAGAACGTCGCTGCGCGCGACCGTAGCCATTCGGTGGAGAGGCCCAGGGTCGAGCGGCCGAGGCCAGACGGGCGGTGCGCGGTGCTGCTGCAACATGGGATCGGTCGATGGTGTCAACCTGCTGGTCCCTGGCGGCCAGGAGGTCGGGCGGGCTACCAGATCTTCTGGTCCGGCAACTCTTGTTTGACGCCTTGGTCGAGAGGCATGCGGTCGCGGCGCAGGCCGGTGGCCTTCATCAGCCGCGCCAGTTCGCGTTGGAGTTGCTCGACTCGCGCGGTGTGTTGGGGGTCACGGATGAGGTTGTGGCGTTCGTCGGGGTCCTGTTCGAGGTGGTAGAGTTCGGCCAGGTGCCGGTCCGGGCCACCGTCGCCATGCGGGTAATGGACGTACTTCCAGGCGTCGGTGCGAATGCCGCGAACGTTGGGGGTGTAAGGGAACTGTTGTTCGTAGTTGTATTCGTAGTACCAGGCCGTGCGCCAGGTGGGATCGCCCTGCTGGACCAGTCGTCGCCAGGACTTGCCATGGAGGTTTCGGAGCGGCGGCGCGCCGCAGAGCTCGAGCAACGTGGGCGCCATGTCCACGGTGAGGATCTGCTGGGGGATGACCTTGGGCTGGGTCACGGGCGTGAGCCCCGGGTACCGCACGACCAAGGGGAGCCGGATGCTGGCCTCGTGCATGGTGCGCTTGTCGACCATGCCGTGCTCGCCATTGAGCAGGCCGTTATCCCCCATGAACACGATCACCGTGCGGTCCAGTTCGCCCGCCGCCGCGAGCGCGGCGTACAAGCGGCCCACGCTGTCGTCCACGCTCAGCAGGGTGCCCCAGTAGGCCCGGGTCATGGCGGCGAAATCCCGGACGGCCTCGGGCCGGTCATCGGGGAAGTTCTTCCGCCAGTCGAACAAAGGTCCATAGATGCCATGCCAGGTGTAGAGCCGCTGCTTGATCCAGGCCGGTTTATCCGCCAACGCAAAGGCCGTGTCGGGGTATTCGATCTTCACGTGGTCGAACGTGTTCGAGTACTGGAGCTCGGGGATGTAGAAGCTGTGGGGCGCCTTATGGCCGAGCATCAGCAGCCAGGGCTGGCGGCGGGGCCGCGCCAACCATTCCAGGGCCATGTCCGTGACGACCTTCGTGTAATAGCCCGGCACCACCCGGCGCGTGCCGTCCACGTTGAACTCGGTGTCGTAATACTTGCCTTGGCCTTTGTGGGTGACGAAGTAGTCGAAGCCGGGGCGTTTCTCGTCGTTGTTTTCGCCCATGTGCCATTTGCCGATATAGGCGGTGGCGTAGCCGGCGCGCTGCAACTGGCGCGGGAAGCTGGCCAAGTTGGTCGGGTACTCGGTGAAGTTGTTGACCACGCCGTGCGCATGGGCGTAGAGGCCGCTCAAGATCGAGGCTCGACTCGGCGAGCAGAGCGAGGTGGTGCAGAAGACGTTCTCAAACCGCACCCCCTCGGCGGCCAAGCGGTCGATGTTCGGTGTGCGCAGGTGTGGATGGCCGGCGCAGCTCAGCGCGTCCCAGCGCTGGTCGTCGGTGAGCATGAAGAGGACGTTGGGTCGTGGGGAGCGGGGCGGGGCGTCCTGGGCCGCCGCGGCCGCGACCAGGCTGAGGACCAGGAGCGCCAACGCCGCCAATACGGGGCGCGCGTGCAATCGCATCGGTTTCATGGGCGTCAGCCTACGCTGGCGCGCGCTAGCGCGCGACCGTTTTGTGCGCGAGTCCATTGCAGCGAGGCACTGCCTCAGGCCGTACCGCTCTCGAGTGTAGTGTGCCCGAATCCTGAGCGAGGTCGAGCGCGTGACCGTCCGCTCCCCTGCCGCGTGGACTCGTGCACGCGTGTGCGCGCGTGCGAGGGTTCCTCCACATGTGCGGGGCCGGGGGCCGTCAGACTGCTCGGGCAGTCGGCGGTTCCGCCGGAGGAGTGTAAGGAGGCCGAACGGGCAGCGGTGGGCGCCGAGCCGCTCCAACTGAAGTGCTCGGACCAAAGGTCAAGTCGCGGATGATAGAGCCGCAAACCTTCGCCGCTAAGCGGGTCCACACCGGACAGATTCGGGCCCTTGAAGCGGTTGCAGTAGCAGCAGGCGAGCGCCAGATTTTCGCTGGTCGTCTGACCGCCGTGTTTTTCCGCGATAATGTGATCGAGTTCGAAAGGCAAGATCGACGCTGCGCTGAGTGTCCGTCTCGGACAACTCGAGGCTCAAGAAAAACCGCGCGGTCTCGGCAGCCGTCACCGGGGTGGTCGGCTTGGCAGCCCCGGCATGGCGCGATCTGAGGGGGCGGACTGGTCCTGAACCGACTCAAAAGAGTAATGGCGGCGGGCATGACCGCGCGTACTTTCAAGTCATGTCGCACGAAGCCCAAGAGCTGATCCGACGTTTCCAGGACTCGCCAGTTGCGGTGCAGCGCGAAGTGTCGATTGCCGTGCTGGAAACGCAGTTCCGTCTCGAGGTGCGCAGGCCGGCTCCGTGTCTGCGCATATCCGACATTGCGGGACGCTTTCCGCCCCAACGGCCTGAGGAGGCTAAGCCACATGATCGGTGGTTCGCCGAGGCCGTCGTGGCCAGCAAGTCCGCGAGTAGTTCCCCATGACTGTGTGTGCCTGGAGTTCATGAGGCTGCGGGGGCTGACTGAGGCGATCGCCAGCGACGAGCACTTCGATCGCAGCGGCATTCGCCTGCCCTGAGGACGGCGCAGACGGCCGTTTCTCTGACCTGTGCGACGCACCTGCTCTGCGGGAACCCGTACGAGCACACGCTGCGGTTCCTGGTCAACCCGGCGATCGTCCACGCCATGCGCAACAAGAGGGCGCTACTGGCGGCCGCCGCGGCCGGACCCGCGCTTTCAACCACAGCGCAGAGCCTGGGAACCGCGCCAATGTCCTCCGATGCGAAGCTGGCGTGAGGGCTAAAGACTCGCCTCGGATTCGGGCCGTCAGGCCGTGGTGCGCGCTCTTGCTGCTGCCGCGGCTTCAAAGGAAGGTCGTGCCCCCTTGAAGTGCATCCAGCAACGTCCGCCAAGGCAAATGGACACAGGGGATGCGGGCCGGAT
>VHCO01000075.1 GCA_016871715.1 Verrucomicrobiota bacterium
CGGTCATGGCTGGAACGAAACGGGGTTCTGGTCAGTCCAACCGCACGCAGGACTCGAGATCGCCCAAGGTGAAGGGGACGTTATCGATGAGGAGGCCGATACGGGAGCGCGGCAAGGTATCGGTGAAGAGCTCGAGGTCGCACAGTTCGAGTTTACCGCGCAGTCGGACGCCGTCGTGCAGCCAGACCTCGACGTTGCGGCCTAAGGGCAGGCCGAGTTTTTCGGCGGTGGCTGCCAAGGCTCGGTCTCGGTCTTGGCGCCAGCGCTCGAGGCCGTCGGTCTTGGGCTTAGCGTCGTCGGTGAAGTCCAGTTCGAGGGCAGTTTGGGCGGTGTGGGCGGGTGTGGGAGGCGGGGAATGCGGGGAATGCGGGTCCTGTGTGGATGGGCGGTCGAGGTTCGATTGGGGCTGGGCTGGCAGGGCTGCGGCGCTTGGGGGCTCGGCGCGGGCGGATTGGAGGCGGCCGATCAGACGGTAGACTTGGCCGAGGGCGTCGTCCAGGTGGGTCTGAGATTCGGCGGAGAGGTCTTCGCCGTAGCCGAGTTGTACGGCTGGGATTTTGACCCACCAGGCTGGCGGGCAGGCGCCGAAGGAGAGGCGGGTGAAGGCCAGGAGCGCGGCGGGATCGCTGGTGTGGGCGAGGCCGCGGATGGCGCGGGTGGGTTGGAGCGGACTAACCTCGACCGCGTCGAGTTCTGGGGAAGCGGCGGCATCGACGAAGACGGCGGCTTGGGCATGGGCGAGATCGGCGGCGAGGTCGGGTGTCAATTGTTGGACGGCGCGCGCGAGGACACCGGGCAGGTGCCATTGGGCGACGGTTTGGGCCAGGCGCGGACCTACGGCATCGTCTTGCCGCAGATCGTTACCGTAGCCGATGACCAGGATGGGTTTGTCGGCGGGCATAGCTGAGCTGGGTCTGGGGCGCACGCGCGAGTGTGCGGGCCGGGTGGGGCGGCGTCCATCCCAAAAGCGGTGGAGTTGAGCGGTGAGGAAGTGGATTAGCTGGAGGCGACCTGGTCGAGGACGGCGCCGCTGGGGGCGAAGAGGGTGAGTTGGAGGGGCATCTGGCCGGCGGCGTGGGTGGAGCAACTCAGGCAGGGGTCGTAGGCACGGATGCCCGCCTCGACGCGGTTGAGCAAGGGCTCGGGGATGCGTTGGGAGGCGCCCTGGATGTAATGGCGCGCGATTTGGGCGACGGTGCGGTTCATGGCCAGGTTATTCTGGCCGGTGGCGATGATGAGGTTGACGCGCTGGAGGAGTCCTTGTTCGTCAACGTGGTAATGGTGGAAGAGCGTGCCGCGCGGGGCTTCGCTAGCGCCTACACCTTCGAGTTTGTTGATGCCGGCGTCGGCGCGCAGGCGTGGCGAGGTGAGCTCGGGGTCGCCGAGCAGCTCACGGATGCGCTCGAGGGAGGCGAGGATCTCGATGAGGCGGGCGTAATGGTAGAGGAACGAGGAGGTCACGGCGCCGTGGCCGAAGCGGCGGAAGCGGTCCAGTTCGGCATCGGCGAGTGGGGAGCCCATACGGCGGCAGACGTTGAGGCGGGCGAGGGGGCCGACGCGGTAGAGGCCGTCGGGGTAACCGAGGGGTTTGTAGTAGGGCGACTTGAGGTAGGAGCCGGGCTCGACGGCTTCGGCGATGACGTCCTGATAGCGGGCCGGGTCGAGGTCGTCGGCGAGGACGTTTCCGCCGGCGTCGACGAATCGGAGGGTACCGTCGTAATGTTCCCAGAGGCCGTCGGGGCGGCTGAGTCCCAGGAAGAGGGAGGGGAAATTGCCGAAGACCTGGATTTCGCGCCGGTGTTGGGTGAGGACCTCGCGGAAGCGTTGGAGGGCGGCTTGGGCGATGGCGAGGGCCTCTGGCAACTTAGCTTCGAGTGGTTGGCGGGCGGCGGGGGTGAGGGGTTCGCGGACACCGCCGGGGACGGCCCAGGCGGGATGGATTTTGCGGCCGCCGAGGGCGGCGATGATTTCCTGGCCGAACTGGCGGAGGCGGATACCACCGCGGGCGAGTTCGGGGTCGGCGTGGGCGAGGCCGAAGAGGTTCCGTTCGGCGGCAGGGCGATCCCAGCCGAGGAGGAAGTCTGGGGCGCTGAGGTGGAAGAAGCTCAGGGCGTGGCTCTGGACGATCTGGGCGAGGTTCATCAGCCGGCGGAGTTTTTCGGCGGCGGCCGGGATGCGCACGGCGAGGATGGCGTCGCAGGCCTTAGCGCTGGCGAGGAGGTGGCTGACGGGGCAGATGCCGCAGACGCGTGGGGTGAGGCTGGGCATTTCCCACATGGGCCGGCCCTCGCAGAACTTCTCGAAGCCGCGGAACTCGACGACATGGAACTTGGCGTCGGCGACGTTGCCTGCGTCGTCGAGGAAGATGGAGATTTTGGCGTGGCCTTCGATCCGGGTGACCGGGTCGATGAGGACGCGGATGGGGGCGGGTGAGCTGCGGGGAGTGTTCACTTAGCCAAATCTGATCTGGTGCTGGGCCAACTGCGGGGTGCGCCCCTCGAGGAGCTGGGCGAGGAGCGTCTTGATTCGGTCGGCGGGCGGGGGACAGCCGGGGAGGTGATATTCGACGGGGACGACGGCATGGACGGGGAGGACGGTGTCGAGGAGCGGTGGCAGGACGCCGGGTTGAGCTGGGAGCTGGGGATTGAGGTCGGCCAGTTCGATATAAGCGCGATTGAGGACGGCTTCTGCGCGGCGGAGGGGGTTGCGCATGGCGGTGACGTTGCCGGTGACGGCGCAATCGCCGAAGGCGACGAGGGTGCGTGTGCGCTGGCGGATTTGGTGGATGAGTTCGAGGTGATCGGCGTTGCAGATGGCGCCTTCGATCAGCGCGAGGTCGACCTGGAGGGGGTATTCCTTGGTATCGACGAGCGGGCTGTAGACCAATTCGGCGCGGGCAGGCAGTTCGAGGAGCCACTCGTCGAGGTCGAGGAACGACATGTGGCAGCCGGAGCAACCGCCGAGCCAGACGGTGGCGAGTCTTAGACGTTCCATTGCTTCTTCTCCCGGGCGGTGACGATGTACTCGAGTTTTTGCCGGTCGCGCTCCATTTCGGCGACGGTGGCGCCCTTATAGAAGAGGGCGCCGGTGGGGCAAGCCTGGACGCACTTGCCGCAGGCGGTGCAGGTGTCGGAGTCGGCCCAGGGTTGGTTGAGGTCGGTGATGATCATCGAGCCGGTGCCACGGCCGGCGAGGTTGAGGGTACCGGCGCCTTCGATGTACCAGCAGACGCGCACGCAGCGGGTGCACAGGACGCAGCGGTTATGGTCGAGGCCGTAGAGGCGGTGGGAGAGGTCGACGCCGAGGTTAGGGGCTTGATAGGCGTAGCGGACGTGGTCCATGCCGTGTTGGGTAGCCAGGTCCTGCAGTTCGCAGTGGCCGTTGGAGACGCAGACGGCGCAGACGTGGTTGCGCTCGGCGAAGAGGAGTTCGAGGAGGAGGCGGCGGTAACGTTGGAGGCGTTCGCTATTGGTGCGGACCTCGAGTCCTTCTTGGACTTTGGTGACGCAGGCGGGGAGGAGTTTGGGGGTGCCGACGATTTCGACCAGGCACATGCGGCAGGCGCCCACGTCCATGACGCCGTCGAGGTGGCAGAGGGTGGGGATGGGGATCTGGGCGTCGCGCGCGGCCTCGAGGAGGGTTTGGTTTTCTTCGGCGCTGACGAGTTGGCCGTCGATGGTGAGGGTTTTAGCTGCCATGGCTGTGGCGGGGCGAGGCGGGTTTGGGCATCAGGCTGGGGCGCCGGGGTTTACTGGGGCGGTGTTGGGCGGCTGGGTTGCGGGGGTGGGAGGCGCGGATGGCGGGTTGGGGTGGGCGGGTTGAAGGCGTTCGAGGTATTCGTGGCGGAAGAAGCGGAGCGTGCTCAGCACGGGATTGGGCGCGGTTTGACCGAGCCCGCAGAGGCTGGTGTGCTTGACCAGGTCGCAGAGTTCTTCGAGACGGTCGAGGTCGCGTTGGGTGGCCTGGCGAGCGAGGATTTTGGCCAGCAGCTCGTGCAGTTGGACGGTGCCGGCGCGGCAGGGGACGCATTTGCCGCAGGATTCGTCGCGGCAGAACTCCATGAAGAAGCGGGCCACGTCGACCATGTCGGTGGTTTGGTCCATGACGATCATGCCGCCGGAGCCCATGATGGAGCCGAGGGTGGTCAAGGACTCGTAGTCGACGGGCGTATCGAGGTGCGAGGCCGGGATGCAGCCGCCGGAGGGGCCGCCGGTTTGGACGGCCTTGATTTGGCCGCCAGCGGGGGCGCCGCCGCCCATGGTTTCGACAATCACGCGCAGGGGGGTACCCATGGGGACTTCGATGAGGCCGGTGGTTTGGATTTTACCGGCGAGGGCGAAGACCTTGGTGCCTTTGCTCTTGTCGGTTCCGATGCTAGCGAACCACTCGGGCCCCTTGAGGATGATGGGGGGCACATTGGCGAAGGTCTCGACGTTGTTGATGAGGGTCGGTTGGCCGAAGAGGCCGCTTTCGGCGGGGAAAGGCGGGCGCGGGCGCGGTTGGCCGCGGCGGCCTTCGACGGAGGCCATGAGGGCGGTTTCCTCGCCGCAGACGAAGGCGCCGGCGCCGATGCGGATGTCGATATTGAAGTTAAAGGGGGACTCGAAGACGCCGCTGCCCAGGAGGCCCATTTGTTTGGCTTGGCGGATGGCGTTTTGGAGGCGTTGGATGGCGAGGGGATACTCGGCGCGGACGTAGATGAAGCCTTGCTCGGCTCCGACGGCGTAGCCGGCGACGATCATGCCTTCGAGGACGCGGTGCGGGTCGCTCTCGAGGACGCTGCGGTCCATGAAGGCGCCCGGGTCGCCTTCGTCGGCGTTGCAGATGACGAAGCGGCGCGTGCTTTTGGTTTTGGCGACGGTGGCCCATTTGAGGCCGGTGGGGTAACCGGCCCCGCCGCGGCCGCGGAGGCCGCTTTTGGTGATGGCGCTGACGACCTCTGGCGGGGCCATTTCACGCAGGACATTCCGCAAGGCCAAGTAGCCATCGGCCGCGATGTAGGACTCGATTCGGTCGGGATCGACCAGGCCGCTGTTTTCCAGGACGAGGGGCAACTGGTGCTTGAAGAAGGGGGACTGGAGGTCGCCGCGGTCGAGTGGGGAGGTTTCGCCCTGGAGGGTGCTGAGCAGGGCGGGGGCGTCCTCGGGTCGGATCTTCTGGAACAAGACGCCGTCAGGGTCGACGGCGACGAGGGGGCCTTCGCCGCAGAGGCGCAGACAACCGACGCCGCGGACTTCGACCTCGGCGGCGAGGCCGGCGGCTTGGACGGCCTGGTCGAGGGCGTCTTTGACGGCTTGGCCTTGGGAGGAGATGCAGCCGGCGGCTAAGCAGCAGCGCAGGGTGTGCTTTTTGCGCCGGGCCAGCTCAGCTTCTTTGATTTTGATCAGGTCCTCAAGCAGCATGGCCTAACCATCCTTTCACGTTGGCGAGTGCGTCGGCGGGGCTTTGGCGGGCGGTAACGACTCCATCGTACACGACGGCTGGGGCGATACCGCAGGCGCCGATGCAGCGTGCGGTGGCGAGGGAGACCTTACCATCGGGGGTGGTTTCGCCGGCGCGGACGCCGGTGCACTGTTCGAGGGCGGCGACGACTTGGTCAGCGCCTTTGACGTAACAGGCGGTGCCCATGCAGACGACGCAAGTGTGGGCGCCTTTGGGTTTAAGGTTAAAGAAATGGTAGAAGGTGGCGACGCCGTAGACGCGGCTGGTGGGCAGCTTGAGGGAGCGCGCCACGTAATGCATCAGGTCGGAGTCGAGGAATCCGAAAAGCTCTTGGGCTTTATGGAGCACCTCGATGAGGGCATCTTGGCGGAACTGATGCCGCTTCATATGGGTTTCGAGGATGCGGTAGCGTTTGTCCGACCCGGTTGGGGGCGTGGGTGCGGTGGAGGACCGTGGTCGAGGGCGTGGTAAGGTTGCGATCATGCCTGGTGTCGTTCGATTTCACGCCGCACCCGGTGGGCGGCTCGGGGAACGGCCACGGCTACGGCTGGCGAGAGCGCGGTGCCGTGAGTAAAGCGGTTGCCTTCGATCCCGTAAATCACGAGCTGGGGCGGAAGCTGGCCCAAGACGCGGGCGATGTCAACTGCCTCGGCGAGCCCGAGGTCGTGGGTCGAGCAAGGGAAGCGGCCGGGAGGGAGGGTTTGCGCGTGTGGATCCCAGCGGCGCAGTGTGCCGGGGCGGGCGCCGGACTGGAGGGCATCGACCACCACGACGCGCTGGGCGTTGGCCCAGGCGGCTAGCAGACCGGCGAGTTCGCCGCCGCACTCGTGCACGAGGAGGCCTGGGACGCGGTCCGCTACCAGTTGGCGGGCCACCCAGCGGCCGGCGGCATCGTCGCTCCGGTGCAGGTTGCCCATGCCGATGACCAGCCAGCCGGTTGGGTTCATTCCCGCTCGAGGTGGAGCTTGAGGAAGTGGGTGGCGCAGGAGATGCAGGGGTCGTAGTTCCGGATGGCCTGTTCGCATTGCCAGGTCAACCGCGCGTCCGATTGGTCGAGTCGGCTGGGGATGAACTGGCGGAGGTCCTCCTCGATGGTCTTGAGGTTTTGGGCGGTGGGCGGGACGATGCGGGCGTCGAGGATGACCCCGCGCTCGTCCAGGCGGTAGCGGTGATAGAGGATGCCGCGGGGCGCCTCGGTGCAGCCGTAGCCGGTGCTCGCCCGGGGTGGCACCTCGAGGTAAGGGCGTTCGGGCGGTTGGTACTGGGCGATCAGGCGCAGGGCTTCGTCGCACGCATAGACGGTCTCGACGGCGCGGACGACGATGCCCCGGAACGGGTTGCGGCAGACGGGGCCGAGTCCGGCCTCCTGCGCGGCGGCTTGGGCCAGGGGCGAGAGGCGGTCGAAGTTGAGGGCGTAGCGGGCCAGGGGTCCGACGCAGTAGTGGCGGCGGGCTTTGCGGGTGGAATGGAGCGCATTCGAGTGAGCGAGGTGTTCCTCGGCGAAGTGGGCGTCGTATTCGCGCACGGCGATGTCCAGACCTTGGTTGGACACCAAACGGCCTTCGTTCAAGGGGTACTCGTCAGGATGGCGCAGGGCGACGAACTCGTAGTCTTGGTCGAAGTCTGGGAAATCGAATTGAGCGGTCAAGCGCACGGCGGCCAAGGCCTCGTCGCGCGCCCATTTCAGGCGTTCGGCGAGGGGAGCGAGGGCGGCGGGAGTGGGGACTTGATAGAAGCCGCCCAGGCGCACGTTGATGGGGTGGATTTCGCGGCCACCCAGGAGGGTGACCAGGTCGTTACCCAGTTTCTTGAGCTGGAGGGCCCGGCGGACGAGGTCGCCGTGGTCCTTGGCCATGTGCAGCGCGCTTTCGTAGCCGAGGAAATCGGGCGCGTGCAGGAGAAAGATGTGGAGGACGTGGCTTTCGATCCACTCGCCGCAGTAGATGAGCCGGCGCAAGGCGCGCCAGGGATCGCCGACGGTCACGCCGCAGGCGTCCTCGAGGGCGTGGCAGGCGCTCATTTGGTAGGCGATGGGGCAAATGCCGCAGATGCGCGCGGTGAGGTCGGGGGCCTCGGTGTATTTGCGGCCGCGCAACCAGGCCTCGAAGAACCGGGGCGGCTCGTAGATCTTGAGCTTGACGTCGGCCACCCGACCGTCCCTGATGCGGACGTGGAGGGCGCCTTCGCCTTCGACGCGGGCGAGGGCGTCCACTTTGAGGGTGCGGGTGGTGCTAGGTTTGCTCATGGGCAATACTCTCGCGCCGGAAGGGCTCGGCGTAGGCGTTGAAGCCGCGGAAGGCTCGGACGAGGTCGGGTTCGGTGGTGCCGAGGCGGCTCCAACCGCGCGCCAAGGCGGCGGTGTTGGGGGTTTCCTTGGGGCCAAAACAGCCGTAGCAGCCGCGCTGGTAGGCCGGGCAGAGGGCGCCGCACCCGGCGTGGGTGGCGGGGCCGAGGCAGGGTGTGCCGCGGGCGACCATGACGCAGACAGTACCGCGCTGTTTGCATTCGAGGCAGACGCTATGGGGCGGGGTATTGGGTTTGCGGCCGTGCAAGAAGGCGCTGATGACCTCGAGCAACTGGTGCTTGCTGATGGGGCAACCCCGCAACTCGAAATCGACGAAGACGTGGTCGGCGATCGGTGTGGATTTGTTGAGGGTGGCCACGTAGGCCGGGGTGGGGTAGACGAGGGCGACAAATTCTTTAACCTCGCGGAAGTTGCGCAGGGCCTGGATGCCGCCGGCGGTGGCGCAGGCGCCGATGGCCACGAGGAACTTCGAGGCCCGGCGCACGTGGTGAATGCGCTCGGCGTCATGGGGGGTGGTGACGGAGCCCTCGACGAGGGAGAGGTCGTATGGCCCTTTGGCGACGGCGCGGGAGGCTTCCGGGAAGTTGGCCACCTCGAGTTCGCCCGCCACGGCGAGGAGCTCGTCTTCGCAGTCCAGGAGGCTCAACTGGCAGCCGTCGCAGGACGCGAACTTCCACACCGCCAGTTTGGGTTTCTTGTTTCGGCGCATGTCAAACCTCCCATTTGCCGAGCCACTCGCGCAGGCGGTCGAGGCGGAAGACCGGGCCATCTTTGCAGACGAACCAGGGTCCGAACTGGCAATGCCCACAGAAGCCGACGGCGCACTTCATGTTGCGCTCCATCGACAGATGAATGGCCTGGGCGCGGACGCCGCGCCGCTGGAGTTCCTGGACAGTGAAGCGCATCATGACTTCCGGTCCGCACACCAGCGCCACGGTATTCAGCGCGTCGAAGGGGGCGCGCCCGATCAAGCCGGTGACGACGCCCACGTTGCCGCGCCACCCGCTCATGGCGCGGTCGACGGTGGCATAGACCTCGAGGTCGAAGCGAGCGCGCCACCGTTCGAGTTCGCTGCGATAGAGGATGTCGGCCGGGGTGCGGGCGCCGTAGAGGAGGACGACGCGGCCGTAGCGGTCGCGTTGGGCGAGGATGCGGTAGAGGGCGGGTCGGAGCGGGGCGAGGCCGATGCCGCCGGCCACGATGACGACGTCCTTAGCCTCGCACTCGTCGACGGGCCAGTGGGTGCCGAACGGGCCGCGGACGCCCAGGACTGCCCCGGGCTTCAACTGTCGCATGGCGCGGGTGACGGTGCCGACCTCGCGGGTGGTATGCCAGAGGGTTTTGGGCTTGAGCGGGTCGCTGCTGATCGAGATGGGGATTTCCCCGACGCCGAACACGTAGAGCATGTTAAACTGACCTGGGGCGAAGCTGAACCGGGCCGCACCGTCCACGGGTTGGAGTTCGAGGGTGAAGGTATCGTCGGTTTCGCCCTTGAGGCGGCGCACCGCGTAGGAGGCGACGGCCATGGGGTCGAGCGCGGTGGCCTCCGCGCCGCGGGGGTCAAGGTCGGTCCGCATACAGGTCCAGCAGTTGGAGGCGGGTGGCGGCCAACCGCTCGGCGATCACCACGGTGAAGCGGCGGAAGAACTCGTAGCCGAGCTTAGCGTCGGCTTCGCATTTCTTGCCGATGCAGGCGCCGTCGAAGGCGATGGCCCGCGTGAGTTCGACCGCCCGCGCGTCGAATCGCTTCTTGTAGGGTGGCACCATCCAGGACCAGCTCAACACGTCGCCTTCGCCCAGGGTCTGGATGATCATGGCGCCGCGGCCGGGCACATCCACTTCGATGGCCACCTTGCCGGCGCGCAGCAGGTAGAACTCGCGCGATTCGTCCCCCTCGCGGAACACGAACGCGCCGGTCTTGAACACGACATTACGGCCGCAGCCGGCGAGGATTTGCTGATAGGGCGGGGCCAGTTCCCTGAAGAAGGCGGACTCGGCCACCAGATCTGCGATGGTTTTCATGCGGTTAGTTGCTGCGCCAGGGTGACGCCGTCGCTGCGCCGGATGGCCCGCACCTCCTCGGTGAGGTCAATGCCGACCGGGCACCAGGCGATGCACCGGCCACAACCGACGCAGCCGGCGGTGCCGAACTGATCGTACCAGGTGGCCAGTTTGTGCGTCAGCCACTGCCGGTAACGCGATCGCGGCGAGGCC
This sequence comes from Verrucomicrobiota bacterium, assembly GCA_016871715.1. Lineage (GTDB taxonomy): Bacteria > Verrucomicrobiota > Verrucomicrobiia > Limisphaerales > J093 > VHCO01. Next base: position 9,962 of record VHCO01000075.1, read on the forward strand.
CGCACACTGCCTCCATGAATAAACGAGAACTCGGTCGTAAAACACGAGTCCCACTTCCGCCACCGTTGCGCGTGTTCACCCGTGAGGTCCGTCACCTCCTCGACGGTGGTACAGAAGCAGGTGGGACAAACCATTGTGCAATTCGCGCAGGTCAGGCAGCGGCCTGCCACATCGTCCCAGCGGGGGTGCTCGTAGTTGCGGGTGAGGAGTTCCTTCAGGCCGCGCGTGTCCAGTTCCCGGCCCATGTGGGCGGCCGCGTCGGCCACGATCCGGTCCGCTGCCGCGAGTTCGGCCGGTGTGGCTGGCTGAGTCGAAAGGTCACGCAACACCGCCGCGCCGCGGTCCGTGCCGGACTCGGCCACAAAATAGTGGCGCCCGGCTTCGATCACCTCGGTCAGGGCGAGGTCAAAGCCGAAGGTGGCCTTGGGGCCGGTGTTCAGCGAGGCGCAGAAGCAGGTGCCTCCCGCCTGCCCGCAATGGACTGCCACCAGGAACACGCCCTCGCGTCGGCGGCGGTACCATGGATCGACAAAGTCCCCGCCCAGGAACACCTTGTCTTGGATGGCGATCGCCTGCAGTTCGCAGGCGCGCACGCCCAAGAAGGCGTACTTAGGCGGGTCAGCCGCGGGTTCCGGGAGTCGATCCAGCTCGCGGTGGCCTGCGCGGGCTCGCCAGAGCCGGACAGTAGGGGGGTGGAGGTAGGGCTTCCAAGCCTGCGGACCGAGCGTATAGCCGAACAGGGCCGCATCATTTCGGCGCTTGAGACAGTAGCTTCCCCCAGTCTGCTCGTCCGTCCAGCCTACGGGCAGCTCGTCGGGCGAGGTGACCGATGCGTAGACCAGCGCCCCGTCGCGCACCGTTGGCCCGATCACCTGGTAACCCTGAGCCGCCAAGCCCCCGAGCAGGCGGCCGAACTCCGGGCGGTCGAACCTGACACGGCCGCGGTCGGCCGCGCGCGGTGAAGGTGAATGGGGCGGTCGATTCTGGCGCCGTTGGGTCATCGTGACCTCCCCGCCCGCGCCGGCGGTGCCCAAGTTCGGACTGGGGGCCGAAATGGCGTTTGCGCTCCGCCGGTGTGGAGGTGCGAAGCGGTTGGATGTGAGTTCAGCATGACTGATGTGACCGGCTCGGACGTCAGCGTATGCTAATCTCTCGGCGTTGCCAATAGAGAACTGTCGAGCGGGCGCCTCTCGAGTGCTCAGCGAGGTGCTCGAGGGCTGGCACCGCGGGTGAAATCCGGCAGGCTCCTTGTGGGGCGTGGCTCGTCAGACCCGCTGGGCGGACGTGACCGTCCGCGTTCCGCCTCGCTCAGGGTTAGGTGCGCGTTAGCGAGGGTGTGGGGCGCGTGGGAGAAACGGATTGGCTGACGAGGCGAGCGGTGATAGGTTTGTCGCGGTGATCAGCGCGCGGGGCGCTGCGGTTACCCGCCTGGATCGGCCGTTGGGGAATTGGGCCGTGTTCGGCACGGGCAGAAGCGGGTGTGCGACCGCCGGCGCCGTGCGTGGACTCGAGACGGGACAACTGGATTGGCTTTATGCACACTTCATTGGGGCTGGATACGTGCCTGGCGTTTATTAACTGCCAGATTAAGCCGGCGGTTCGCGGGCAGCCGGCGCGTTCGAAACTGGCGGTGACCATCTCCCGACAGGCGGGCGCGGGGGCGACCGAAGTGGCCCGGCGATTGGCCCAGTACCTCGAGCGCCACGCGCCCGCTGAGGGCTGTCCCTGGACGGTCTTCGACCGCAACTTGGTCGAGAAGGTCCTCGAGGACCACAAGCTGCCGGCCAAGCTGGCGCAGTTCATGCCGGAGGACCGGGTTTCGGCCATCGACGACATCATGACGGAGATTCTGGGTTTGCATCCGCCCTCGTGGACGTTGTTGCGGCAGACGACCGAGACGATCCTGAAGCTGGCCGAGTTGGGCAACGTGATCCTCGTCGGGCGCGGCGCCCATGTGATCACCTCCCGCTTAGCACACGTGTTTCATGTGCGGCTGGTGGGTTCGGTGGAAAACCGCGTCGCTCGCCTGGAGCGGGAGCAGGGCTTAGCGCCCAAAGCGGCCCTCGCGCACCTGGAGAAGGAAGACCGCGGTCGCGAGCGGTACTTGCGCGAGCATTTTCGGGCCGAGGCGGACGATCCGCTGCTGTACCACCTCATCGTCAACACCGACCGTATGGCCGGGGAGGCTGCGGCACAGCTCATTGGCGAGGCGGCCTTGCGGCACCGAGGCGCGGCCTTGCCCGCAGGCAACGTGGTCTGACCGGGAGCGCTTAGGGCCATGGCAGTAGACAACCAGGTACAGTCACCCTCACGACGCGGATGGCTCGGCGGAATGTTGGCGGCGGGTTTGGCCGCCTTCGCGACCGGTTTTCCGGTGGCGCTGGGGGTGCGGTGTCTCTTGGACCCTCTCCGGCGGAAGCGCCGCGCGCCCGAGTTGTTCGTGCGGATCGCGAACTTGTCGGCGCTGCCCGCGGACGGTGCGCCGCGGCGTTTTCCGGTGTTGTCGGAGCGGGTGAACGTCTGGACGAAGACCCGAGGGGTGCCGGTGGGCGCGGTGTTTCTGCGGCGGTTGGGCGAGGCGTCCGTCGAGGCGTTCAACGTGGTTTGCCCGCATGCGGGGTGCGTGGTGCAGGTGGCGGCCGAGGGCGGCGGTTACCTGTGTCCGTGTCACAACAGCGCTTTCGGCTTGGACGGCCGCATTGCGGATCCGGGCAGCCCCAGTCCGCGGGGTTTGGATGCGCTGGCGACCGAGCTGCGGCATGGCGAGGAGGTTTGGGTGAAGTTCCAGAACTTCCGGACCGGCGTGCGCGATCAGATCCCGATATGAGTTGGTGGCGAGGACTTTTCTGTGAGGCGATTCCCGGCGGCGCAGGTTGGCGGCGCACATGGAGTGCGGTCTTGTTGTTTACGTTTTTCCTGCAAGCGATCACGGGATTCTTTCTGTTGACGCATTATAGCGGCAGCACGCAGACCGCTTGGGAGAGCGTTTACTATTTGCAGTATCACGTTAGTGGAGGCTGGTTGTTACGGGGCATCCATGCGGTGACGGCGCAGGCGATGGTGCTGTTGTTGGCGTTGCATCTGATGCAGGTGGCGATCCAGCGGGCTTACTTGGCTCCGCGCCAGTTGAACTTCCTGCTCTTGTTGGTACTGCTGCCGCTGGCGTTGGCCTTGTCCGTGACCGGTTGGTTGTTGCCCTTTGACCAGAAGGGCTACTGGTCTGCGCGCGTGCCGCTCAACTTGCTGGGCATGGTGCCAGCCATCGGGCCCGCCCTCCAGACCGTGCTCATGGGCGGCACCGAGGTCAGCCATTACACGCTGACTCGCTTTGTGGCGCTCCACACGGTGTTGTTGCCGCTGTGCCTCGGGCTCGGACTCGTGGCTTATCACCGCCTGACGCGCCGGCCGGCGGTTGACGCGTCCGCACCGCCGGCAACTCCGGCTGCGGCCTGGTGTCCGGACCAACTGCTGCGCGATGCGGTTGCCAGTGTGGCGGTGTTAGTGGCGGTGCTTTTTGTGGTGCTTTGGCCGCGCTGGACGGGCGGGGGTGAGGGTGGTCCTACGCTGTTGGCACCCGCCGACGCCACCGAACCCTACGGCGCGGCTCGTCCGGAGTGGTTCATGCTGTGGTTATTCCAACTGCTGAAGTTCTTTCCGGGCGGCACGGAGGTCTGGGGGGCGGTGGGGGTTCCGGCGGTCGTGTTGGCGGTGCTCGCGGCGATGCCGTGGGTGGGGCGCTGGCGACTTGGCCGGCGCTTTAACACCGCGTTTGCGCTCGGCCTGGGGGGAGGCATGCTGGCGTTGACCCTGATCGCCGTGAGTCGCGATCGGCGGGACCCGCAGTTTCAGGCGGCCGTGCGGGAGGCGGACCTGACCGCGGAGCGGGCCAAGGCCTTGAGCGGCGGACCTGACGGTATCCCGCCGACCGGCGCGTTGACCCTGCTCGAGCGAGATCCGCTGACCCAGGGCCCGAGGCTCTTCGCGCGCCATTGCGCTAGTTGCCACCGATACGACGGCCATGACGGGCTGGGTGGTCTCCCGGCCGACGCGCCTTCGGCCTCCGATCTCAAGAGTTTTGGGTCGCGCGCTTGGCTGCGCCGGTTGCTGGATCCGGTCGAGGTTGACGGGCCCAAGCACTTCGGCGGCACCCGCTTCAGCGAGGGGCGGATGGTGCGGTTCGTTAAGCGTGGTGTGGCCGAATTCACCGAGGAGCAACAAGCACAGCTCGAAAAGGTGATTGCCGCTGTATCCGCCGAGGCGGAGTTGCCCGGACAACGGGCTCTGGACGACCGCGATCAGGCCGCCATCGAGACGGGGCGGCAGTTGATTCGCACTGAAGACATGCGGTGCACCGAGTGTCACCAGTTCCGGCAACCGGATGAAGACGCCTCGGCGCCGGACCTGACCGGGTACGGCTCGCGCGCGTGGCTGTTCGAGTTCATCTCGAATCCGAGTCACCCGCGATTCTACGGGCGGCGCAACGATCGGATGCCGGCCTATGGCGCCAATGAGGTGCTTGACGCCGCTAGTATTGGGCTGCTGACGGACTGGTTGCGGGAGGCCTGGTACCAACCGACTTCCGGTCCGTGAGCTCAGCCTTCCCGATCCACTGGCGGGTGAGCACAACCGGTCAACGCCGGCGCCGGCCGTTGGGGCGGGTGGGGGCGGTCTTGTTAACAATCGCCTGCGCCGGTGAGTTGCCAGGTCGGGCGTTGATCTTTTTCGCCACCGACGACCCGACATACAACATCAAGGCTCCCGGCTGCGAGTTGGCCAACAGCGGCTGGCAATACGTGGGGCGGTGGGGGCTTTACGTGGGGGTGCCGGTTGCGGCCGACTATTTCCTCACGGCCAAACACCTGGGTGGCGCGGTCGGCGACGCTTTCAGCTACGACGGCCAGCGCTATACCACGGTGGCGTATGCCGACGATCCTGGCAGTGACCTCCGCCTCTGGCGGGTTGCGGGCGCCTTTCCCCGTTACGCCCCGTTGAACGAGCACCGCGGAGAATCGGGCGCGCGCGTTGTGATCTTCGGATTTGGATCGCGTCGCGGCGCGCCGGTCGTGGTCGGACAGCCGAACAACCTGACTGGTGCCGTGGCGATGGCGATGGAGATGGCCGCGCCCCAGGCTGCCTCCAGAGGCGCCCCGGCGGACCTGCCCCGCCAAGGGCACTCGTCGGGAATCGCTGGGGCTGAGGCCACTGGCTCGAGGGCGGAGGGATCCAGTGCAAGACCCAGCCGGACCGGCACCTCAAGCCAGACTCGGACCGGCCAGACCAAATGGCCACGCCGTAGCGACCGGTCCACCCCTCGGACCGCCCCGACCCCGTGCCCCCCAACCTGGCAGCCACCCGCTCCTGAGCCGATCGCAGGGCTAAAGGGCTGGTTGTGGGGCCTTCGCGACGGCGAGTTGCGCTGGGGCGAGAACGTGGTGCAGGCAGCCTTCGACGTGGGAGGTGCCCTGGGCGGTGTCTTGCGCATCTGTTTCGATGCGAACGGCGGCCCGAACGAAGCCATGATCGCTTCCGGAGATTCCGGCGGCGCCGTCTTCCTTCAAACCGGGCAGGTCTGGAAACTGGCGGGCGTTGTGTATGGCGCCGATGGACCATACCGGCTGACGGCGGACAGCCCCACGTTCAACGCTGCTTTGTTCGACCGCGGTGGTTTGTTTCAGGCAAGCGGCGCACCGATTCCCGACACCGCCAACGATCAGCCCAGTTGCTTCTTCGCCACGCGCGTTTCTTCCCGACTCAACTGGATTCGCGGCGTCATCGGCCCGCCCTGAGGGATGCCGATTACCCCGCCGTGCTCGGGCCGTTAGGCCGGCTATCGGCTATGGCTATGGCTATTGGCCAAGCCTTACTCCTGGCATAGGGATTGTCCTCGGGCCAAGCGTCTTATGCGTCAACTTCTATTCACCTGTCGAAATGAAACTGCCCCCCTCCGCCCCGCGCGTTTGTTCCCGACTCAACTGGGTCCGCGGCGCCATCAGGCCGCGTTGGCGGGTGCCTATTACCCCACCGTGCTTCGTGCCGGGTTGGTCGTCTTCTGATCCTGAGCAAGATACTGGTGGTTGGGGATCAACTTTGTGCCAGCACCTCGAGGAGGTAGCGGAGTTCGGTGTCGAGCTCGGCTGGTTCCGGGACCGTTTGGGCGATTTCGGCACGCACCAGCTCGCGAAAGCGTTTGCGCAGTCGGTGAATGGCGACCTTCACCGCGCCCTCGCTCAACCCGAGGCGTTGGGCGGCTTCAGCCTGGGGTAGAGCGGCTGTGGTGCCGACCAACCAGGGCTTGAGCACCTCGAAATGCTGCGTCTTTCGGTGGGTGGCGAATTCCTGCTGCGCGGCCCGGAGCGCGCGATTCATGACGTTGAGCGCCCATTGCCGGTCGAAGAAAGTGTCCGGGACCGGCGCGGCCGGATCGGGCACCTGCAGCCCGGGGGCGGCGTCGGCGGTGTCGGATGGGCTGGGTGCTTCGAGGGATTCGGGTAGCTGGCCGCCGCCTCGCTTTAGGCGCCGTTCCTGGTCCCGTAGGTCGCTCAGGAAGTGCTTCAGGGCGCCGAGGAGGAAGCATCGGAACCGGCCCCGGTCGGGATCGGCACCGGCTACACCGCCGCGCGAGAGCAACCGGGAGAAGAACTCCTGGGCCAATTCCCGCGCGACATCCTCGGGTCGCCCTTGACAACGCAGGAACTGAAACACGGGCGTCTTTTGCGAGGGTGGTGGGAATCGGCCCAGGGGCAGTTCGCCAGTGAGCATCTCGTAGAACACGACGCCCAGCGAGTAGATGTCGGCGCGCTGGTCTACGTCTTGGGGGTGCTCGATTTGTTCGGGGGCCATGTAGTGCGGCGTACCGAGGGTTGCGCCGGTCCCGGTCAACGCGATCTCGGACTGGGCCGCGTCCAGGAGTTTGGCGATGCCGAAGTCGGCGATCTTCACGCGACCGTGGGTGTCGAGCAGGATGTTCTCGGGTTTGATGTCGCGGTGCAGCACGCCCTGCTCGTGAGCGAACTGGAGCGCTTCGCAGATTCTCGGGACAATGGCGAGCGCCTCGGGCGGCGAGAACCGCCCGGCTTGCATGGCCTGTCGGAGGTTCAGCCCGTCCACATACTCCATCAGCAGGTAGCAGAATTCGGCCGCCTGGCCGAAGTCGTACACGGTTACGATGTTCGGGTGGTTCAGGCGTGCGAGGACGCGCGCCTCGCGGTCGAACCTTTCGACGAACGCGGGGTGTCGGCCCAGGACTTCGGGCAGCAGCTTGAGCGCGACGATTCGATCCAGCTTCGGCTGCCGCGCCCGATACACAATGCCCATGCCGCCCGTGCCGATCAGGTCGAGGATCTCGAGCTGCGGAAAGGCGGCTCGGACCGTTTCGAGTTCCGGAGGGTTATGGCGAAGCACCGGGGCGCTCTCGCCTCCGGTGAGGGTGGCTGCTCCCGACAGGACGCACTTGGGACAGAGACCTTGTGGGGCGTCGGCGGGGATGGGCGCGCCGCACCTCGGGCACAGGTTCGAATTCACATGGGCATTCATGACGCCCGCTTCCTGAGGCGTCCAGAGCGAAAGGTTACAGGCCAAGGAAGGCCCAGGAAGGCTGGGCGCTACTCATGGAGCAGAGCGGTGTTGTTCACCGCGCGGATCACGCCCCTTCGGGCGGGTCGCTAGTCTGGTGTTCGGGCAGGAGCAGCGCCACCAGAATGCCGAGCGGGAACAGAAAACTGGCGTAAAGCAGCGCCAAGCGGAAATCCCCCACCTTCGAGAACAGCCCGAAGAAGACGGTGCCGAAGGCGGCGCCGATGCGGCCGATGTTGTAGCAGAAACCGGCGCCGGTGGTGCGCAAGAGGGTGGGAAAGAGCGGCGGCAAGTACATCGTGAAGAGGCCGAACACGCCCGAGAAGAAGCCGACCGCCGGAAACCAGAACCAGAACAGCGGTTCCCAACCGCGCGGCACGATGAACGCGCCGCTCATGGCCAGGAAGAACCCCAGGAACATGAGCGCAATGGCGCGGCGGTAACCCAACATTCGCGCCAGCCAACCGCCGAAGAAGTTGCCGACAATCGACACGGCGATGACTAGGAAGAAGGCTTGGCTGACCAATTGTTCACGCTGGGCGACAGTCCAACCGGCCAGCTCGGGTAGATTGCGCAGGTGTTGCGCATGCCAGAACATGAACGCCCACCAAGCGCTCAGCGATAAGGCACACACGGCAATGGTCTTGAGTGTGGTCGGCAGGATGGCGCCCTGGAACAACTCGCGCACGCGGGGCTGTCGATCGCGCGCGCGGACCTTCGCGCTATGCCATTCCTCCGGTTCGGGCACGTGTCGTCGGATCCAGAAGACCAGCAGCGCCGGCAGCACCCCCACCAGAAACACCCAACGCGGCTGATACTGGACCTCGAGGTAACCGCAGAGTGTGGCCAGCAGGTACACGGCTAAGCACGCCCCTAACACCCCAATGTTCACCCCAGTCTGCAGCACGGCCGCAATCCACGGCCGCCAGCGGCGCGGCCAGGTCTCCGACAACAGCGACGACCCCACCGCCCATTCGCCGCCAATGCCCAGGGCGGCCAAGAACCTGAAGACGAGCAGTTGCCACCAGGTCTGCGCCACGAAAGCCAGGCCCGTGAACAAGGCGTAGGTGAGGATCGTCAGGCACAACGCTCGGCTGCGTCCTAACCGGTCGCCGACCCGGCCGAAGAACCCGCCGCCCAACGCCCAGCCGATCAGGAAAGCGGCTTGGATCCACGAACTCTTCGCTTTGACCTCCGGATCCATCGGGGTGGCGGCGTTGAGCAGCTCCATCACGAAGGGCGCCGCCACCAGCGTGTAGAGGTGCATGTCCAGGCCGTCGAAGAGCCAGCCTAGCCAAGCCGCAATCCCGGATTTCCACTGCACCGGGGATAGATCCCGCAGCCGAGCGACCTCGCGTTGGGGGAGCGTCGGGGCGGCGTCGGCCGCGGCGGGCGGGGCAGGGGAGGAGCCGGGCGGCGTTGGGTTCATCGGCCGAGAGCCTGGCCAAAGAGCCGCCGTTGGATCAACGAGAAAAAGCCGGTTGTCCGAGCTTGCGCTCGTAGGCTCGATTCACGAAGTAACGGGGGCCCAAGGTCTCGGCCAACGGATCGGCCTCCGGGGCGCAGAATCCCAGGTGATCATGGCGCCGCCAACCCTCGGCGAACTTGAACCGGCGCGACATCCGGCCCACGGCCCGCCCCATCTGATCCATCGCGTCCAGATAGGAGTCCATGCCTTGGGTCTGGTCCAACCACGCCTTCTGGCTTGCATGCGCCGCCAGGGCCGCGCGTTTCGCCGCCTGCACCGTGCTCGTGTCCACAAACGCGCCCGGGATGACGCGGCGGCGCAGCCCATCCCGCAGTCCGTGCGGCAGCGCATGATAAACCGTCACGTCCTGCCCCGTCGGTGCGCGCGCCGGCACGGTGCGGCAGTTGGGCATCCCTCGCACGAAGGCCGCGCTCACGGCGATCCGACTCGTGTTCATGTGGTCCTCCATATAGTCCTCGGGCGAATGGGTGAGGAGCACGGTCGGCTGGACTTCCCGCACGACGGCCGCTACGCGCCGTATCAAACCGTCCTCGTAGTAGATCTCGAGGTCATCGGTGAAGCTGCGATGGTATTGGGCCCCGAGTAACCGGGCGGCGGCCTGTGATTCCCGACGCCGAATGGCCCGCGTTTGGGCCGGGCCGGTGACCAAGCTGCCGCAGTTGCCACTGGCCAGATTGAGGTAATGGAGTTCCCAGCCCGCTTGCGCGAGCAACAACAGCGTGCCCGCCATCGAGAACTCGATGTCGTCGGGATGGGCCGCGATGGCTAAGGCCCTCGGCCGCGACGGACGCCTCTGCGGCGCCTTCATCGGCTGCTAACCCCCGGAATGGCTGTGTGTAAGCGAGCGCGTCTGATCACCGGGCGAGCCTAGCCCGCCGGGCGCCCATGGACAAGCGCGGTCCTGAATCGCCCGGGCCGACTGGAAAGTCGGCGGTAGGTGTGGCTGTCTAGCGCCGGTTTTCCAACCGGCCGGTCTGCGGATGCAGGAGACGCTCAGATCAACGACATGCCCTTGGGCACCTTGACGATCACGGTCCCGGCGATCATATCGTGCCAGGACTGCTTCTCGGGCATCCAACCGGCCCAGAAGAAACCGATGCCCAGGGCCACGAACGAGAACACGCCGCCTAAGGCGCGCACCAGGGCTACCGTAAAGTCCACCGGGCGCCCGTCCAACCGCACGACCTTCAGGCCACACACGATGCCGCCCAGGGTGGTGCCCTTCCAACTCCACATGGCCACGTGATAGGCCAGCCACAAAAGCAGAAAGAATGACGGCTCGGGGAAGACCATCCCCACCAGGCCGACCAGAACGAAATCCAGCGCCGACGCCGCCAACCGCCGCCAGAACCCCGCCCGCGGCAGCCAGGCCAGTTCCTGCAGCGCGCCGCTCGTTGCCGGCAGCGTGGCTGCAGCCGCGGATGCCAACGTTGGGTAGGCGTCTGGGCTGGCGGAATCCGCGCCGGGCTGAGCCGAGGGCGGCAGGGCGGGGGGTGACGGTTCGTGCGTCCCGGCCAGGGCGGGCAAGCGCCGGCCATGGCCGTTGCCGTTTCGGCGAAGCGCTTCGAAGGCGGTCATCAGGGCGACGCCCAGACCCAGGACGCGCAGGATCACCCACAGCACCAATCCCAGGAGCGGCACCATGTACACCACGGTGACCGCGGCAAACCCGACGCAGAGGGCGGGCAACGGTTGCGCTTGGGAGTGCGGGTTGAAGCGGCCCAGGAGATGCGTGCCGAGGGATTGGAACACGGCCGTCTTGCCGATGAACCGCGCGGCGACGAAGGCCAGCCACACGAACGGCACGATGAGCGCGCCGACGCCAGTAACGGTCAGGCAGAACATCAGCACGGCGTAGCCGATCATGCCCAGGAGCCCGACAAAAAACGCGGTCAACAGTTGCCCCTCGAGCGGCACCACGCACGCCTGAACCGGCTTGGGCAGCGCCAAGGCGATCGACAAATAGAGGACAAAATGCAGCGCGACAATCCACCAAACCCAACCGACGCCTGGAGGCAATGGGCGCCCCAAGAACAACCCGCTCTTCACCCACCTGCCCAGCCAGTCCAAACTCGGCAAGAACCCGCTGAAGTTGACTTCGACCGGCTGCTGGTCGAACTGGGCCCCGGGCGCGGCGTCCAGTTGGCCCCCCGCGATCACGCAATCGCCCGACACGTGGGCGTGCGGGCCGAACTTTGCGGAGCCGAACACATTGACGAAATCCCCGCGCACACGGCCGTTGAGCGTCGCCTTTCCGAACACCACCACCATGTCCCCGTCCACCTCCCCGTCGACCGTCGCGTCCCCGAAGACCACCACCAACTCCTGGACCCGTTCGCCCTCGCGCACGAGCGCATCGCTCCCCACACGCACCATCTCCCCGCGCTCATCGACGCGGATTCGAAGGCTCGCTGGCAGTCGGATCGAGACCCCAGCCTCAGACCGCTCCGCCGCATCCCCGCTTCCGACCGACTCGGTCCCAACACCGCGGGTGCTCCCGCCCGATTCGGTGGCGCCCTCGGTTGCCTCTTGCGCCAGGGCAGGCCGCGGCCCGATGCCGGTGGCGATTCCCAAGACGGCGGCGAAGCTCGCCCCAAGCCAACCGTTCCAAGTGTTCTTCCCTCGTTTCATAGTTTCCTCCGATAGCGGGCCAGCCGATAACACGCTGTGCCCACGCCAATCCCGGACACATAGACCAACGACCCCAACAGCGCGGCTGCGCCGACGACCCACCCGTTGAGTTGGCGGGTTAAGCTGCCCACAACCCGACCCAGGGCCTCCCCCAGGGACACCAACGGGGACAAAGGCGCAAGCCAACCCCCAATCCGCTGCCCGGCCGCGCTGGCCAGATTCAGCTCCCCGGCGTGCAGCGCCAACCACAACAGCCCGCCGAGCAATCCCGACGCCAGCAACAACGCCAACCCCTGCGCTGCGGGAGGCCAGTGCCACCAAGTGCGCCGGTACCAGGGCACTCGCGCCCGGGCCTCGAGAGCGGCCAGGACGCGCGGCAGTAGCGTTGCGGGTGCCGGCCGATCGGGCAACTCCTTGAGCCGACGATGCAGCTCGTCGTCCCAGTCTGGCTCGGGTCGCTGCAGGGGAGGTTTCATGGCCGTCAGTTGAGCAGGGCAGGGTGCAGGGCCAGCTTGCGGCGGAGGGCCTCGCGGCCGCGGTGGATGTCCGTCTTCACTTTGCCGAGTGAGACTTTGAGTCGGGCGGCGATTTCTTCGTAGCTCAGATCCTCGAAGTGGTACAACACCAGGGGCACGCGCTGCGCGGGCGGCAGCTTCTGCAGGGCCTGCTCGAGCACCTGTCTTTGGTCCGCCGTGTCCAACTCCTGTTCGTGCGTGTCTCGCGCGGCCAGGGCGCCCGCAAAGCCTTGGTCCCGGCCCTCGAGTCCCGGGGATTCCAGCTCGGAGAAGAAACGCCAGCGCGCCCGGTAGCGGGTGAGGTGATTGAGGCAGAGGTTGCGCGTGACGGTCTTGAGCCAACCGCCCACGGTTGGGCTGGTGGCCAGCTCGTTGAAGTGGAGGTGTGCTTTCAGAAATACTTCCTGCGCAATGTCTTCTGCATCAGACTCCCGCCCCAACAACCGCCAGGCCGTCGTGTACACCATGTTCTGGTAATTGCGCATAAACACCTCGAACTGGAGTGGGTCCGTCATCCGCTATGGCTCTGGTCTGGTCGCCCAAGCTAATTCGAGTCCATTGTTAGCCCCAAAACGCGACTCGAAAGTCGAAAGTTGCAGAAAATTCAGACCAAACCCTCCTCCACCGGGTATAACTCCGGTAGAGCGCATGCTGGCCAAGCCAACCATCTCGGCGACCGCAACCTCTCCAGGCAGGGGGCCTTCGACACGCCCGATCCTAGGCCCACCTTCCGCCGCTCAAGACCCGACCTTCCCGCTGCCGCCAGCACCATTCGGCCCTCGGGCCTGGGCCTCGCGCGCGCCCAGGTCACGATCGCCATGAGCCAGCCCACGTTCGAGTCGCTGCGCCGCTGGTTCGCTCCCACGGACGAACAACTCATGTGGCGCGTGCAAACGGCGGACGACGCCCAGGCGTTTGCCGCGTTGGTGGGGCGTTGGCAGGCCCGGATTGCCCGGCTCTGCACGCGGTTCGCTGGCGATGCGCATCGCGCTGAGGACCTGACCCAAGAAGTCTTCAGTAAGGTCTTCGCCCGGCGTAGGGCCTACGATTCCAGCCGCAGGTTTTCCACCTACCTGTGGCGCGTGGCGGTCAACCACTGCTCGAACCATCTCCGCAGCGTCCGCGCGCGCCCCGAGCATGCTTGCGAACCCCTCGACCCGGACCGACTGCGCCCGGCTGAGGGCTGGACGGATGCCCCGCTTGCCCCGGACGAGCACTTAAGCCAGAGCGAGAGGGCGGCCGCGGTGCGAGAGGCGTTGGCTAGACTCCCCGCGCATCAGCGCGCCGTGGTGATTCTGCGCCATTTTGAAAACCTCAAATTCCGCGAGATCGCCGACGTGCTCGAGTTGCCCGAGGGCACGGTCAAGACCCGCATGGCCGAAGCGCTCAACGGGCTGGCGCGGTCGCTGGAAAAGTCGCTCGAGCTAGACCAACACCCGCGGCTCGACCGCAGCCCGACCGCAACACCCACCTGCGCTTTCGCCGAGGCAGCCCTCCCAGCAGGTTGACGTGACGATTTATGAATCCTGCACCTTCAACGCCGCATCCGCATCCGACCCCGGCCGATTGGGCCAGCTTCCTGTATGACGAACTGGCCCCAGACCGGCAGGCTGAGCTCGGCGAACATCTCGCGGGCTGCACCGCTTGCCAGGCCCACCTCGAACGCTGGCGACTGACGCAGCGCGCCCTGGACACCTATCGGTTGACGACTCGCCCGGGTCGGTCGGACCGCGGCCTGCCTGCCCTCAAGTGGGCGGTGGCGGCCGCCTGGCTGCTCGGGCTGGGGCTGATCGCCGGCCGACTGACTGCGCCTCAGCCTGACCTGGCGCAAGTCCGACTCGCCCTGGAACCTGCGCTGCGCACCCAGTGGCAGCGTGACTTTCAGACCGAGTTGGCCAGCGCAATCCGAAGCGTCCAAGCCCAAACCGAAAGCCAGGCCGCGGACTTGGCCGCCGCCTGGGCTAAGGCGCGGCAAGCCGATCAGGAAGCGACGCTGGTGCTTTACCAACGTTGGGAGCGCCAGCGCATGGCCGATTTGGCCTGGCTACGGCGCGACCTCGAGACCGTCGCGGTGAACGCGGATGCCCAGTTCGATACCACGCAGCGAGCTTTGGGCCAGCTCGTGGCCTTTTCCCAACCCGGCGCCTACTCGCCAACCGGCGGCGCCATGCCATGAACCGCCCGCTAGGGCCGCACCGCCGGGCCGGCCGCTCGGGCTCGGTGACCTGCCTGGTTGGGCGCGCCCAGCGGTGGCGCCCTACCGGTTCATGGCCCCCATGCGTGCCAACCGCTTTGCCGCCAACACTCCCCACAACACAAGAAGCTCAACCCTCAAAGGACCACCTCATGAAGCAACGCATGCAACGATTAACCGTGGCCGCCGCCCTGATCTGGGGCGTGGCCCATAGCGCCCCCGCCCAGGAATCGGCACCGGCAATGAAGCACCAACCGGCGCCGCCAGCCCCGACCGGTGCCACCAGCGCGCCGGCGGCGCCGATGCCGCCCCCCGCCCCCCCACCACGGTTGGCCGAGTCCACGCCCCGCGGCGCTCCGCCGGAGGCAGTTGTCCAGGCCAACCGGCAAGCGCGACGTATCGAGGACCAGTTGACGGAGCAACGCCACGCCATCGTGTCGGTTGCGACTCAAGCCGCCCGAGATCAGCAAGAAGTGCGCGATTTGCACGCTGGAGCTGCGGCTATCTTGGCCCAGATCGAACCGCCGGAACTACCTAACGTGCCTCGTCTTCCTATGCACAGCACCGGAGGGCACAGCTTGGGCGTCGGCGGCATGAGCGGTTTTGGCATGGGCACGGGCGGTTTCGGTATCGGTGGCTATGGCCATGGCACCGTCGCTGCGGGCGTGTGGCCGGGCGCGCGCGGGCGCGGGCAAATCGAGCCATTGTGGATCGGCTGCGACGAGCCGGAGGCAGCTCAGCGCACAGCGCTCACTGAGGACCTCAACATCATGTACCGTCTGCTCTCGAAGGCCGTGGCGGGGCTCGATAGCCGACCGAGGAGCCGCACCGTCCTCGGCATCGACCTCCACACGCCCTTCGGCTCTCGGGCGACCCCTTGCCTCTATCTCGAAGGCTTTGGCGTCGTCTTCCTTTTTAACGTGGACTTTCCGCTGCTCGCCTCGCCGGAGCCCAACGAAACCCAAACCCCAACCGATCAGCCCCAAGACCAAAGCCGCGCCGCCTGGGACGAGGCACGCCGCGAGATTTACGGGCCCGAACCGGGCACGCGCGACGGGGCGGACCCTTTCCGATCCCAGGACCGAGCCATGGGTTCGAGTTCGGCGCGGCGGAATGCCGAAGCGAAGTTCGATCCTGAACGCGTGGCTGGGCTGCGGCGGAGCCTGATCGAAACGGCGCGTTACGCGGCTAACATCCGTCAGTTGCCGGCCACCGACCAAATCGTTATTGTCGTGCAAGGCCCGGCGCGGGATGCCACCGTGGAGGCCCTGGTGTTCGGAACGCCAGAAGACGTGACGGTTACCGAGAGCATTCAGGTCATCGAGTCTGGCCGGACCGTGGTGCGAAGTGCTAACGTGCGCCGGGGCGAACCCCAGCAGACCCTCGTCCTGCGGTTCACCAAGGCCGCGGCGGACGCTTTCGCCAAGGGCACACTCTCGATCGAGGCGTTCACCGAGCAGACAACGACCGCGACTTACTGATGAGAGCTGGGGACACACGATGAACTGGTCTTGCCTGCTCGGCCACCAGTGGAGCGGTTGCCGCTGCGAACGTTGCGGCCAGGTCCGCGACCAAGACCACGACTGGCATCTGGCGCAGTGCCGGCGCTCCTGTCGCCGTTGCGGGCTGGTCAAGGAGCTCAGCCACGATTGGGAACAGTGCCGCTGCCGCCAGTGTGGGGCCACGCGCCATACTTGGAGCCGTGGGGTCTGCCAGCGCTGTGCCGAGCACTGCCCGCATCCGGAGAGCGCCCAAGCCTGGCGGGGCGAGAGTGATGCGACGACCGCGCACGCTCCGCTGGCCAAGGTGTGCCAGCGCTGCGGCCAGGAGTTGGCCTAGAACCTCGAAGATAGGCTTTACACACCGGCGCTGATTGCCCAAATTTCCAGGCGTGTCGATGACTGTGCCCGAGGCCCGCCGGGCGGAGGCCGAGCACCAGGCCAGCGGCGGGCCGCCATTTTCCATGAGCGAGTTCACGACCGCGGTCGAGCGGTCGCAGAGCTATTTGCTCGGCATCCAAGAACCCGGCGGGTACTGGATCGGTGAATTGATGGTCGATGCCACGCTGGTGGCGGACACGATCGCCTACCACCACTGGAACGGAGCGGTGGACGCCGAGTGGCAACGCAAGGCGGTTAACCACATCCTCTCCCTCCAACTGCCCGATGGCGGGTGGAACATCTACTATGGCGGTCCGCCCGAGGTCAATGCCACCATCAAGGCCTATCTGGCCTTGAAGCTGGCCGGCCTGCCCCCGACCGACGCGCGGCTGTTGCGCGCGCGCGCGGTGGCGCTGAGCCTGGGCGGCGTGCCGCGGATGAACACCTTCTCGAAGCTTTACCTGGCGTTGCTGGGGCTCTTCCCCTGGGAGTATGTGCCGACGATTCCCTGCGAAGTGCTCCTCATCGGCAAGTGGTTCCATGTGAACTTTTGGGAGATGAGCAATTGGTCCCGCGCCATGCTCGTCCCCCTGGCCATTATCAACCACTTCAAACCCACCCGCCGCCCCGACCCTAACCTCACCCTCGACGAGCTCTATCCCGAGGGTTATCACGAGCGCGACCTGCGCCTGGTCCGCGACCCGCAGTGGTTGACCACCCGCAACTGCTTCCTGTGGCTGGACAAGCTCCATAAATTCGCCGAGCTCTGGGCTCAGGCAGGCATCCACCCCTTCCGCCGACGCGCCTTGAAACGGGCCGAGGCCTGGATGCTCGAACGGTTCGAGGGTTCCGATGGCTTGGCCGCCATCTTCCCCGCGATGCTCAATTCCCTCATCGCCCTCAAAGCCCTCGGTTACCCGGCCGACCATCCCCATGTCCGGCGCGCCGAGCAGCAACTCAAGGAACTCGAACACGAAACCGATGAGGCCGTTCGCATCGAGCCCTGTTTTTCCCCGGTCTGGGACACCGCCATCGTCGCCATCGCCTTGCGCCAGTCCGGCGTCCCGGCCGATCATCCTCGCCTGGCGCAGGCCGGCGCGTACCTCTTGTCCAAAGAAATCCGCTTCCGCGGCGATTGGCAGTACAAGAACCCGGCGGCGGTCGAGCCTAGCGGCTGGGTCTTCGAGCACGAGAACAAATGGAATCCGGACGTGGACGACACCGCCATGGTGCTCTTGGCCCTGCGGCTGATCCCGACTGGGGACCCAGCCGCGCGCGACGCGGCCTTCCAGCGCGGCTTGCGCTGGATGTTGACCTTCCAGTGCCGCGACGGGGGGTGGGCCGCCTTCGATAAGGACTGCACCAAGAACATCCTCACCAAGGTCCCTTTTGCCGACCACAACGCCATGCTCGATCCGGAGTGCGCCGACATCACGGCGCGCATCCTCGAGCTTCTCGGTCTCGAGCGGTTCCCCCTCACGCATCCCCAGATCGAGCGTGCCCTCGAATACCTGCGCCAGGAACAGGAGGCGGACGGCTCCTGGTACGGTCGCTGGGGCGTCAACTACATCTACGGCACCTGGCAGGGCCTGCGGGGACTCCACGCCTTGGGTCTCGACATGCAGCAACCGTGGTTACTCAAGGCCCGGGCCTGGCTCGAAAGCGTGCAGCACAAAGACGGCGGCTGGGGAGAGCGCTGCGACACCTATGAAGATCCCGTCTTCAAGGGCCGCGGCCCGAGCACCGCGTCCCAGACCGCCTGGGCCGTCATGGGGCTGTGCACCTTCGGCGACCCGCGGCGCCCCAGCCTGTTGCGGGGCATCGAGTACCTCGTTCGCACCCAGAACCCCGACGGGTCTTGGTCCGAAGCCGAGACCACCGGCACCGGTTTCCCCAAGGTCTTCTACCTCAAGTACGACATGTACCGCAATAGCTGGCCTCTGCTGGCGCTGGCCACCTATCGCAAACTCCTCGAGGCAAGAGGTCAGCCGGTTAACGGTGAGGACCTCAGCTTGCCCGAGGCCTTGAACGCCCCACGCCGAGGACCAGCGCGCGCAACCCCAACCGGTCGCGCCAGCGGCGGATGAAGGCGCCCAGGGCGCAGACTGCGGCGAAAATCGCGGCGTAGCTCGACGGCTCAGGGGCGGTCACCACCAACGTCCAACTCACCAGCGTGGCGGTGCCGCCCGCGTTGTAGTCGAACAGGCGCAGCGACCATTCCCCATCGGTGCCCAGGTCGTTGAACGAACTCAACAGCGCATTGCGCGCGTCGGTGTCCAGCACGGAGGTTGGGTTGGTCGTGCGGGCGTCGGGCGCCCAACTCCCCCCCAGGGGCCCGCCGAGGGGAGTGGTATGATCGCCGCTCAACGTCAACCGGTAGACATGCACGTCGCCGTCGCTGGCGGCGTCGTCAAAGAGCGCGTTGTCCAAGCCGCTGTCGCCGTAGCCGAGGGCGTCGCCGCTGCGACGGCCGGGGCGGTTGAGCAGGACGGCGTAGCCGGAGCCGTGGGACAGGCTGACGAAGAGATCGCCCAGGTACCCGCCGGTGATGGTCAGATAGACGTTGACATCGCCGATGATACTGATGGCCGAGCCGGAGACGGTGCGGATGTCTTCGTAACCGAACTCGTCCGGGTAATCCGGGATCTGGGCATTGACCGTGTAGGTGTATTCCTCGACCACTTGGGCGGTGGCGAGGGCGGGCGCAAGCAAGGCCATGCAGGCCAGCAGCCAGACCGCGCCGGCCTGGATTCCCCCAACCGAGAGGGCGGCAGTCGTGCGCCCGCCAGACTGGGGCAGGGTGCGGCGCAAGACATGAGGGATGAACCGGCTATGCCGCGGGAGGGCACCGTCGCGATGGAAGCGTGAGGCAAAACTGAGCGCAGTCCGCGGCACGCTGTCGACGGGGGCCTCGGGGGGCCGTTGGGTTGGGCCGTCCATGGTCTTGCCAGTACTTCGGCTGATCGTCAGTTTTTTTGAAGATACGCTCTACCTTGTGGCCTGGTTCGGACGTAGGGCGGCCGTGAGGACGGGGCACCGCGTGCCTCCCACGGGTCGCCAGACCACCTGCCCGGGCGCCCTGTGGGGGCCGGGCAAACCGATGGTCCCGGCCCGAGGCATCCCGGCCATCGCCAATGCGCTCTGACCCGAGACACCCATGGTCACTATCGGCACGTGAGCGCCCAGCTTGAGCGGGTCCGCTCGAATCCCTTGCCCCACCTCGCTAAGGATTGGGGGCCACGGCACGGTCTTTTCACTTGG
>VHCO01000076.1 GCA_016871715.1 Verrucomicrobiota bacterium
GAGGCCGAGGGCATCTACAATGCGCTTTGCCCGCGAGCGCCGCAGCAACTTTGCCCCAGCCGGAGGAAGGGCGGGCAGAGGCCGCTGGCGGCCTGAAAGGCCGCCCCTCACTTTTCCAAAAAGCTTCACCACGGAGGCGGTGTCTTCGAGTGCGGCGGTGTTTCGCCCCGGAACGGGAAAAGTCAGTCACGGGGCGACGGACGGATTCGGTATCCTCATGCGTCCATAAAGGCTCACGAATGCTACTGTCAAAAGCGCGGTTTTTGGGACAGGCTCTACTTAAGTTGCATGCGCGGTCAACAGCGCGCGGATGGGCTGGCCGAGGCCGTCGCGCGTGACGTAGAAGGGGCGGCGCTCGATTTCGTAAGCCGTCTGGGGCGAGATGCCGAGCGCGGTGTAAAGGGTGGCGTGAAGATCCTCGATGTGGACCGGCAACTCGAGGCTCTTGACCGGGCGTTCGTCGGCCGTGCGGCCGTACAGGAAGCCCCGCTTGATCCCGCCGCCAAAGAGCAACACGCAGCCGGCATCGGTGAAGTGCCGGTGCATCCCGTAGTGCTTGAGGTCCTCGATCTTGTCCGGGACCTCCACCTGATTCTTGACGGTCTTGTCCGGCTTGCCTTCGGTCATCATGTCGCGGCTGAATTCGCTAGCCAACACCACCAGGGTGCGCTCGAGCAGCCCGCGCTCTTCGAGGTCGAGGATGAGCTGGGAGACCGGGGCATCGATCTGGCGTTTCATGTCCACCAGCCGGGTATGACCGTTCTCGTGCGTGTCCCAATTCAAAAAGGGGATGTACTCGGTCGTCACCTCGATGTAGCGCGCGCCCACCTCGCGCAACCGGCGCGCCAACAGACAACCCAAACCGAACCGCCCAATCGTATTGCGCTCGTACGAGCCGTCCCGGCTCTGGGAAGCGCGAACCATCCGGCCGGGATCGACACCCTCCGGCAGGTACTGCCTCACCTTCTCGAGGGGTTCAAGGGCCAAGTCGAAGGCGCGGGCCGCGGGCGCGTTCAACAACCGATGCGCATTCTCGAGCGACCGCAGGAGCGACTCGCGCTGGTACTCGCTGCCGTGCTCGCCGATCGGGCTGGCACCCACCAACCGCTTGAGGAACCGCTCCCGGCTCTGGAACCGACCTGGGCTCATCCCCGCCGGGGGCCGAACCGCATCCGCCGCCTGGTCGGGAAACGGAATGTTGAAAGGGCCGAACTCGCTGCCCAGAAAACCGGCGGTCGTGAAGGCCTTCAGTTCCTCGCCTTCGCCCACGTCGAACCGCTGGCCAATATTGATGAAGGGGGGCACGACCGGGTTCAACGGGCCCAGCGTTCTCGCCACCACCGCCCCAAGGTGCGGCGCCGCCACCGTCTGCGGCGGCGGATAGCCCGTGTGCCAATGATACTGGTGCCGAGAGTGCAGAATGAAACCGAGGTCCCCGGCCGTGTAGGTGCGGATGAGCGCGCCCCGGTCCATCACCCGCGCCAACTTCTCGAGGCCTTGCGAGAACTTGATGGGGTCCACGACCGTGTCGATCGCCGGGAACGTGCTCAACACCGCCTGGGACTCGAGGCCCTTCTCGAACGGAGTGTACCGCTTGGGATCAAACGTCTCCGTGTGCGCCATGCCGCCGCCCATCCAGAGCACAATCAAAGCGTCCGCCGTGGCTTTCGGGCTAGGCGCACTCTCCGCCGAGAGCCGGCGGGGATAACCCGCGGCCAACGCGCTGAGCGTAGCGGCGCTGGCCGCCTTCAGGAAGTCACGGCGCGATCGTGAAGTGGAACGAGGCAGGTTCATAGAGGCTCACAACTCGGTTGGATTCGTCATCGTCAACGTCAAGGTGGCGGCACGCGCCGTTCGGCTTCGGTCGGTGGCTCCATCCGGCCTCAGTCGCGCGCGCCTGACCCACCTCAGTAAATCAGTTGAAACTCGGGTAACATCGCCGTGACCCACAGGAAGTCCTCGACCCCCTCGCGGCGGACCGGATCGCCCAGCAGTTCGACCGCCACCTCGAGTTCGTCGGCCGTTGGCTCGCGCCCCAGTGCGTGCGTGAGCAGTTTCGCTGCAAGGGGCCGGTCCGCGGCTTGTGGCGCGGCCAGCAGATGGGCTGCCCCAGCCTCGATCAGCCCGGCCAGCGTGCTTCCATTGGTCAACTCGAGCGCCTGCAGCGTCGTCGCGGCCGTCGGCCGCGTCGTGTTCACCTGTTCCCGGTTCGGCCGGCCCAGCGCCGTTGCCAAGGCGTCGCTGGGCACCAAGGCCGCCCGCACCTTCCGGTGCTGCGCCGCGCTCGACCACGAGGCCGCCAGGGACCGCTCGAACCGCCACGGGGCGAGCTCTGCCTCGCCGAGTTCGACCGCCGGTTGCCAGCCCGGCGCCGCCAACTCGAGCCGTTCCCAACCCTCCACCTGGTTGGTCGCGCAGAGCCAGGTGCTGTCCGAGCCCAAATCCCAAGCGGTCGGCTCCTCGAGGTCGCCCGGCACCCTCTGCGTCGCCTGCGACCGGATACTCCGGATGCGAGCCTGAAAGATGAAGCCGGCCGGGTTGGGTGTGGGGTCCTTCTCCTTCACCTCGCCGTTGGTCGCGGCAGCGGCCAAGACATTCGGCCCAGCGACCATGTGTGGCGCCAGGTCGATGACGCGCGGCTTGTGCCAGTCGTCGCCCGAGCCGACCTGCTGGCCATTGACGTACAGCGTGAATCGGTTGTCCGCCGCCACGACCGCCAACGATTCCTCTGGTTTGGCCGGCAACTCGAACAGCCGGCGCAGGTAGATCGTCTGGGGCGGCACCGCCGCCGCGGCATCGGCCGTGGCCCAAATCCAGCGCGTCCGCGGCGCGGGCTCGCGCACGCTCTCGACACCGGCATAGAAATCGATGTCGGTGTTGGCAGGCAAGGCGTGCCAACGCCCTGTCAGGGCGGACAAAGCATCGAGAAACTGCTCGGCCGAAAGCCGGCGCACCAGCGGCCCGCGAAAAACGAATTGCTCATCGAGCTGTTCGGTGCCGCCCACGGCCGGCAGTTGGTAGGCGCGCGACGTCAACATCAGCTCGATCAGCCGCTTCACATCGTAGCCTCGCTCGGCGAAATCCCAAGCCAGCCAGTCCAGTAGATCCGCGTGCCAAGGGGCGTTGTCCATTTCGTCCACCGGCTCGACCAAGCCGCGGCCGAAACAGCGCGCCCAGAGTCGGTTCACCAACGTGCGCGTTAACCGACCGTTGGCTGGCCGGGTCAGCAACTCGGCCAAGCTCTCGAGCCGCTCCGCCCGGTTCGTGCTCTCGACCACCGCGCCAAGCTGGGGAAACAGAAACTTACGCTCCGCCATCTGGCCGGTGGGCGTGTCGCAGCGGATCAGTTCGAGCGGTTCCTCCGCGTAGATGCTCGCCAGACCGTAGGCGTCCGCCAGCTTCCAATCGTTGATGAAACTGTCGTGGCACGAGGCGCACTTGAGGTTGATCCCGAGGAAGACCTGCGAGAGGTTCTGGGCCGCCTGCACCTCGGGTCGCTGGCTGGCATTGACCACCCCGCGCCAGACAATCCCTTGGGTGAACCCCTCCGAGTGCTCGTCGGGAGCCACGAGGCGCGCCACAAACCGGTCAAAAGGCAGGTTCGTCGCCAGCGCCGAATACAGCCAAGGCGTGATCTGCTTGCGGC
The DNA here is from genome assembly GCA_016871715.1 of Verrucomicrobiota bacterium. Taxonomy (GTDB): domain Bacteria; phylum Verrucomicrobiota; class Verrucomicrobiia; order Limisphaerales; family J093; genus VHCO01. The sequence goes on from VHCO01000076.1 coordinate 3,647, forward strand.
CCCCGTCAATGTAACCCGTTCCGCGGTAGTCGTTGCGCAGGCAATCGTTCCAAAAGCTCAGCCAGTGCTGGGTGTAGCGCGCCCGGTCACCGAGCAGCCGTTGAACCAGTCGCTCACGCTTGCCCTCGCCCTCCTCTCGCTCGAACGCCCTCAGCTCCGCCGGCGTCGGCAACAGCCCTATCGTGTCCAAATACGCCCGCCGCGCAAACACGCGGTCCGACACCGTCTCCGGTGGCGTGAAACCTTGCGCCGCAAAATAAGGCTCGAGCAGCCGATCGATCGGATGCGCGAGGGAGCCCCGCGCCGCCGGCAACGGCACCCGGCGCGGCTCCAGTGGCGCCTGGACACCGCGACCCAACACGATGCCCTCCGGCCACGGTAAATCGGCATCGACCCACGCTCGCAGCAGCCCGGTTTGCTCTGCGGTCAACCGCCGCCCCTTGGCCGGCATCACCCGGTCCTCGTCCAGCCCAGCGACAAGCTGGATCAACAGGCTCCCCGCACTGTCGCCTGCCACCGCTCCAGCGCCCGAGTTGCCCCCAGCCAAGATTTGCTCGCGCGTGTCGATCTGAAACCCCCCCTTCCGCTGCCCATGCGCATGGCATGTGAGGCAGTTCGCCTCCAACAACGGCTTGATGTCCCGAGCGAAATCGACTGGCCCAGCCGCCGCCGGCGGCAGAGGTCCAGCCGCCGGCGCCGCCCATGCTCGCCCCGCCGCGGTCCACCCCAGCCAAACCGCGGCCATGGCGGCGAACGCTCTGTTCGATACAAAAAAGCAAAGTGTCATGCGGCCGTCTAAAGAAGCATAAAAGCGTCCCTTGTGCCAAGAGCAACTTTTTCATTCAGCCATTCATTCAGCCATCCAGCCTTCAGCCAAGGTCTCATCCGTACAGCCCGGCCCAGTCGGCTGGATGGGCTCTCGATGTCAACTTCTTTAAACCGGGTTTCTAGTATTGCTACCGGTACTCACATTGATATGGCCCAGCACAAGAAGCCGTTTGACCTCGCTCGACGGCGCTGATCGCTGATCGCTGACTGATGGTGGCCATCCCCATCCGATCCTCTATCTCGCGAATCCCACCAAGGCGCGACTCGACAGCCGACTGTCAACTGTCAAGTATTATCTGCCAGTGCAATTGAACAGACTGTGTCAACTATGATTTGCCAGTGCAATTGAATGAATAGATGTGTTAAGTCGTTCCGTACCGGCGGTTCTGCCCTACGGATCTTGCCCTAATCGTCTTGCCCTCAGCGTCTTGCGGCGATCAACGTGCGCCGACCGTTTTGGGATTCCTGCACCGAATGCACCGAGAGGCTCTTGTGCCAAGCCGCTATCGCTATCGGCGCAGGTCAAAGGGGCAAGTTGTGGGGCGACATCTTCGTTCGATGACCTTCGATGACCTCCATCGATGACCTCCTGGAGGTCGTGGCGGTGGTTTCACATGATAGGACCGCTGCGGATGGAAGTGGTAGTACGCCGTCGCACCAGCGCGCGGGCACCGTTCCTCGACAAGCTCCACTTCAGCCCTGTAGCCACCAGAGACCGTGGTCGCGGGATCGCGGGATTCGATGGGCGTTTTTCGGCTTGTCGGCGAGCGCGGATCTGTGGGACGGTGAGGTGCGTTATCGCTATGAGTAGCAGAAGCTGCGGTTGGATGGCGTGGTTGAGTCTGGGGCTGGGGGCGCTTGTGGTCGTCCCGGGGATCGAAGCCCAGTACCGGGCACCGAGGGATTACATGAAGCGGATTGCCCCGCTGACGCCGCCTCCCAGCGCACCCACTCGCCCCGTCCCCGTGCCGTCCCCTACGCCACCCGGTCAAACCGTGGTTCCGATCGCGCCTGCGGACGCCGAAAAGGCTAAGGCCGAGAAGGATGCGGCGGTCAACCGGCTTATCGAGTTCCAGAAGAAGCGGGCCGAGGCCGGCTCGGCCACAGCCCAATACGATTTGGGCCTGCGTTACTTGAAAGGCGATGGGATCGAGCAGAACCTGGTCGAGGCCCGGAAATGGTTCCAGGCGGCGGCTAAGCAAGAACACCCCTTGGCCGCCAAGCAACTCGACGAAGTCAAGCGGTTGGAGGATCTGCTGGCAGCCGAAGCCAAGGCGAAGCGAGCCGAACCGGCCCAGGAGACACCGGCCGAACTGCCTGGTCCGGCTCTGCTGAAACCCTAGACCGGATCAGTGGCAACTGCAGCCGTGCCCGCAAGACTCGAAATCCTCGGGGGCAGGCACGCGACCCAACTCGAAGGTCTTGGTGACGTAGCGCGAGACGGTTTGTTGGACCTGTTGCATGGTCTGCTGGGCCTCGAGAAACGCCTGGGCAACGGTGTTCGCGACCATGGCATCGCGTTGCTGCTCGAAGTCGGCAATCTCCTCGGGCGCGAGGCGGGTGCCACTGTGTTGTTTGTGGTTCAGGTACTCGCCCTTCTCGGCCACAGCCTGATAAAGGCCCTTCGCCACATCATCCGCGAGGAAGGTGTCGATATGGCGGCGGAGCGTGAGGAACTCAGGTTGGCTGACTAAGGTTTGGCAGAGCTCGAGGGTCTTCTCGAGGACGGCGCCGTTTTCCAGGTTCGCGTGCATGAATGTTTTGCGGACAAAGTACAAGGGCAACGCCGTTGCACAAGCGCATAGCGCAGAAAACAGGTTTTGCGCTCGGGCCCAGGGGTGCTAAGAGTGGCGCGTGCGACATGATGTCGAGGATCTCGCGGCGCCGGACGGCGACATTGCGGTTCAGGGCGCGCGGGAGCATAACCTGAAGAACCTCACGGTCCGCATCCCCCGGGGGCGGCTGGTGGTGGTGACCGGGGTGAGCGGCTCGGGCAAGAGCACGCTGGCGTTCGACCTTTTGTTTGCCGAGGGGCAGCGCCGTTTCCTGGACTCGATGAACGCCTACGCGCGCCAGTTCGTCGAGCAGCTATCCCGGCCGGACGTGGACCGCATCGCGGGGATCCCGCCCACGGTCAGCATCGAACAGCGCAACTCGCGGGGCGGGGGGAAGAGCACGGTCGCCACCGTGACGGAGGTCCACCATTTTCTCCGGTTGCTCTTCGCCCGGCTCGGGGTCCAACACTGCCCCGACTGCCAAGAACCCGTCCAAAGCCAAACACGCGATGCCGTGGGTGCGGCGCTGCAGCGGGAGTGGCGTCGGCGCGGTCCCCTGCGGTTGCTGGCACCAGTCGTCCGGGGGCGCAAGGGCTGGCATACGGAAGTGGGGGCGTGGGCGGCCAAACAAGGCTACCGGGAACTCCGCGCCGATGGGAAACTGCGGAGCACGGATGAGGCGCTCCGCCTGGACCGGTTTCGCGAGCACAATGTCGAGGTGGTGATTGGCACCCTGCCGGCTTTGGGGCGCGGGCGCTGGAGGGCAGCGGGTCCGCTCGCGGCGGACGCGCTCCAACCGTTGGTTGACCAGGCCCTGCAGGTGGGGCGAGGCGTCTTGTACGCCCTGGATGGAGCCGGTCAACTGAGCATCCACTCGACGGAACGCGCCTGCCCGGGGTGTCGTCGCTCATTCCCACCTTTGGATCCAAAGCTGTTCAGCTACAACTCGGCCGCCGGTTGGTGCGCGCGTTGCCGCGGGTTTGGCGAGCTGTTTTATCTGCCCGAAGACGTGGACCGCGGCGCTCGCGCCGATGCCATCGAAGAGTCTTGGTTCGGTTGGATGGAAGGGCGGCGGGAGCTGTGTCCGGAGTGTGGCGGGGCGCGCTTGAACCCCGTGGCTCGCGCCGTGCGTTTGCCGGCCGAGGGGCTCGCCTCCTCCGCGCGCGGCTTCGCGGGAGCGCCCACGCTGGATACCTTCCACGAGGCGACCGTGGACGCGGCGCGAGATTATTTCGCGGGTCTGCGGGCGACGGGCCGGGCCGCGGCGATTGCGCGTGACATCTTGCCGGAGATTCGCGAGCGGCTCAGGTTCTTGGTGGAGGTTGGGCTGGGCTACTTGCAGTTGGGCCGGGCGGTGACGACGCTTTCAGGGGGTGAAGCCCAGCGGATTCGGCTGGCGGCCCAACTCGGTTCGAACCTCAGCGGCGTCTTGTACGTGTTGGACGAACCGACCATTGGCTTGCACGCGCGCGACAACGAACAGTTGCTCGAGGCGCTGGCCCGGCTCAAGGCGCGGGGTAATTCGCTGGTGGTGGTCGAGCATGACGAGGCCACGTTGCGGCAGGCGGACTACGTGATCGATCTGGGGCCGGGAGCGGGCGTGCATGGGGGCCAAGTGGTCGCCTGCGGGTCGCTCGCCGAGTTGCGGCGGCACCCGGATTCGATCACCGGCCAGTGCCTGCGCGCGGCGAAATCGTTCCCGGCCCGCGGCGCGCGGCGCCCGGTGGCGGGCGCGCCCAACTGCCAGCGCAACGGCCTGGGCCCGCCAGGGTGGCTCGTGCTGCGCGGCGCCGCGCGCCACAACCTGCGCCGGCTCGAGATTCGCTTCCCTTTGGGCCGGTTGGTGCTTGTCACCGGGGTGAGCGGCTCGGGCAAGAGCACCCTGGTGCGCGAATGTCTCTTGCCCGCGCTGGCGGCGCGCCGGGCCAAGCCGCGCGCCCGTGGCGAACCGCCCCCGCCCGGTGCGGGCGAGTTGACGGCGGGGCACGAGCAGATTCAGTCGGTCTACGAGGTGGACCAGTCTCCCATCGGTCGCACCCCGCGTTCGATCCCGGCCACCTACGTCGGCTTCTTCGATGAGATTCGACGGCTCTTCGCGCAACTGCCCGAGGCGCGCTTGCGCGGCTACGGCCCCGGGCGGTTCTCATTCAACAGCGCGCAGGGCCGGTGTCCGGAATGTGAAGGGGCCGGGACGGTGAAGCTCGAGATGAACTTCTTGCCGCCGGCCTTCGTGCGGTGCGAGACCTGCCACGGCCGGCGTTTCAATCGCGAGACCCTGGACCTCGAGTTTCACGGACGCAACATCGCCCAGGTCCTCGAATTGAGCGTGGCCGAGGCCCTCGAGGCTTTCGCCAGTTTCCCGCGCATCCGGCGGCCCCTGGAAGCGTTGCGAGACACGGGGCTCGACTATCTCCAACTCGGCCAGACTAGCCCGACGCTCAGCGGCGGCGAGGCTCAGCGGGTTAAGCTTGTCACGCATCTGTTGGCCGGCCTGAAGGAACCGATGCCCCAGCGCGAGCGGGCGAGCCGCGGGAACCTCTTTGTGCTCGAGGAACCCACCATCGGTTTGCACATGGCGGATGTGCGGCGCTTGGTCGAGGTGCTGCAGCGCTTGGTCGACGCCGGACACACCGTGATCGTGATCGAACATAACCTGGACCTCATCGCCGAGGCCGATTGGGTCATCGACCTGGGACCGGACGGAGGGACCGGCGGCGGCCGGTTGGTGGTGGCTGGGACGCCGGAACAGGTGGCCCGCCGCCCCGAGTCGCGCACCGGCGCTTACTTGCGTCGGATGCTCAAGCTCCCCGCCCGCGCAGGGGCTGGGCCCACACCTTGACGCGTGCGCTCTGTGGCGCGAGGCTCAGCCTCGAGTGGCTTGTGCTTTGAGACCGTGACGCCGGTGGACGACTTGTTCGCCGCTGTAGCCCAGACTCCCGCGGTGCAATCCTTGCGCCAGCGCTTGGAGGCGGGGGGCGTGTGTCGGGCGTCGGGGGTCCACGCGGCCGCCCAGCCTTTCTTGAGCGCTCTCCTCCACCGCCTGCAGCCTGAGCGCACCCTCTTGATCGTGACCGCCGACCCGAAGACGCAGGAACGTTACCACCAGGACTTGCTCACGTGGCTGGACGTGGGGACCGGTGACGCGAGCCACGGAAGCCTCGCCGCCGACCCAACAGCGGGGTCCGAAGACGGCACACGGGTGCTACCTCGCCCCCGGCCGCTGTTCTATCCCGCGTGGGAAGATTTGCCGCAGGAAGACAAGCTGCCGCACGTCGATGTGATCGCCGAACGACTCGAGACGCTCGTCGCCCTCGACGCTCGCGTTCTCCAACCGCAGGGGGCGGCGTCCGGCTGCACAGGCGGGATCTGGCCCACCCCACCGATCGTGGTCGCGTCGGTCGAGGCGCTGCTGCAGCGCAGCTTTCCGCGCACCGAGTTGCGCGCGCGGGTGCGGTCGATGCGGAAGGGGGACATGCTCGATCCGCTCGATCTGATCGAATGGCTCGAGGAGCAAGCCTACGAACCCGAAGCGCAGGTGACCTCCAAGGGCGATTTGGCGTTGCGGGGCGGCATCGTGGACGTGTTTCCCCTGACCAGCCCGTGGCCGGTCCGGCTCGAGTTCGTCGGCAACCAACTCGAATCGCTCCGCCACTTCGATCCCCATACCCAGATCTCGCGCGAGGAAATCTCCGCTATCACGCTCCCACCAGCCGGCGAACTCGGCTTGCTCAAACGCGCTCTGCAAACCGCTCCCGCCGCTTCCTCTCGTCCCCGACCGACTCCCGCGACTCCCGGGCTTGGGTCCGGCCTCCCGCGTCGTGCAGCCGCCCAGGCGACGGCGCCTCCCGTGGTCGGCGTTGCGCCGGGAAACCTGCCTCCGCTTGCATCGTTGCTCGAGTACCTCCCGCCGGACACCCTCATCGTCCTCTGCGAACCCGATGCCCTGGCCGAGCGCGCCCGCGCGTATGCCAGCCGGGTGCGAGCCGGCGACCCTTTCCTCCTGCCCTGGGAACAGTTCCAGACGAAGGCAACCGCCACCGGCTTCACCTTGCTCGGGCTGGTGGAGTCGGACCGGACACCGGCCGCCCCGGCCCTCGCGGACTTCCCCGCCACCAGCCAGGGCAACCCCGCGGCTCGGGAACCAGACGAATCGCCCGCCGCTCCGCGCGTGTCGGCGAGTGCGGAGGATGCAACGGCCGCTTCGCCCCGCGAGGGGTGCGAGTTGGGTTTGGACAGCTTGGAGGCCTTTCGGCCGTTGGGCTCGCACGCGCCGGAATTGCCGCTGGCCGAGGCCCAACGACGTGAGTTCTTCGCTCAACTCCACCGTTGGCTGCGCCAGGATTATTCCGTGCACGTGTTCTGCAATAACACCGGCGAGCGGGAGCGGTTCGACGAACTCTGGCATGAGTACGGCTTGGCGCCAGCCGCCCCATCCCCCTCCCCCGCGGGTGCGGCAACCCGCACGCACACCGAGCCTCCGGCCGGTGAGGGAACGAGCTCTCGGGCTCGAGTCCGACCCCAGCGCCCCGACCCGTTATCCGCCATCCGCGATCCGCAGCACCTCTGGTGGACCCATCTGGGCACCTTGGCGCGCGGTTTCTTGTGCGCCGCGGCGAGGCGCGTGGTGGTGACCGACGCGGAAATCTTTGGGCGTTACCGCGTCCAACGGCCGCGTCGGCTCAAATCGCCGCACGCTGCGGCCGTCCGCTCCGCGTTCGACATCAACTTCACCGAACTAGAGGAAGGAGATTATGTCGTCCATCTGCAGCACGGAATCGGCCGGTACCTGGGCCTGCAACGGCTGACCCCGGCCCCCACCCGCCGAGGCGATCCCCCGATCGCTGCGGGCCAGAGCGTGGGGGAAGAATGCCTGGTGATCGAATACGCGCCCCGTGAGGACGGCCAAACGCCGCCGAAGCTTTACGTCCCCATCACCGAGGCGCACCTGGTCAGCAAGTACGTCGGGGCTGGCAAGGGCCGACCGCCGCTCCACACCCTGGGGGGCACTCGTTGGCTGAAAGCCAAAGCGCAGGCCGCCCAGGCCGTGCAGGATCTGGCCGCGGAACTCCTCGGCCTGCAGGCCGCCCGCGACTCGCAGCCCGGGTTTGCCTATCCGGCCGATGCCCCTTGGCAACGTGAGTTCGAAAGTGCTTTCGTGTACGAAGAAACCCCGGACCAACTGCAGGCCATCGCCGCCACCAAACGCGACCTCGAGCGGGCCCGGCCGATGGACCGTTTGATCTGCGGTGATGTCGGGTTTGGCAAGACCGAGGTGGCCATCCGCGCGGCGTTCAAGGCCGTCCTGGCCGGCAAGCAGGTGGCCGTGTTGGTCCCTACGACCGTCTTGGCGCAGCAGCACTTCAACACCTTCCGCGAGCGCATGGCTGACTACCCCGTCCGCCTCGAGTTGCTCTCGCGCTTCCGTACTCGGGCCCAGCAAGAACGCGTCCTGCGCGACCTGGCCGCAGGCGCGGTCGACATCGTGATCGGAACGCACCGGTTGGTGCAAAAGGACGTGGCGTTCAAAGAGCTGGGGCTGGCGATCATCGACGAGGAGCAACGCTTTGGCGTCCTGCACAAAGAAAAGCTCAAGCAACTGCGCCAGCTCGTCGATGTGCTCACCCTCAGCGCCACACCCATCCCCCGGACCTTGTACTTGGCCCTGACCGGTGCGCGCGACCTGAGCACGATCGAGACGCCACCCCAGGACCGCCTCCCCATCGAGACCGTCATCGCCGCATACGACGAGCGGTTGATCCGCGAGGCCATCCAGCGCGAGTTGCGCCGGGGCGGCCAGGTCTTCTATCTCCACAACCGCGTGCTCGACATCGAGACGGTAGCCTTGCGGCTCAAGACCCTCGTGCCCGAGGCCCGCCTCGAGATCGGCCATGGCCAAATGCACTCGGACGATCTCGAAGAGGTGATGACCGGTTTCGTCAACGGCGAGACTGACGTCCTCCTATCCACCACCATCATCGAGAGTGGCATCGACATCCCCAACGCCAACACCATCATCATTGACCGAGCGGACCGGTTCGGGCTCAGCGACCTCTACCAGCTCCGCGGGCGAGTGGGGCGCAACAAGCACCAGGCCTACGCCTACCTCCTGATCCCGCGCCATGCCGGCTTGCTGGCCGACGCCCGCAAGCGCATTACCGCCATCAAGCAGTTCTCCACCCCCGGCAGTGGCTACAAAATCGCCATGCGCGACCTCGAATTGCGAGGGGCCGGCAACCTCCTCGGCCCCCAGCAGAGCGGACACATCACCGCCATCGGGTTCGAGTTGTACTGCCAATTGCTCCAGCAAAGCATCGCCGCTCTCAAAGGCGAACCGCGCCCCCCCCGCCTCGAGGTCGCCGTCCGATTCGATTTCCTGGACCTCAGCCCCGTTGGCCTGAGCTCGGCGCAGCGTGGGCTGGCCTCCGCCTGCCTCCCGCTGCAGTTCATCCCTGAGCCCCAGCATCGGATCGAGGTCTACCGCCGACTCGCCCAAGCCACCGACGACGCCGCCCTCGAGGCCTTGCGCCGGGAACTGCGGGACCGGTTCGGCCCGTTGCCGAAGGCGGTCGAACTCCTGCTGCAGGTCGCCGAGCTGAAGATTCTCGCGGCCAGCCAGGGCCTGACGACGATCGAGACCCGCGAGGATCGGCTGATGGTCTCCCGCGGAGGGGACTGGGTCCAGGTGGGCGGCCGTTTCCCGCGCCTCACCAAGCAGGAACCTCGCGCCCGGTTGAAGGAAATCCGCCGCCTGCTGGTCCTGCTCGGGCGCCTGCCGACTCGATCGGCGCCCTGACGCCAGGTCGGAATGGAATAGGGTTCGGAGGGAGTGTCGTGGGTGGGAAGCCCCTCTAGGCAGATCGCCCAGGAGATGCGCGGCAAGGTCTGGTTGATCGTATGCAGGAGAGGAGAGTTATAGTTGACACCCTTGGGTCGATCAGGCCAGCGGTGCTGGCGCGCCACTATCGCTAGCATCGCTATCGTATGATGCGCCGGGTTCATCGAGGTTGACATCGGCGCTCGGTTGGCAGGCTGGAGCTCCGTTGGGTCAAGAAGGCTAGCGGCGGCGATGAACGACAATCAAATTATGCGCCGGGTTTATAGAGGTTGACATGGCCAACTGCGTGCGGACAGCCGGGCACTTGGCCGCCGCTGGCAGAGGGGACGGAGGACATCGACAGGGATCGGTTGGGCGCAGCCAGGTTCGAGGCGGGGTGGCACGGTGGGCCCTGGGGAGGATCGACCTGGGGCTCAGGGCCGTGGCGATGGCGGGCCGGGGGGGCAGCTTGGGCATGGGGCGGTTTCCTCACGAGATCGGTTTGAGTTAGGGCCGGCGGGTGGCTTGCTCGGGCGGGCGGATCGTGCTCAGATGGCGCGGCCCTAGTTAGTGGGGCAACGAGAACCGCATGAGCCTGGCGTTAAGACTGCGACAGAACCTGATTCCGTGGGGCTTGTTTATCGGGTTTTGGACGGTCATTGGGTTGTCGTTCGCGAGCCAGTTCTACCTTTCGAGCGCCCTGTTCGGTTACTACACGGTCACTTGGAGCCAGGCGATTGGGATCACGTTAGGGGACTGGTATGTGTGGGCGTTGTTGTCGCTGGCGATCGTATGGTTTGCGCGTCGGTTCCCGCTGCAGCGGCGGCACTGGGCGAAACTGGCGGTGATTCACACCGCGGCGAGTTTACTGGTCTGTGTGGCGTACGTGCTGATTCGGGCTGGGGTGGGGCAATTGCAGAGCCCGTGGCTAGGGATGACAACGACCTTCTGGGGGACGGCGGAACGGTTGTTTCTGAAGAACACATTCCTGAATCTGCTGATTTACTGGATTATTGTGAGCGTGAGTTTAGGCTTCGACTACTACCGCAAGTTCCGCGATCGGGAGGTACGCACGGCGGATCTGGAGCGGCGGTTGGCGGAAGCGAAGCTGATGGCGTTGCAGATGCAGTTGAATCCGCATTTTCTGTTCAACACCCTGCACACGATTTCGGCGCTGGTGCACAAGGATGTGGAAGCGGCGGACCGGATGATTGCGCGGCTGAGCGAGTTACTGCGGTTGGCGCTGGAGAACACGAACGCCAACGAGGTGCCCTTGGCGCAGGAGTTGGATTTCCTGCGGCGTTACCTCGAGATCGAGCAGACGCGCTTTGGCGATCGGCTCAGCGTGAAGCTGGAGGTCGCACCCGACACGTTGGCGGCCCAAGTGCCGAACCTGGTGCTGCAGCCGTTAGTCGAGAACGCCATTCGCCACGGGCTCGAGCCGCATCGCCGGCCCGGCTGCATTCAGTTGCGCGCGGAGCGGAAGGGCGACCAACTCGAGCTCGAGGTGCGCGACAACGGCGGGGGACTGGCGCCGGGCAAGCCGTTCCAAGCGGGGGTGGGTCTGGCGAACACACAGGCGCGGCTGGAGCATTTGTACGGCCGGGGGCAGCGCTGCGAATTGCGCGCGGCGGTCGGGGGCGGCCTGGTGGTGAGCCTGCGGTTGCCATACCGTGTGGGGCCAGGAGGAGCCGAGCGAGTCTAGGGGTGGTTTGATGGGCGTATGGGCGTATGAAAATCCGAACCTTGATTGTGGACGACGAGCCGTTGGCGCGCGAGCGTCTGCGGAATCTGCTCGAGGGGGAAGCGGACCTCGAGGTGGTGGGCGAATGCGGTGACGGGCATGAAGCGGTGGCGGCGACGATGCGCGAGCAGCCGGACTTGGTGTTTCTGGACATCCAGATGCCCGAGTTGGATGGATTCGGCGTTCTCGAGGCGGTGGCTGCGGGGGGCAAGGTGCCCGCCATCGTCTTTGTGACGGCCTACAACCAGCATGCGGTCCGCGCCTTCGAGGTGCATGCGGTCGATTACCTGCTCAAGCCGTTCGATCGGCAACGGTTCGCGTTGGCCCTGAGCCGCGCCCGCGTGCGACTCGAGCAGGCGCAGAGCGGTGAGTTGAACGAGAAGCTGACGGCGTTGTTGGCGGAGATGCGACCGGAAGCACGAGCCAGCGACCGTTTGGTGATTAAGACGGGTGGGAAGGTGTTGTTTGTGAAGGCGGCGGATGTGGACTGGGTGGAGGCAGCGGACAACTACGTGAACCTGCATGTGGGCAAGGAATCGCATATGCTGCGCGAGACGATGGCCTCGATCGAGGGCCGGTTGGCTTCGGCCCAGTTTATGCGGATCAGTCGCTCGACGATCGTGAACCTCGAGCGCATTAAAGAGCTCCAGCCGATGTTCCACGGCGATTACGTGGTCATCCTGCGCGACGGCACCCGCCTGAGTTTGAGCCGTGGCTACCGCGACAAGCTCCAAGAACTGCTCGGCAAGTGAGCCCGCACACCGCTGACGGATGCAGCCTCGGTCGTGTCGGAGACGCTGTGGGTCACGGGTCGAGCGTGACCTGCAAGCGGAAGAACTCCTGCGGGGCAGCCGCGCCCACCCCGGGGAAGCGACCGGTTTGGTCCGCGCCCGCGATGGGCGCTGGCTCCGAAAGCTCCTCCCAGAGGCCCGCGGCTAAGTCGGTGGTCCGCAGCAGCCGGTAGGTGCGGCCGGCGTGGACGGGGCGGAAGAGGATGGGGTGGTTGGCCTCGCCTTCACCCTGGGGCTCGATCCAGAGGGCGAGGTGGGAATCGGGGTCGGAGGGGTCTGTGCCCAGGACAAACTCCGCGCGGTTCGAGAATCCGTCCTGGTCTGGGTCTGCGGCTGCCGGGACGGGCACGCCGAAGTAATGCTGGGTCCACCACTCGGGCACCTGGTTGGGCGCGGGCGGGTCTTGGCCGCCGACATAGACCCAGCGGACGGCGTCGGCCACGACGACGCGGCCACTTTCGCCAGTGTGGTTTGCCAGGCGCACGAAACCGTGGGCGCCCTTTTGGAAAGGCTTGTTGCTGACCAGGAGCCGCCACGCTGCCCCGCCGGTGGTTTGGTCGAGGAGCACGGTGGCGGCACCGCCGTGCCAGACGACCTCGAAGGGTGCGCGGGTCGAGTGGTGGGGTCGGGCGGGCGCCCAGGCGTAGACGTCGTAGCGGCCGGGCGTGAGGATGTTAGGGGTGAAGGTGGCCGAGGCGCTGGGGTTACCCGAGACCGTGTCGGCGTAGGCGTAGGTTCCATCCAGGGCCTCGCCGGGCGCAGTCCCGGAGCGCCAGCGGCCGGAGGCCGGGTCGAGGCTGGGGACGGCGAGCAGTTGGCCGGCGGTGGCGAAGGCGTTGGTGGGGGTGATTTCCCACCGCGCTTGGGACTGGGATTGCGCGCGGAAGAAGTAGGTGGTGGCCGGTGCGAGGCCCGAGATCAGGATGCTGTGGTTGGTGGTCGGTTGGGAGTTGAACAGACGGGTCGCGGTTCCTTCACCGTCGAACGGCCGAAAGTAGTCCACGCGCGAGTTGGCCGGGTCGCGCGTTTGCCAGGTGACGAGGGCGCTCCTGGCTCCGGGTTGGACGGCGAGGTTGAACAGGAGTCCGCCACCTCCTGGGGGCACGAGCAGGACTTGGCGGGTGGTGACCGCGCCGGGTTCGATGGCGAGACGGACGGGGTGGGAGAAGGAGTCGGCGGTTTGGGCGGTCAGGGTGTAGTTACCCGCGGGCAGATCGACGGCACCGAAGCAACCGTGCGCGTCGGTGAGCAAGGACTTGCTGACGGGGCCGCTCAAGCGGACCCAGATCGCGTCGAGGCCTGGCGGGGCGGGCGCGTAGCCGGCCACGCCGAGGAGATGGCCGAACTGAGGGGCGGTTTTCCAGGGCATCGCGGGCGAGGTGACGGCCGCCTGGAAGATCGGCGTCGGATTGGGGTCGAGAGCGCTGGGTCGGGTCAAGGCGCTGAGGAAAGTGGCGCGGTTACTGTCTTTGCTCGAGACGGCGTAAGAGTAGCCGACGAGGCCGTCAGCGGCGTTGCCTGTGGCGGTGGGTGTGCGGGTCGAGCGCAACTGGAGGAGTGAATTCGACAGGGTATTAAGGTAGAGGCCGGCGCCGAGGGCGACGTGGCGGCGGTAGCGATGGTTCTTGGCGAACTGGCTCCAGAGATTCCAGTCGTTGGCGTGGGTTTCCTGTCGGAAATACGCCATCGGGATGTTGAGATCGAGAATGCCTTCGGCCATCCAAGCGCGCCAATCCTGCAGGACACTCGCATAGGCGGCGCTGGAGGGCCACTGGGCGGTGCTGGGGATGCCCGGGGCCCAGGTGATGGTCGCGGCGGAGACTTTGACCCCAGGTTTGTGGTGGAGGGTCGAGAGGTAGACGCGGCGCAGGAGCGCGGTGACTTGGTCGCGACGCCACTGTAGCCAAGTCGAGTCGCCGGCGGCAGGTTGGCCGGTGCGGTTGAAGCGTCGGTTGAAGCGGTTCAGAGCCGCCTCGTTATAACCCCAAGCGGTGCCAGAATAGCGGATGTAGTCGAAGTGAAGACCATCCACGTCGTAGCGCGAGACGAGGTCGAGCGCCACCTGGTAAAGGTGCTCCTGAACGCCGGGATGGCCGGGGTCGAGTTGGTGATTGCTGCCGTCCCAGGTGTTGCCACTGCCGTCTTTCATCAACCAGCTTGGCCACTGGTTAAAGAGGTGAGTCGGCGCGGGCGGCTTGCTGGTCTGGCCGTTCCAGAGCGGGTAAGTGACTAACCAGGCATGCACCTCGAGCCGCGGCGCGCCGGAATGGGCGACCGCGATCAGGTCAGCCAACGGATCGTAACCGGCCGGGACGATGTCGTTGGCGGGCGGCTCGAAGCGGCTATGGTAGTAAGCGTCGCCGCGTTTGCGCACCTCGACGATCAGCGCGTTGAAGTGCCCGGCGCGCGCGTCAGCCACCAACTGTCGGACTTCGGCGGCGCTCTTGATGCCGGGGTGAAAGGTGTCGACCCACAGGCCGCGGAACTCTTGGGCGCCCACGCTGAAGGCAGCCAGGCCAGCGGCGATGGCGAGAGCAGCCAACCGCAGGGCGTGCCGACCCTGGAAATGCGAGCTTGGAGAGGCGAACTCGGAAAGCAGGCCGGCGACCGAACCGCGGGCCCTGGGATGAAGATGGATGTCCAGCCTCCTCATGAGTCAACGAGATGAACGACCCGCCGGCGGCAGGGCGCGCAGTCCGCTGCGCGCCGCACGATGACGGCCAGCGTAGGCTGTGCTCGACGGCGGGCTGGGACAGCCCGCCCTACCTCATCATCCTCGGCGCGGTAGGGCGCGCAGTCCGCTGCGCGCCGGGGCCGCCAGGGTTCACAACGATTGGCGGCGCGCAGCGGACTGCGCGCCCTGCCAGCCAACGGTCGTCCATCCCAGGCGTTCATCGGTAGCGGGGCATGATCCCCTGGTCTGGACCTCGGTTCAGGTCGGACGGAGCCCCGGCTCAGCGCCGTGGCGGTACGGTTGCGCGCACTCGCTTGAGGTCGCGATCGGTGGGGAGGCTGTTGACGCGGACTTGATAATTGCCAGGAGAGGCTTGGTAGGACTGCTTGATGGTGTCTGAGGCGGCGACGATGTGGGGGTCGACCCAACGCCAGAGTTCGGCGTGGCCATCGGCGAAGGTGAGCACGCCACCGCGGCTATGGCGGCTGGCCGGCAGGTTCCAGTAGAAGTGTTGAGCGATGTCGGGAGGGAGGATACCCAAGGCACCGTTTTGGATGCTCCACTCGTCTTCGTCCAGGAAGACCGAGGCCTGGCTGGGCGAGGGATCGACGATGCCCGCGGCGCGGTAGATGGGGTTGGGGATGAGCTCGGGGTTATGATGAGCTAGGCCGGTGCCCATGGCGACGCTGCGGGTGCGTGGCAGGTTGGGGAAGCGGGTGACTTTCGCGCGATCGGCTGGGCAGCGGTAGATAGCGACGGAGGTATTGTACTTGAAGAGGACACCGCGCTCGATGTTGCGGGTGTCGCGGTCGGTCTTGGCATCGCCTTCGATCCAGGAGCCCGGCAGGCTGATTTCCCCACTGGCTTCATTCGGGGGCAGCACCCCGTTGTGGTCGTCGGTGTACATCACCCAGCAGAGGGTGAGTTGTTTGAGGTTGTTGAGGCAAGCAATGGCCTGCCCTTTGGCCTTGGCTCGGCCGAGCGCCGGGAGCAGCAGGCCCGCCAGAATGGCGATGATCGCGATCACCACCAGCAACTCGATGAGGGTGAAGCCCCGTCGAGAGACAACCGGCGGCGGTGGTCGGGTGCAGCAGGCGAGGCGATGCACCGGGCGCGCGGCGCGCCCAGTGACCCTGCGCCGCGCGCCGCGCAACCAGGACGGAAACGGGAGCGGCATCGTCGAGCTATTTGACCACGGCGCGGAAGAAGCGGTACGGCTGTCCGGCGATGGGAATGCTGGCGGTGCCGCTGGGGCCGGTCACCGTCACGCCAGCCACTTCCGTCCAGGTCTTGAGGTCGGTCGAGGCGACGACGCCGAACGTCTGGCCGGCTTGGCCGGTAACGGTAAACTCGAAGTTTGCGCCCACGACCTTGGCGCCGGCGACATTGGGCGGGGTGGCGGAGGGGCGTTTCACGGAGAAGGCCGCGATGCCGTTATTCGAGTTGAGGGCATAGAGCATGTTCCCTCCAAAATCCGCCGCGCCGGTTCCGTTGACGTTGGGATTGTCCGCCGCGCAAAACTCCTGGTCGATCAAGACCGGGTTGTCGAAGTCGGCGAAGTCGTAGAGCCGGACGGTATCCGGGTTTTCGAGGGTGATGCCGGCGAGGAACTGATGGGCTTTGTCCCAAGCGATCAAGGAGACTGCGCCTGGGATGGCGGTGTCGTAGACGTGCAGGGTGGCCCCGGCGCCTGTGACGGGGTCGAAGCTGGCACGGCGGAGGGAGGCGCCGGTGGCCGTGCCCCAGACGGAATTGCCGTCGCCGAAGGCGACACTGAGACCGAAGTTGCCGGCGGTGGCGTCGGGGACGTCCACCACCGTTTGGATGAATTGGTAGCCGTCGAAGGTGGTGAAGACGGCGAAGGCCGTGCCATTGCGCGAGCCGGCCACGATTTGGGTGTCCACGCCGGCGCCGCGAACATCGAAGGAATCGCCCCATCGGTTGGCGGTGCCATTGCCGGGGTCACCCAGGAAGGCGACTTCGGGGAAGGCGGCGGCGGAGTCGTCGGCCCACCGGTAAATGGCCAGGGGCGTCGTGGTGCCGGCGGTGGTGAGGTTGCAGGCGTAAACCGCGCCGTCGTCAGCCACGCCGACCATGTTGAGGGCAAAGGTGCCGCCGAAGACGATGGTCGGATCGACGTTGAGCGTGTGGAGTTCCTGGCCGGTTTGGCCATCGAGGACGTAGATCTGGTTACCCGCGGAGCGGCTGACGACCAAGACGTGGCCGTTGGCCGGGTTGTAGGCCAGGCCGCGCTGCGACCCGTCCGTGTTGAGCCAGGGTTTCTCGCCGGGGGCGATCTTCCACTTGGGGGTGAGAGCATCCGAGACAACCAAGGGGTTGACCATGAGGGTTGCTGGGTTGCTTTCGACTTGGCCGGCCGCGTTCTTGACCAGGACCGTGTAGGCGCCGGCGTGGGTGGCTTGGACATTGGGGATGGTGAGGGTGGCGGCTTGGGCGCCCGCCAGGTCGGCACCTTCGAGTCGCCACTGGTATTCGAGCGGGCGCGTGCCCTGTGCGACCACTGAGAAAGTGGCGGTGCCGCCGACCAGGACGGTCAGGTTGGCGGGGTGCGTATCGATCGCCGGCGGTTCGGCCACGGTTGAAAGGGTGACCTTGGCGGCGAGCAAGCCGCTGTTCGTGTCGACGCCCACAGCTCGGTCGCCGCGGATGCTGGCGGCCGAGGTGCCGTTGACATTAGGGTTGGCAACCGGGAAGGGCAGGGCGTTACCGATACGGGCCGGGGCGGCCGGATCGGTCAGGTCGAACACCGAGAGGGTGTGGTCGGTATAGCTCACCGCGGCGAGACGTTTGGTGGCGGGGTCGTAGCTGATGCCGGTGACGCCGATCCCGACGATCGAGGTGGGGATCGAGCGCAGCGTGGTGGCGGTGCCGGTGGCCAGATTCCATTGCACGTGGGCGAGGGGTTGCCCGTTGAGTTTGGCCCAGACGGTATTGCCGTCGCCAAAGGCGATGCCCAGGCCGATCTTCCCCAGCGTGTCGGTGGTGAAGGTCTTCGCCGTGAAGGCGATGCCGTCCGTGGTGGTCAGCAGGGCCAGGTACTTGCCGTTGCGCGCCGAGACTACCAACTGCGTATTGGGACCGCTGCCCCGCACGGCGAAGTTGTCGCCGAAGCGGATGTCTTGGCCCGAACCGCCCAAGCCGCTGCTGGGGTCGCCCTCGTAGGCCAGGCTCACCGAAGTGTCCGTGCCGTCGTTGGCCCAGCGATACACCTTGAACAGCGGCGTGGCGGAGATCGACAAGTTGCAGGCGTAGACCACACCGTCCTCGGCAACGCCGACCAAATTCAGGGCGTAGATGCCGCCGGCAACGATCGGGTTACCGCCCTCATCCAATTGGCTGAGGACGCGCGGAATCCCCAACTGCGCCGACCCGTCGGTGCCATCCGTCCCGTTGAGCACATAGATCTGTGGACCGCCGGCACGGCTCAGCAGGAGGACGTTGCCGTTGCTCGGGTTGATGGCTACCCCTCGCTCGAGGTGGTCCACGGTCACGTAACTTCGCTCCGTGGGTGCCACCTGCCAGACCAGGTCCAGCGAGTCCGCTCGAGTTTCCGTGGCGGCGAGCCAACCCACGCCGATTAACGCACTGGCCAAGGTGTTATTGAAGCTGCGCAAGTTCTTCATATCGCAATTCCCGATTCTCGGTTCACGGTGTGTGCATCCTGTGTCGGAGACGACCTGCGCGCCTAGGGCGGCAAAGGCCAATCGCCAGGTTCAGCCCGCGACATAACAGATTGGGCCCGGCAGGTCAAAACCCGATTGCGACCGAGATCGTTTGGAGGGCCGTGCCTTCGGATGGCGGCTCCAGCCGTTTTTTGTCCTCCACGATGGCAAATCTCGTCTCAGCAGAAATGACGATATTCAAACACGCTGACTGCGATAAGATGCGCGTTGATCCGTGACCAACGATCGATGATCGGCCGGTCGGTTGCCTCGCGCGTGGGTTGCGAGGTCAGCGCCGGCCATACCGGGTCCTGTTGGCGAGGGGATGCTCTCGGCGAGCCGCCTCGCCCGGACGCTCGAACACGCCCTTAAAACGCCGAGCGAGGAGAGGAGGCGCAGGGTGGGAGCCTCACTCCCACCCTGCGGCAGTTAGCCGCTGGGGCCCGGGAGGCTGAAGGACTGCTACTGGCGTCCTCCCCGGGGCTTGGTGGCAGGTGGCTTACGGGATCGCCACTTCGTAAAGCATGCGGGCGCCCGTGGCGGGATCGCCGGCGACATCCGCGCGGAACTGGAGGGTGCGGTCGGTGGTGCTGGAAGGGACCTGGGCGAGTCGTTTGCCGCTGGGGGCCAAGGCCCAAACGCGGTAGGCAGCCGGGGCCTCGAGTTGGATGCCGACTTCGGCTTGGCCGGCCCGCACCAAGTGCGGCAGGCCACCCCAGTCCAGGAGGGTTTGGCGGGCCGGTTCGGCGTACCGGATGCCGGTGTTTTGGAGATCGGTCAAATGCGTGACGAGCAGGCGGCGGCTGGCTCGGATGGGGTGAGCATCCAGGGCGCTGACCCAGACAGTCGCGTCGCTGCCCGCGATCGCGGCGCGCACACCGCCGTGCGGGGCGTGAAGGGTCTGGCCAGCCGGGGCATAGCCGCCGGCCGTGCGGGGTGTATCGAGCCCGAGGCGATCGTGTGGTCCGTCGATGGTGATCTGGCCGGTTTCACTGCGGAAGAACTTGAGGTCGGGGTTGGGGGCGGTGGCGGGGTCGAACAGGCCGCGGCCATCGAGGGCGGCGATGAGGCGCTGCGAGTCAACGGTATAAGGATCGAGCGCGAGGGCCCGGTGGGGATCGTAAGCGGAGGCGGGTGTTTGCCAGGCCAGCGGCAGGAGGGCGGTGTGGAGCGAGGGAGCGCCGGGGGTCGGCACGATCTGAGTGCCCAACCGGGTCACCCAAGCCAGCCAATGCCAGCGGGGTGCCAGGGTGGGGATGCGGGCGGCGGGTTGGGCCAGGTCGGCTGCCGTCATGACCAGGGCCACGCTGTGAGGCGCGGGCGCCAGGTCGCCGCGTAAGAACAGACAGATCGAGGCCCGGTCGGCAGCCTGGCTGAGCGGGTCGGTGGCGAGATCGAAATAGCCCATGCGGGCCGGTGTGAACATGGCGTCGCGACTGTGGCTATAGGCGAAGCGCCAGATGCCCCCCCAGCCTTGGAGGGCGCCCAGGGCGCCGGTTAAGATGCCACCCACGCCGCGGAAGCGGCCGGGACCGGAGTAGTTGTATTCCGTGAGGGCGAAGGGCTTGTCGAAGAGGCGAGTGAAGGCAATGCTGCGTCCGCCGGGGGCGCCTTCGGCCAGCGGGCTGGTGTTGGGGCAGCGGCTGGGCAACCGCCACGAGGTTTCGAGGAATTGGGGATGATCCACATAGAAATGCTCGTCGACGTAGTCGTAGACCGCGCGGGCCCCTTGGTCGGTGGTAAACCGGGTCCAAGAACTGGCGTTGCTGATGAGGGCGCGGCAGCCCAACTCCTCGCGCAAGAACCGCTTCATCCTCTCGACCATGGCGAGCTCGGTGTCGGCGAGGAAGGCGATGGCATCCCGTGCGCGGAGGCCTTCGGCCTGCAACCGGGTGGGGAGGGCGACCGTTTGGCTGGCGGGGTCTTCGGCCGGCTCGAGTCCGGTCCCCCAGGCAGCGGCTAAGGCGGCTCGAGTGGGGTAACGTTGGGTGAGCCACCGGTTCCAGGCGTGCGTCCACTCCGGGATGGTGCGGAGTTCGGAGAAGAAATTGCCGAAGTTGCCTTCGTTGATGAGGGCCAGCCAGGACAGCGCCGGTTCCTCCGCATATCGGCGCTGGGTGTAGGGATTGACGTGGTCGAGGAACGCGCGGCTGAACTGTTTCCAGTTCTCGAAGGCGCCCGTGTGCACGGGCACGAGAATCTTGTACGTGTTCATCGGGATCAGTCCGTCGCGGTCGATCCCCACCTCGCGATAGGGCACGCTGCGTGACACGTACAGGTCGGTCGTGAGGTAAAGTCCACGCCGAATCAGGGCCGCCACCAGGTAGTCGAACTGGTCGAGTTTCTCCGGATTCAAGGTGGTGGTAGGGCGTTGGCCCTGGACGAGGTCGCGTTCGTAATGATGGATGCGGACGGTGTTGTAACCCAACCGCACCAGGCGCTGGGCCAAGCGGTCGGCCTCGGCGTGCGCCAGGTAGTGCGCCCCGAAACAGAGGTTCACACCATAGAACCGCTGGGGCCGATCGGGAGTGTCCGCGAAGGCAAACTGCCCGTCGGGACGGGCGATCACATAGCCGTGCTTGCCCGCGGGCGCATCGGTTAGCTTCAAGCTCGAGAAGTCCAAGGCCGACCCCGGCTCGATCTCGAGCTCGGCCTGCAGCGGAATCCATTCGTCGCCGGCTTGGATCACGACCGGTGGGGGCGCGGGAGTTGCGGGGGAGGCTGGACGGGCGGCCTCAGCCGCGTGGGTCGAGCCAAGCGAAACGAGGCCGGCGCCGGCAACGACGGCGCAGAGGCAACGGAGCCAGGAAGGCACATCCGGTCTTGTGGGTCCGGGCGGGGCCGCCGGTGTGGGCGTTTGGGGCACGCGGTGGAGCGATCGCGCGGAAGGCCGCGCGGGATGGGCTAAGGTGTTCACGCTCTTCACGGACTGTTGACGGCTATGCCATATTCAGGACCGAGACGATAGGCCATCGATCGGATTCGTGCCATGCCATCAGATCCACCGACGCCCCACTCCGACGGGTTGATGTTGAAAGTCGCCATCAGCGGTATGACCTGCCAAGGCTGTGCGCGCCGAGTCGCGGCTGCCCTCGAGGAAGTCGACGGCGTGGCCAGCGCCGTGGTTGAACTGCAACCCGGTCGCGCCACCGTGCGCTGGAAGCCGGATCGGGTCGCGCGTCCAGCCGCAATCTTCGAGGCAGTCCAGAAGGCGGGGCACGAGGCTCGACCGGCAGAGGCGGTCGAGCCGGCGGCGCACGGCGATGGGGGAGGGTCGAGGTGGGGGTGGGTGTTCGAGGGGTGGACGTTCAACCTGGGGTTTGGCGGGGTGGTCATGGTGGGCTTGATGGTTGGGGAGTGGGGCTTATCGCTGGGAATGAACCCGGTCTTCCAATGGGTGGCGTTTGCCCTGGCGTTACCGGCGCAGGCGTTGTGCGGAGCCAGGTTCTACCGGGGGGCTTGGCAGCAGTTGCGCGTGGGCCGGTCCAACATGGACACCCTGGTGGCGTTGGGTTCGACCACGGCCTTCGGCTACAGCGTGTGGGGTTTGCTGGCCGGCTGGGGGACTCACGTGTATTTCATGGAGTCGGTGGCGATCTTGACGCTGATCAGCTTGGGCCATTGGCTCGAGGCCAAAGCCAGCGCGCGCGCCGCCAGTTCGTTGCGCGCCTTGCTGGACTTGGCGCCCGCCACAGCCCGCTGGTTGAGCGCGGCGGGCATCGAGACCGAAGTGCCGGTGGCGCGACTGCAAGTGGGCGACCGGGTGGTGCTCAGACCCGGCGATCGTGTCCCGACCGACGGCGAGGTGATCGAGGGCCAGTCGGCAGTGGATGAAGCGATGCTCACCGGCGAGTCGCTCGCGGTCGAAAAGGGGCCGGGCATGACGCTGTATGCCGGCACGGTGAACCGCGACGGTCGGTTGATCATGGGGGTGACCGCCACCGGTGAGGGCACGGCCTTGGCGCACATCATTGGCGTCGTCCAACGGGCGCAAAGCAGTCGCGCCCAAATCCAACGCTTGGGCGATGCCGTGAGCAGTGTCTTCGTGCCTGTGGTCGTCCTGCTGGCGCTGGCGGCAGGGTGCTGGTGGGGGCTCGACTTCGCGGGCGCGCGGGCCGTTCACGAGGGGTTGCTACCCTACCTTTGGCACGTGATCCTGCCGGCCGGGCCGCTGGCGGCAGCCTGCCTCCATGCCGCGGCGGTGCTCATTGTGGCTTGCCCGTGCGCGATGGGCTTGGCCACACCGGCGGCCATCATGGCCGGCGCCAACGTCGCCGCGCGCCGCGGCATTCTGATCCGCGACGGCGCCGCCCTCGAGAAGAGCGGTCGCATCAACGCCATCCTCTTCGATAAGACCGGCACGCTGACCGAAGGCAATGTGAGCGTAGCGGCGGTCGAGGACCTCCGGCCCGCGCCGGTGCGGGGGGCGACGATCGAGTCGTTGGCAGCGGCCGTGGCGGCACCCTCGAGCCATCCCTTAAGCCAGGCAGTGGCACAGCTTGGGCGAGAGCCAGCGCCCGACCCCACCAGGGAACCGCCAGCGTCAGGCGCGGAAGTTCTCTTGACCGAATGGCGCGAGCTGCGCGGCCGAGGCGTGCAGGCGCGGGCGGAGGGAGGAACGCTGCGGTTGGGTTCCTTGGCGTGGCTGCTCGAAGGCGGGGTCCGACCGGAAAGGGCGGCGGCATTTGTCGCCGAGTGGTCGCGTCAGGGCGCCACGGTCCTGGGGTTGGCGCTCGAGCATCACCTCCTGGGCGTGCTGGCCCTGCGGGACACCCTCAAACCCCATGCGGCAGAGGTCGTCCGGCGTTTGGCGGCTAGCGGTCAGGTGGTCTATCTGGTGACCGGCGACCACGCCTCGACCGCGGCAGCGGTGGCCCAGCAAGCGGGCATTCCCGCGTTGAACGTGTTCGCCGAGGTCCAGCCGGAGAAGAAAGCGGGCCTGGTCCAGCGCCTCCAGCAGCGGGGGCAACGCGTGGCCTTCGTCGGGGATGGCATCAACGATGCGCCCGCCCTGGAACAGGCCGACCTCGGGATCGCAGTGAGTCGAGCGAGCGATGTGGCGCGCGAGGCAGCGGACATCATCTTGCTGCGCTCGGACATCGAGGCCATCCCAGAAGCGCTGGCCCTGGCTCAGGCGACCCTGCGGACGATCCGGCAGAACCTGTTTTGGGCCTTCTGCTACAACGCCGCGGCGGTGCCGTTGGCGGCGCTCGGCTTCCTGAGCCCGGTGCTGTGCGCGGCCGCGATGGGCTTGTCCGACTTGCTCGTCATCGGCAACGCGCTGCGCCTGCGCCGGTGGCGACCGCGGCCACTACGCCGTGGCGGCGACCCCAGGAGGCGTGCAGCATCCAGAGTGTGATCGCCAACGTCGGCCTCCGCCGGGCCGCCGATGTCGAGTCGGCCGTCGCACTGTCGGCCGGAGCTCGAGGTCGGCCGGCGAATCGGCCGGCGAATCGGCTTGACGTTGCCGGCCGATGAGCAGATCCACATCTTCGTAGAGTGAAAATCCAGGACAATCGCGCTTTCTGTGAGTGGATGAGGCCCGCCCCCCAGCGGGCCTGTGCCGGCCTGCGTCAGGCCGTTTTTGCCAAACTGCGGGCGCTGCGCGCCTTCTGAAATCTTAACCCCTCCTTCCCCATGTCCGTCATCACGATCTCCCGCGGATCCTTCAGCGGAGGTAAACAGCTCGCCGAGTGCTTGGCGCGCCGGCTCAACTACCGCTGCATCGACCGCGACGTCGTGACCCAGCGCACCTCGATCCGCACGATTTCCCCAGACGAGCTCTTTGGCGCCCTCGAGACCGCGCCCGCCGCCGTCTCCACCCTGAACCATCGCCGCTACATTTACCTTGCCCTCGTCCAGGCCGCGCTCCTCGAGGAGCTCAGCAAGGGCAACGCCGTCTATCACGGCTTGGCCGGGCACCTCCTGTTGCAGGGCGGACTGACGGTGTTTCGCGTCCGGGTGATTGCCCCCCTCGACTTCCGGCTGCGCGAGGCCCAGCAGCGGCTGAACCTCAGCCGACCCGAAGCCCTCGCGCACATCAGGAAGGTCGATGACCAGCGCAGCAAGTGGACGCGCTACCTCTACGGTGTCGACTGGGAGGATCCCTCGCTGTATGACCTGGTGGTCAACTTGCAGCACCTCTCGGTCGAACAGGCCTGCCGACTGGTCGCCGCCATGATCAAGGAGGGCGCCTTCGAGTTCACCGCCGACCGACAGGCGTCCATGGGCGATTTCATCCTCGCCAGCCGCGTCCGCGCTGCCCTGGCTCGAGACGCCCTGACCAGCAACCTGGAGGTCGAGGTCGCTGCCCGCGCTGGCACGGTCATCGTCCGCGGCGACCTCTGCGAAGAGGACGAGGAGGTGCACCGCGTGGCTGCGGCTGTCGCTGGCGTGGGCGCCGTTCGGTTGGAGTCGGCTCTGCCGCCGGTGCCAAGCGCAAACTAGTCGCCGCGCCGCTGGTATAGCCCGACTCGCAGGCCTGGATCGTCATGGGGCATCCGCCCTGTGAGCCACCCACCGGCGGGCGCCCCCTTCGCATTCGCAACGCGCTCACACCACAGTTGGCGGTGTCTGCAACCATTCGAGCACCTGGGCTGCCGCCGCGCGCACGCCCGTGCCCAACCCACCGTGGTCCGCCAGTAGCCGAACTGTACCAGCGCGAGCGTCGAGTGGCGCACATAACCGCCTCACACGATCGCCCCCTCGACCTTCAATCGCAGATCTCGACCGGCCAGCAGCGCCCAAGCGACTTCCCTGCCGAACGTTTCGGCCAACAGCCAGCCGCCGGCGCTCCCGCGCTCGTTGGCCTAGCCCGTGATGAGCTTGCCGATCCGTTATACGGATTCAATCCCCCACCGCGGTTCTGCGCGCGGGACTGAGACGTGAGTCGGTGTGTCACGAGTCGCAGCCAATCCCCTATGTAACTCATACATATTTCTATCTACCATTGTTTTAGTTGTTGACAGCAGTGCTAACCCCAAGTAGCCTCCTCGCCACTTATGAAGACCGCCCGCATCAAAGTCAAAGGCCGCATCGCTGTCTACCACTGCGTCTCACGCATTGTCGGCGCCCAACGTCTCCTCGATGACCTCGGCAAGGAAACCATGGTCCGGCTCCTCCGGCGCCTGGCCACTTTCTGCGGCCTCGAGGTCATCACCTACTGCATCATGTCCAATCACTTCCATGTCCTGGTCCGCGTTCCGGCCGAGCA